>CAZOGW010000052.1:0-19718 GCA_964579415.1 uncultured Acidimicrobiaceae bacterium | reverse complement strand
GGGGGGAGTGGGCCGCCCGGAGGCTTTGCGCAGGGCGGGTCGAGGGGGGTCTTCATCGCGGTGTTCTGCACGGCCTTGCGGCAAGTTGAACGCACATCGTGAGCCTCAGACCCCCGCCTCGCCAGGCAGCCCGTTTCTGTCACACCCCGTCGCTACGTTGCGTGGAGGTGACTGAAAGGGGGGTCTTGATGGGCAACTTTGACGGTATCACCATCCGTCACGCCCAAGCGATGCCGGTGGGGCATCGGATGTGGCACTGGATGGCAATCATGCTCACATGCGGATTGTGGTGGCCGGTGTATCGGGCGGCGAAGCGCGCAGCCGGCGAGCGGTGAGCAGGTGTGCGTCGTTGCGGTGCAGCCACTCAGTAGGCCAGCACCTCGAGATCGGGGAGGCGGGCGAAGCGACGCTGGTGCCGGGTCAACAGGGCGACGTCGTTGTCGAGGGCAACGCTGGCGATGAGCAGGTCTATCGTTGCGATCCGGTCGCCCAGTCTCGTCAGCCCGGCCGCCACGACGCGATGCTCGCTCGGACCAGGCTGATCGACGTACCGGACGCGGTGTCGACGTGGCCGCCTACTGCAAATGAGTGAGTGCTCACTCATGTTATGCTCCCCGCCGTGAATCCCTCACGACGCGCTCCAGCGATGCATCCCGACGACCGTCGTCGGGCGATCGTCGCCGCCGTGGTGCCGCTGCTGGGGGAGTGCGGGGCCAACGTGACCACCCGCCAGATCGCCGCGGCGGCCGGGGTGGCGGAGGGCACCATCTTCCGAGCCTTCCCCGACAAGAACTCGGTGATCTGCGAGGCAGTCCGGCACGCCATGGACCCGGGGCCGACGCTGGACCGGCTCGCCGCCATCGACCCCGCCCTCCCGCTGGAGCACCAGATGGGTGCCGCCGTCGAGGCGCTAATCGACCGGGGCGAGCAGATGGCGATGCTGATGGGCGTGCTGCGCGCCGTGGTGATGGCGAACCCGCCCACCCTCCACGACAAGCCGCGGGCACTGGGACCCCCCGACTTCCTCCTGGACGCCCATGCCGCAATCGTCGGTGCCCTCACCGGGTTCTTCCGCCGTCAACGCGATCGCATCCGCATCGACCCTTCCCGGGCGGCCCTCGCGCTTCATTCCCTCGCCGCCGCCGCCGGTCACGTCGCGCCGGCGGGCACCGACCGGCTCACCGTCGACGAGATCGTGGAGGTCGCCGTCCACGGCCTGGTGATGCCGACCACCCAGCCTGCCACCGAGGTGATGCGCTGATGCTGCTCGGCCTGCTGCGGCGATTCCTCGCTCCCTACAAGGGTGCGGTCGCCGTCGTGGCCACCCTGCAGTTCGTGGGGGTCGTCGCTTCGCTGTACCTGCCTTCCCTCAACGCCCAGATCATCGACAACGGCGTCGTGACCGGCGACATCGGCTACATCGTCGCCACCGGCGGTCGGATGCTGGTGGTATCGGTGGTGCAGATCGTGTGCACCATCGCCGCCGTCTACTTCGGCGCCCGGGTCGCCATGGGCGCGGGGCGGGACATGCGGGCCGCGATCTTCGCCCGGGTGGCCCGGTTCTCCGGCAGGGAGGTTGCCGAGTTCGGTCCGCCGTCGCTCATCACCCGCAACACCAACGACGTCCAGCAGGTGCAGATGTTGGTGCTGATGACCTTCACCATGCTGATCGCGGCGCCCATCATGATGGTGGGCGGCGTGGTGATGGCGCTGCGGGAGGACGTCGGGCTCGCCTGGCTGGTGGCGGTGGCGGTCCCCGTCCTCGCCGGCACCATCGGCTTCATCACCTCCCGCATGATCCCCGGCTTCCGGGCCATGCAGGTCCGCATCGACACCGTCAACCGGGTGCTGCGGGAACAGATCATGGGCATCAGGGTGCTGCGCGCCTTCGTGCGGGAGCGCTACGAGGCCGACCGCTTCGCCACCGCCAACCGGGAACTCACCGACGTCGCCATCTCCGTGGGCCGGTGGATGGCGGCCATCTTCCCGGTCATCATGCTCATCCTCAACGTCTCCAGCGTGGCCGTGCTCTGGTTCGGCGGCATCCGGGTCGATGCCGGGGACATGCAGATCGGGTCGCTCACCGCCTTCCTGGCCTACCTCATCCAGATCCTGATGTCGGTGATGATGGCCAGCTTCATGTTGGTGCTGGTGCCGCGGGCCGCCGTCTCCGCCGATCGCATCGGCGAGGTGCTCGACACCGAATCGTCGGTGGTGCCGTCCGCCGACGGGGTGACCGATCCGCCGGCGCGGGGCGAGGTGGTCTTCGAGGACGTGGAGCTGACCTACCCGGGCGCCTCCCACCCCGTCGTCTCCGGTGTCAGCTTCACCGCGTCGCCGGGACAGACCACCGCCATCATCGGCTCCACCGGCGCCGGGAAGACGACCCTGCTCAACCTGGCCGTCCGCCTCCTCGACGTCACCGCCGGCTCCATCACCGTCGACGGGATCGACGTCCGCGACTACGACCCCGAGGCGCTGTGGGCCGGGATGGGCCTGGTGCCGCAGAAGGCGTACCTGTTCTCCGGCACCGTCGCTTCCAACCTGGCCTACGGCAAGCCGGACGCCACCGAGGACGAGATGTGGGAAGCCCTCTCCATCGCCCAGGGGCGGGACTTCGTCGAGGCGATGCCGGAGGGCCTGCAGGGGCCGATCGCCCAGGGCGGCACCAACCTCTCCGGGGGCCAGCGGCAGCGGCTCGCCATCGCCCGCGCCGTCATCCGCCGACCCGCCGTCTACCTCTTCGACGACTCGTTCTCGGCCCTCGACCTGGCAACCGATGCCCGGCTGCGCCGTGCGCTGGCGCCGGTCACCTCAGACGCCACCGTGATCATCGTGGCGCAGCGGGTCTCCACCATCGTCGACGCCGACCGCATCGTGGTGCTCGAAGGTGGCGCCGTGGTCGGCGTCGGCACCCACGCAGAACTGCTGGAGACCTGCCCCACCTATGCCGAGATCGTCGAGTCCCAGCTCGAGGCGGCATCATGAGCGGACCGGCGATGCAGCGCACCGAGCGCATCCGAAGCGAGGGTGGCCCCGGCCGCGGACCCTTCGGGGGAACCATGGTGGGCCAGAAGTCGCTCGACTTCGGTCCTTCGGCGCGCCGCCTGCTCAGGCTGCTGCGCGCCGACATGACGCGGGTGGTGCTGGTGGTGGTCACCGCCGTCATCAGCGTCGGCCTGAGCAGCGTCGGCCCCCGGGTACTGGCCCGGGCCACCGACCTCATCTTCGCCGGTGTGGTCGGGCGCCAGCTCCCCGCCGGGGCGACGCAGCAGCAGGCCATCGACGCCGCCCGCGCCGGCGGCGAGGACCAGATCGCCGACATGCTCTCCGGCATGGTCGTGGTGCCGGGGCAGGGGGTGGACTTCGCTGCCGTGGGCCGGGTCCTGCTCGTCGCCCTCGCCCTCTACGCCGCCTCGGCGCTGCTCGGGTTCCTCCAGGGCTACCTGGTGAACGACGTCGTCCAGGGCGCCGTCTACCGGTTGCGCTCCGACGTGGAGGACAAGCTGAACCGGCTCCCGCTGCGCTACTTCGACCGCCAACCCCGCGGCGAGCTGCTCTCCCGGGTGACCAACGACATCGACAACGTCGCCCAGAGCCTGCAGCAGACCATGAGCCAGATCCTGTCGTCGCTGCTCACCATCGTCTTCGTGCTGGTGATGATGTTCTCCCTGTCGTGGACCCTGGCGCTGGTGGTGCTGGTCACCATTCCGCTCTCGGTGGTGATCACGGGAATGGTGATGCGGCGCTCCCAGACCCAGTTCGTCGAGCAGTGGCGCCGCACCGGGACGCTCAACTCCCAGATCGAGGAGGCGTTCACCGGGCACGCCCTGGTCAACGTCTTCGGGCAGCGCCGCCAGGTACAGCAAGACTTCGACGCCGAGAACGAGGCGCTGTTCGGTGCCGGGTTCAAGGCCCAGTTCCTCTCCGGGCTCATCATGCCGGTGATGATGTTCGTGGGGAACCTCAACTACGTCGTCATCGCCGTGATCGGCGGAGTCCGGGTCGCCTCGGGCACCATGTCGCTCGGCGACGTGCAGGCGTTCATCCAGTACACCCGCAGCTTCACCCAGCCGGTCACCCAGCTCGCCTCCATGGTCAACGTGGCGCAGTCCGGTGTCGCCTCGGCCGAACGGGTCTTCGAGTTGCTCGACGCCGACGAGGAGGAGCCCGACGACGCCGGCGCCCTGGTAGTGGAGGATCCCCACGGCCGCGTCGCCTTCGAGCACGTCGCCTTCCGCTACGACGCCGACCGGCCCCTCATCGACGACCTCTCGCTCACCGTGGAGCCGGGCCAGACCGTAGCCATCGTCGGGCCCACCGGGGCCGGCAAGACCACCCTGGTCAACCTCATCATGCGCTTCTACGAGCTCGACGGAGGGCGCATCACCCTCGACGGCATCGACGTCGCCACCATGCGCCGCGACGACCTGCGCTCCGAGATCGGGATGGTGCTCCAGGACACCTGGCTCTTCCACGGGACCATCCGCGACAACATCGCCTACGGGCGCCCCGACGCCACCGAGGAGGAGATCCACGCCGCCGCCGAGGCCACCTTCGTCGACCGCTTCGTGCGCAACCTACCCGCCGGGTACGACACGACCGTCGACGAGGACGGCGGGGGAGTGAGCGCCGGCGAGCGGCAGCTCATCACCATCGCCCGCGCCTTCCTCGCCGACCCGGCGCTGCTCATCCTCGACGAGGCCACCAGCTCGGTGGACACCCGCACCGAGCTGCTGGTGCAGCGGGCCATGGCGGCGCTGCGCGGCGACCGCACCAGCTTCGTCATCGCCCACCGCCTCTCCACCATCCGCAACGCCGACCTGATCCTGGTGATGGAGGAGGGCAGCATCGTCGAGCAGGGCAACCACGCCGAGCTGATGGCGGTAGACGGTGCCTACGCCGCCCTCTACCAGGCCCAGTTCGCCGGTGCCGGCGCCGAGGTCGAGGGCTGACACGGACCGGGAAGTACTCGGTACTTGGTATCCGTGACCACTGACTGACGGTGAGCGTCGTCTGGAACCCTGGGTTCGTTGGGCGTTCTTGAGGTTTGGGCTGTGGGCGACGCTGAGCGTCGTCGGGAACCCAGGGTTCGGAGGCCGCTCCGAGGTTCGGGCTCTGGGCGACGCTGAGCGTCGTGTGGAACCCTGGGTTCGTGGGCGCTGTTGAGGTTTGGGCTGTGGGCGACGCTGAGCGTCGTCGGGAACCCTGGGTTCGTGGCCCACTCCGGGAGGTGGTCTAATCTCGGCGCGTGATATCGGCCGACAAGGTCACCATCGGTCTCAACGTCGGAGCGTCGTCCCCAGGGCGCATCGACCTGCTGCGCCGGGCGGCCAAGCTGTTCCGCTACGACGCCGTGTGGACCGTCGACCACTACCTCGGCTGGGTGCCGCAGGAGATCTGGGACAAGGGATTCTTGTGGAACACCGATCCCAAGGGATCGCCCCACGTCTACATGGACTGGCAGGTGCTCCTCGGCCATCTTGCCGGCAAGGTCGGTCGCATGCAGGTGGGCGTCGCCGTCACCGAGGCGGTGCGCCGCCACCCGGTGACGCTGGCGCAGGCGGCGATGACCCTGAGCCACTTCACAAAATCGCGCCCGATCCTCGGCATCGGGGCCGGCGAGACGGAGAACACCGTGCCCTACGGCCACGACTTCTCCCGCCCGGTGCGCCGCCTGGAAGAAGCGCTGCAGATCATCCGCACCTGTTTCACCAGCCGCGGGCCGTTCGACTTCGACGGCGAGTTGTTCCGGCTCGACCGCGCCATCCTCGACCTGGGCCCGGCCCCGGACCGGGTGCCGCAGATCTGGATCGCCGGCCACGGTCCCCGCATGCTGGGACTGGTGGGTCGCTACGGCGACGGCTGGTACCCCACGCTGCCGTACACCCCCGAGTCCTACGCCGACTCCCTGGCACTGGTGCGGACCGCGGCGGTCGAGGCGGGGAGGGACCCGGCGGCGATCGTGCCCGCCTGGAGTGCCATCGCCGTGCTGGGCAAGACCGAGCGTGACGCCCGCCGCCTCCTCGACACCCCCTACATGCGGTTCATGGCCCTGCTCGCCCCCGACGAGGTGTGGCAGCACCACGGCGCCACCCACCCGCTCGGGGAGGGGTTCGCCGGCCTGGTCGCCTTCGTCCCCCAGTGGCACACCGAGGGGGAGATCCGGGCGGCGATGGCGGCCGTCCCCGTCGATCTGGTCGCCGAGACCGTGTTGTGGGGCACACCGGACGTCGTGCTCACCCGTCTCCGTCACTTCGTCGACGCCGGCTTGCGCCACGTCGTCCTCAACCCCGCCTCGGCCCTCGCCTCCCGCAGGGACATGGTCTTTTCCCTCCGCGCCGCGGTCTCCATCTCCCGCAAGCTGAGGGACACGGAGTGAAGGTCTCTGCTGCGTCGGATCAGGAGTCGGTGCGGCGAGTAAGGAGGCCGTTGATGACGGAGGCGGCCTCGGGGGCGCCATCGACGGTGACGGCGAAGCGGCGGTCGCCGTCGAGGTCGAGGACCAGTGCCTCGCCGCTGCGCAGGACCCAGGCCGCCCGGCGGGCCAGGCGGAGTGAACCTCGGTAGCCCCAGCCACCCCATTCCCTCGGCGCCAGGACCTCGGCCCGGGCCGTCTCGATCGTCGCCAGCGGGAAACTCACCCGTGGCCACGGCACGAGGCCGGGACGGACCTCGACGCCACGCTCGTCGACACGCACGCGCACCGACGTGAAGCAGAGCAGAGCGGCGAGCATGAACAGGGCGGTGGCCAGCAGCCAGCCGGCCGCCACGCCGAAGAGCCCGGCTACCGCCAGGCCGACCAGGGCGAGGATCGGCAGCCACAGGGCAGGGCCGGCCTGGGCGCGGCCGACCCATACGACCAGTTCGGTGGGGGTCAGTGGCAGCGGGACGGCGGGCGCCGATCTCGGGGTGGGTGTGTCGGGTGGCTGGAGCCAGCCGGCCAGCGCGGCGAACGGCACGCCGCCCAAGGTGACCACGATCACCCATCCCCAGGCCAGGTGGGCATCCTCCCAGCGGTCGATGCCTTGGTTCACGGCCGCGGTCGCGAGGGATGCGAGGGCCATCAGCCCGGAGAAGTAGGCGGCGAGGATGGCGGCGAACCGCGGTCCGTGCCGCTGCGCCCAGACCAGCCACGCCAGTCCGGCGACGAGGAAGCCACCGAGGAACACGGCGGCTAGTTCGTGGCTCATGGAGCCGTCCGCCCATCCCGACGGCCCGAAGTGGGTCGCCAGCGGATCCGGCACGTCGCCGGCGACGATGAGCCACGGCACCGCCGCAACCAGCGCGACGGCCACCGGCACGACCCACCGCCAGCCGAACCGACCGGCGCCGGCGGCCGCCCCACGTGGCTCGGCCGGCCCTCCCGTTGCCGGTCCGCTCATCGCTGCACTCCTTCGACGGTGGGCGTGCCACCGTGCTTTCGTCGCTCGGTCATCATGACACTTCCTCGATCAGGCGGCGCAGCTGCGCCGGGGTAAGTCCTTGCCGGACGGCTTCGGCGGTCAGCTCGTGGGCGAGTGTGGTGAGCCGGGCCCGGCCTTCTCCGCCCGAACGCACGATCACGCCCCGACGGCGGCGCATGTCGACCAGGCCCTCGTCGCGCAGATCGCCGTAGGCCCGCAGCACCGTGTGCATGTTGACGCCAAGCGCCTCGGCCAGCGCACGTGCCGAGGGCAGCCGGTCACCCTCACCCAGCTTGCCGCCGGCGATCGCACCCCGCACCTGCGCGGCGATCTGCACGAACAGCGGTACCTCCGATGCGGCATCAATCCTAATAAGCATTGTTCTAATGATAATCGAACAATCATGCAACCGGCCGTGTGACGGTCGAGAGTGCTTGGTCCCGATCCCAAGAGAGGCTTGCAAGAGCACGTCCAGTGCTCGCGCTGCGGTCAGTCTCGACCGCGCCGTCGGCCGCGGAGAGTGCACTGGACGCTCTTACACTCATCTCATGATCATCGCCAAAGAAGTGGCCATCGACGTCGGGCCGCGCCGGCTCATCTCGCACGTGGCGCTGTCGTTGCAGGCGGGCGACAAGGTGGGCCTGGTGGGGCGCAACGGAGCCGGTAAGACGACACTGATGCGCACGCTGGCGTCGGAGCGTCCCGTCGACGAGGGGCACATCGCCCGCAGCGGCGTCGTCGGCTACCTGTCCCAGGAAGCGGCGCTGAGCCACGTCGACGGCGACGTCACCGCCCTGGAGCGCATCCTCACCGCCCGCGCCATCGGCGACCTGGAGCGCCGCATGGAACAGACCCGGCGCCGTATGGAGACCACCGACGGCGAGGAGCGGGACAAGCTCATCCGCCGCTTCTCCCGCCTCGAGGACGAGCTGGCGGCCGCCGGCGGCTACGTCGCCAAGGCGGAGGCGAAGCGCTTCGCCTTCTCGCTCGGTATCGGCAACGACGAGCTCGACCAACCGGTCGCCACCATGTCCGGTGGCCAGCGGCGGCGGGTCGAGCTGGCCCGCATCCTGTTCACCGAGACCGACACATTGCTGCTCGACGAGCCCACCAACCACCTCGACCTCGACGCCAAGGCCTGGCTGATGGACTTCCTCGCCTCCTACGGGGGCGGCCTGCTCGTCATCTCCCACGACCTGCCGCTGCTGGACTCCTCCATCACGTCCGTGCTCGCCGTCGAGGACGGCGAGGCCGAGCACTACCGCGGCAACTACAGCTACTACATCACCGAACGGGACCGGCGCCGGGAGCAGCGCCTCCGCGAGCGCCGCCACCAGGACGAGACCATCGCCCGCCTCGAAGAGGGCATCCGCCGCTTCAAGGGGTCCACCGAGGCGATGGCCAAGCGTGCCCGGTCCTGGGAGACCCGTGTCGAGAAGCTCAAGCTGCAACGCACCGAGGTCGCCCGGCAGGGCCGTGGCGTGGCGGTGCGCTTCCCGCAACCGCCGGCCTCGGGCCGCACCCCGCTCAAGGCGGCGGGCCTGGCCAAGGCATTCGGCGACAACGTGGTGTTCGTCGACGTCGACGTCGACATCGACCGGGGGGAGCGCATGATCATCATGGGCCTCAACGGCGCCGGCAAGACCACCCTGCTGCGCATCCTCGCCGGCGTCGAGGAGGCGGACCTGGGTGAGGTGGACGTGGGCCACAACGTCTCGGTCGGCTACTACGCCCAGGAGCACGAGCGCATCCAGCGCGACATCACCGTCCTCGACCACATGCGCCAGGTGTCGACGTTGCCCGACCAGCAACTGCGCACCGTCCTCGGGCACTTCCTGCTGGCGGACAAGGTGGAGCAGTCGGCCGGTACGCTGTCCGGCGGCGAGAAGACCAAGCTGGCCCTGGCCCAACTGGCGGTGGCGGCGCACAACGTCCTACTCCTCGACGAGCCCACCAACAACCTCGATCCGCAGTCGAAGCTGGCGCTACTCGAGGCCCTGGAGCAGTACCAGGGGACACTGATCCTGGTGAGCCACGACGCCGAGTTCGTGGCCGACCTCGCCCCCGACCGCGCCATCCTCATGCCCGACGGCGCCACTGCTTACTTCGACGAGTCGATGTTGGAATTGGTGGCCCTGGCGTAGCGGATTGGCGCAAGCTCTGTGCCCGGACGGGTACTTGGTAGTCGCGGATACCAAGTACCTCCCTACCAGGGGGTCGCGCCGGACGCATAGAAGAAGCGCGTCCGCGATGTCGACTCCTTCTCCGCCGGCTGGGCTGCGCCCATGCCACGCGGTGCCCGGTCGGGGCGACTCTGCCGGCCCCAGCAGCCCGCCGCGGTCTCGGTGCCACCGGAGGCAAGGGGCCCGACCACGACGCAACCAGCTTCAATTGGGACCGGGAGAGTCGCCATCTCGACCGCCGCGAGTGTCCGGAGGGGACGATCGTCGACCTGGCCCCCGGACACTGTTACGGCACCCGTCGCAACCAGGCAGGTGGCAACGGCTGCAATGACCCAGCCGGCGACGAGAAGGAGTCTCTGCCGCAATCCAGACATTCTGGACGATCCCCTCCTTCGGAGTGGTCAAGAGCGGGATAAGGATTCCATAACGTGGGAATCCGTGCAACGAGCACCCGGGAGGCTCCGCCTCTAGCCTTCTGCGATGGCCTTCATCGTGATCGTCGAGGACGAGCAGCGCATCCGTGAGCTGGTGGCCCGTGTGCTCGCCGACCATGGCCACGACATCGCCTCGGCGTCGACGGCGATGGAAGGGCTCCAACTGGTGGTCAAGGGCTCTCCCGACCTGGTCATCCTCGACATGGGGCTCCCCGACCTTGACGGCAACGAGCTGCTCAGGATGATCCGGGCGGTCAACCCGGTCCCGGTGATCGTGGTCACCGCACGCGGTACCGACAGCGACGTGGTGCGTACCCTCGACGCCGGTGCAGACGACTACCTGGTGAAGCCGTTCTCGGTCGACCAGCTCGAGGCGCGGGTCCGTGCCGTGTTGCGTCGGGTCGGCGGCGACCGGCGCCGGCTCCCGGTGGTGGTGGGCGATCTCGTCGTCGACGTCGCCGCCCGCGAGGCGACACTGGCGGGCCGGCCGCTCGATCTGAGCCCGAAGGAGTTCGACCTGCTGCGCTTCCTCGCCGAACGCACCGGCGAGGTGATCTCCAAGCGGAAGCTGCTCGCCGAGGTGTGGCGCCAGCCCTACGGGGGTAGCGAGAAGACCGTCGACGTCCACCTGTCGTGGCTGCGTCGCAAGCTGGGGGAAACGGCGGTGGAGAGCCGCTACCTGCACACCGTGTTCGGCGTCGGCGTGAAGCTGGTGGACCCCACGTGAGGCGGCGGCTGGCGCTGATCGCCCTGGCGGTGTCACTCCTCGTCGTCCTGGCGTTCCTGGTTCCCCTGGCCCTCATCGTGCGCAACCAGGCCGCCGAACAGGCGCTGCTGCGCGCCGAGCGTGACGCCCAGGCCATCGCCGCCGTCATCGCCGTCGCCCCCGGCGGGGGGAGGGCCGTCACCCCCGAGCTGGCGGGATCGGTGCTGGAGGCATTCGGCCTGGCGGGAACCTTCTCCGTGGTGTTCCCCTCGGGCGAGACCGTGGGCGTCGCCATCGACGGGTCCGGGGGCCTGGAGGACGCACACCGCGGGTCTGCGTTCACCCGTGTCGACGGCGGCGGCGCCGAGGTGCTGGTGCCGGTGGTGGCGGCGGGTTCGGGCTCGCTGGAGGTGGTGGCCGTGGTGCACACCGCCATCCCTCCCGGCGGGCTGAACAGCGGGGTGCGCACCGCCTGGCTCATGCTCGGCGCCCTGGCGCTGTTCATCGTCGCCGTGGCCGTGTTCGCCGCCGACCGGCTCGCCCGCAGCGTGGTGCGTCCGGTGGGGGAGCTCGCCGTGGCTGCCCGCGCCCTCGGCGCCGGCGACCTGGAGACCCGGGTCGAACCGTCCGGCCCGGAGGAGGTTGCCGACGTCATGGAGGCGTTCAACTACCTGGCGTGGCGGCTGCGCATGCTGCTCAGCGCCGAGCGGGAGTCGGTCGCCGACCTGTCCCACCGGTTGCGCACCCCGCTCACCGCCCTCCGGCTCCAGGTGGCGACCTTCGGCGACGGGGACGACGCCGTCGCC
Organism: uncultured Acidimicrobiaceae bacterium; assembly: GCA_964579415.1. Lineage (GTDB taxonomy): Bacteria > Actinomycetota > Acidimicrobiia > Spongiisociales > UBA5794 > CAZOGW01. The sequence continues at coordinate 8,183 of CAZOGW010000052.1, read as the reverse complement.
CTGCTCGCCGATATCGAGGCGCTGGAGCGTGCCGTCGACAACCTCATCGAAGAGGCGCGCCACCCCGTCCCGGTGGCGCAGGGAGAGAGCACCGACCTCGGCGCCGTGGTGCGCCACCGGGCGACGTTCTGGAAGGTGCTCGCCGACGACCAGGGAAGGCTGGCGACGGCGCACACCGAGGGTGGCGAGCTGCCGGTCGCCCTCAGCGCCTCCGAGCTGGGGGCGCTGGTCGACACCCTCATCGAGAACGTCTTCGCCCACACCGCCCCGGGCACCCCCTACTCCATCGACGCCCACCCGGGGAGCCTGGGCACCGTGGTGCTGGTCGTCGAGGACGCCGGTCCCGGGTTCGCCGGCGACGGCCTGGTGCGCCGCGGAGCCAGCACCGCCGGCTCCACCGGGCTCGGGCTCGACATCGTGACCAAGGCGGCGAGGCGCGCCGGGGGCGAGCTGACCGCGGCCAACACCGCCGCAGGAGGCGCCCGGGTGACGGTGACGCTGCCCAGGGCGATGGCCGGTGACGGGTCTGCGGAGCAGTCCTGAGCGGCGGTAGGCTTCACCCCCGTGGAGCCCTCCGAAACACCCCCCGCCGGCTACCCGGCAGAGTGGACCGCCAACCTGCTGCTGCGTGACGGGACGACGGTCCTGATCCGTCCCATCCGCCCCGACGACGCCGCCGGCATCGACGACCTGGTCGCCAACCGCATGTCGCGCCAGTCCGTCTACCAGCGCTTCTTCCGGGTCAAGGAGAAACTCGACGCCGAGGAGCTGGTGTACTTCACCGTCCTCGACTACGACGATCGCATGGCGTTCGTGGTGGAGAGCGACGGGGCCATCCTCGGCGTCGGCCGCTACGACCGGCAGGAGAAGGACCCCACCGTGGCCGAGGTGGCCTTCGCCGTCTCCGATGCCGACCAGGGCCGCGGCATCGGGAGCCGCCTCCTCGAGTACCTCACCGCCTACGCACGGGACCAGGGCATCTCCTCGTTCCGGGCCTTCGTCCTCGCCGACAACCACGCCATGATGCGGGTCTTCCGCGGCGCCGGCTTCCGCATGACCCGCGAGATGGAAGAGGGCGTCTACAACGTCGAGTTCCCCACTCTGGAGTCCGACGAGACCCGAGCCGCCTCCGACGAGCACGAGAAGCGCTCCACCGCGGCGTCGATGATGCCCCTCTTCTACCCGCACTCGGTGGCGGTCATCGGCGCCAGCCGCGATCCCGCCTCCATCGGGGGACGCCTCTTCGCCAACCTGTTCGCCGCCGACTTCACCGGGCCGGTGTACCCGGTCAACCCCAAGGCGCCGGTGGTGCGCTCGGTGAAGGCCTACCCCTCGGTGCTGGACATCCCCGACAACGTCGAACTGGCGTTCATCGTCGTCCCCGGCCCCCACGTGATCAAGGCCGCCGAGGAGTGCGCTGCCAAAGGAGTCAAGGGCCTGGTGGTGATCTCGGCCGGGTTCGGCGAGACCGGTGACGCCGGCCGCGCCGAGGAGGCCCGCCTCGTCGAGGTGGTGCGCAACAACTCGATGCGCATGATCGGCCCCAACTGCATGGGCATCCTCAACACCGACCCCGCCGTCAGCTTCGACGGGCAGTTCGGGCCGATCTTCCCGGGCAAGGGGAACGTGGGGATGTCGTCGCAGTCGGGCGCCCTCGGCATCGCCATCCTCGACTACGCCTCCCGCCTCAACATCGGCATCTCCACCTTCGTCTCGGTGGGCAACAAGGCCGACGTCTCCGGCAACGACCTGCTGCTGTACTGGGAGGACGACGCCGCCACCGACGTCATCGTCCTCTACCTGGAGTCGTTCGGGAACCCGCGCCGCTTCGCCCGTATCGCCCGGCGCATCGGCAAGCGCAAGCCCATCGTCGCCGTCAAGTCGGGCCGCACCGCCGCCGGGGCCCGTGCCGCCAGCTCCCACACCGGGTCGCTGGCCTCGTTTGACATCGCCGTCGACGCCCTGTTCCGCCAGGCGGGCGTGATCCGCACCGACACCCTCGCCGAACTGTTCGACGTCACCAGCCTGCTGGCCAACCAGCCCCGCCCCGCCGGTCGCCGCGTCGGCATCATCACCAACGCCGGCGGTCCCGGCATCCTCGCCGTCGACGCCCTCGAGTCGGAAGGCCTCGAGGTGGTCGGGTTCTCCCCCCACCTCCAGGAGGCGCTGCAGGAGCGCCTGTCCGCCGAGGCGGCGGTGCACAACCCGGTCGACATGATCGCCTCCGCCGGGCCCGACCAGTACCGGGCTTGCATCGACCTGGTGATGGGGTCGGGCGAGATCGACACCCTGCTCGTCATCTATATCCCCACCGCGGTGACCGGCTCGGAAGAGATGCTGCACGCCATCGGGGAGGCGGCCGCCGCCCATGAGGGCGAGCGCACCTTCATGGCGGTCTACATGAGCTCGACGGGGCGCCCCTCCGATCTGAGCGGCGGCGGCGGGCTGCGCATCCCGGTGTATCCCTTCCCCGAGCAGGCGGCGACGGCGTTGGCCAAGGCGGTGCACTACGCCGAGTGGTGCGAGAAACCCGCAGGCAACCTGGTCCCGTTCGACGACGTCGACGTCGACGCCGCCCGGGCGGTGCTCGACGCCGCCCTGGCCCGCGCCGGCGGCGAGCCCGGCTGGATGGAGCCCGACGAGGTCGAGGCGGTGCTCAGGGCGTACCGGATCCGGGTGCCCGGCAGCGGCACCGCCACCACCGAGGACGAAGCGGTGGCCATCGCCGCCTCCTTCCCCGGTCAGGCGGTGCTCAAGGTGGTGGCGCCGTCGGCGCTGCACAAGTCGGACGTCGGCGGCATCGTCCTCGGCGTCGAGGGAGAGGAAGCGGTGCGCCAGGCCTACCGCCATGTCACCACGGTGGTGGACGACGCCGAGGGGGCCCTGGTTCAGGAGTTCATCGCCGGCGGCCACGAGGTGCTGGTGGGCGTCACCACCGATCCCAACTTCGGTCCGCTCATCGTCTTCGGCCTGGGTGGCGTGTTCGTCGAACTCATCGGCGACGTCGCCTTCCGCATCAACCCGCTCACCGACCTCGACGCCCGCGAGATGATCTCCGAGGTGAAGTCGAGCCGACTCCTCGAGGGCTACCGCGGGGGCCCGGCGGGGGACATCGACGCCGTCGTCGAGACGCTGCTGCGGGTCTCGGCGATGGTCGAGGACTTCCCCGAGATCCTCGAGATGGACATGAACCCGGTGAAGGTGGCTGCACCGGGGAACGGGGTCACCGTGGTGGACGCCCGCATCAGGGTGCACCACTCCGACCGCACCCGCCTCCCCGACAACCAACTCCGCCGGGCGCGCGGATAACGTACTACGTATCACGTATCACGTATCACGTATCACGTATCACGCAGGCAAGGCACTTGCGACGACGGCCGATCTCGCCCAGATACCAAGTACCAAGTACCAAGTACCAAGTACCCTTTCCGCCGACACCTGAGGAGTGGCTCAATTGCGCATAGTCGACATCATGACGTCCGAGTTGATCACGGTGACACCGGCGACGCCGATCCGGGATGCCGCCAACCTCATGTTCCGCAACAAGGTGAGCGGCCTGCCGGTGGTCAACGAGGACGGGATGCTGGTGGGGATCATCACCGAGGCCGACTTCCTCCGCCTCGAGGTGGCCCGCCACGAAGCCGAGGATCCTCAGCCGGTGGAGACCGTTGACGAGGTGATGAGTCCCCGGGTGCTCACCATCGGGCCTTCGCACTCCATCACCGACGCCGCCCGCACCATGGTGGTCAACGACGTCAACCGCCTCCCCGTGGTCGATGATGCCGGGAGGTTGCTCGGGATCGTGTCCCGCCTCGACGTCGTCGCCGTGTTCACCCGCCCCGACGAGGTGATCGAGGACGAGGTGAAGGAGGACGTGGTGCGCCGGGTGCTATTCGTCGATCCCGAGTCGTTCGACATCACCGTCCGTCACGGCACGGTCACCTTCAAGGGCGAGATCGGCACCCGCAACGAGGCGCGGCTGGTGGAGGAACTGGTGCGCCGCCTCGACGGGGTCATCCGGGTCGACAACCAGCTCGAGTGGCGCGTCGACGACGGCGCCTGACGCGGGGGACGTGATGCGCCTGCGCCGGGCGGCGCTCGCTTCCGCCGACGGCACCCGCCTCGCCACCGCCACCGCCACCTGGGGAACCCTTCGGCCCCCGGGCGTGGTTGTGTTGCATGCCACCGGCCTGTGTAAGGAGGTGTGGGAGCCGTTCACGGGCGCCCTCGCCGAGATGTCGTCTGCCGCCGCCGTGACCACCTTCGACCAGCGCGGCCACGGCGACTCCGGGCCGATGCCCGTCCCCTTCGACTGGTGGCTGCTGGGCAGCGACGTGCTCGACGTCGCCGCCGCCCTGGTGCCGGCGCGGCCGGTCGCTGTGGGGCACTCCTCGGGTGCGACGGCGATGGCCATGGCCGAGATCCTGAAACCGGGTACCTTCTCGGCGCTGGTGCTGATCGAGCCGATCCTGCCCCCGCCTCCGTTCCGGCGTCCCGAGGCGCACCCGCTCATCGACATGGCGCTGCGCCGCCACGACACCTTCGCCGACGGTGACGCCGCCCGGGCCGAGTGGGCGGAGCGGCCGGCGTTCGCCCGCTGGGTTCCTGCCGCCCTCGACGCCTACGCCCGCCACGGACTGGCGCCCGCCGCCGGGGGGATGGTGCTCAAGTGCACCCGGGAGACGGAGGCGGAGTCTTATGCCGCCGGGTTCGCCCACGGCGCCGTCGCCCGTGTGGCGGAGATCACCTGCCCGGTGCGGCTGGTCGCGGGCGCCGAAAGTGACGCCCCCGGCCCCGGGCTGATGAAGGCACTCGGCGCCGCCTTCCCGAAGGCGGACCTGATCGTGCTGGAGGGCGGCACCCACTTCGTCCCCATGGAACAACCAGCCCGTATTGCCGAGATCGTCGCCGGCGTTCTTGCGTAGTATGTAGTACGTACTACGTAGTACGATGATATCATCGACTCACCCATGCTCATCCCGCCGGCCGCCCTCTCCGACCTGTCGCTCCAACTCCACCGGGGAGGCGACGGGTACCGCTTCGCCGCCGTCGCCGTCGACGTCACCCCGCTCGACTTCGTGCGCGCCGCGGCGCCGCTCTTCGGTTCGGCCCGCTACCTCGCCGGGCCCGACAGCAGGGCGATCGGGGGAGTGGGCACGGCATGGCGGGCCACCGCCGCCGGCCCTTCACGGTTCGCCGGCCTTGCCGACGGCTTCTCGAGAGCGCCGGCGCTGCCCCCCGAGGCGCGGATGCTGCTCGGGTTCTCCTTCACCGCCGACGGCCCCCGCTCCGACGAGTGGGGCCGCTTCCCCGCCTCTGAAGTCGTCCTTCCCACCGCCGCCGTGATCGGCGCCGCCGGCGGCGCCCACCTGGTGGTGGCCATCCCTCCCGGAGCAGATCCCTCGGCGCTGCTGGATACCCTGCGCCACGTGCTGCCACCGGACCCGGTGAGACCGCCCGGCCTGGGTGACCATGCCGTGCGCTCGGTGCCGCCCACCGCCGACTGGTGTACCGCCGTCGCCGAGGTGGTGGGCGCCATCGCCGCCGGCTCGGTGGGCAAGGTGGTGCTGGCCCGCTCCGTGGTGGTCGAGACCGAGATGACCATGGATCCCTTCGAAGCGGTGGCGCACCTCGCCGAGACCAGCCCCCGCTGTCACATGTACGTGTGGCAGGTCGGCGGCGTCTCCCTGGTGGGTGCCAGCCCGGAGTTGCTGGTGAGCCGCAGCGGTTCCCAGGTGAGGCTCCACCCGCTGGCGGGGTCGGCCGGCCGAGGTATCGACGACGCAGAGGACCGGGAGATGGCCGACGCCCTCCTCCACAGCGCCAAGGACCGTGAGGAGCACGCCTACGTCGTCGACGATATCGCCGCCCGCCTCGGGCCTGTCACAGAAGATCTTGACGTGCCGCCCGAGCCGGCAATCCACCGGGCGGCCACCGTGCAGCACCTCGGCACCGAGATCACCGGGACACTGCGCCCGGGGGTGTCACTCTTCGACCTCGCCGGTCGCCTCCATCCCACGCCGGCGGTGGGCGGGACCCCGCAGGCGGAGGCGCTGGCGTTCATCGACAAGCTGGAGGCCATCGACCGCGGCTGGTACAGCGGCGGCGTCGGGTGGGTAGGCCCCGCGGGAGACGGCGACATCGCCATCGCGCTGCGCTGCGCCCTCATGGACGGAAGCTCGGCCCGCCTCTACGCCGGCAACGGAATCGTGGTCGACTCCGATCCGCAGGAGGAACTGGTCGAGACGCGGTGGAAGTTTCTGCCACTCTTGAATCTCCTGACTGTGACCTGAGAACCTGCTGCTACGCGATGGGTACTAAGTACTAGGTACTAAGTACTAGGTACGAGGCAGGTACCGAGTGAGAGCTGTGGACACCGCATGGCGGATCTGGTGGTGGATGGCCACGTTCTCGGTGCGGTCGGTGTGGACCTGGACGAGGGCGGGACCGGATCGGGGGTCGATGGCGGCACGGAGAGCTTCTGGGGTGTCGGCCTGGCTGGCGGGGAGGCCGAGGGCGGTGGCGACGGCGACGAAGTCGGTGCCGTGGGGGGTGCCGAAGAGTTTCTCGTAGACCTCGGGGGCGACGCTGTCGGGTGATGCCTGGGGGAGGAACGAGAAGATGCCCCCGCCGTCGTTGTGGACCACCACCACCGTCAGCGGCAGCCGGAGCCGGGCGGCGGTGGAGAGGGCGTTGAGGTCGTGGAGCATGGCGACGTCGCCGATGAGCGCCACGGTGGGCGTACCGGTGCCGGCTATGCCCAGTGCCGTCGACACCGAACCGTCGATGCCGTTGGTCCCGCGGTTGCCGTACGTCGAGACCCCTTCGGGTGGGACACCACCGAAGGCGTCGACATCCCGTACCGGCATCGAGGATGCCACATGGAGAGCGCCTCCGGGGGGCACCGAAGCGGTCACCACCCGGGCCACGGCCGGTTCATTGGGGAACTCCATTGTGGCGAGCGCCTCGTCGACGGCGGAGGAGGCGGCCCTGTCCAGCTCGATCAGCAGGCGCTGCCACTTGCCCCAGGGAGGAGCAGCCCCGATCAGCACGTCGGCCAGTGGAGCAGCCTCGCTGCGGACGGCGAGGGAGACGGAGCCCAGCGGGTCGCGCCAGCCTGCCGCATCGACGAGCACCTGGGGTATGCCGGAGTCCTCCAGCCAGCGCCATATCGCCTTCGATGTCGGCAGCCCGCCGAGGCGGATCACCACGTCCGGGGCGTGGGAACCCAGCGCCCCGGCGGTGGCGAGCAGGTCGCCCGAGGTCATCGCCGCCGGGTGGTGGCGCAGCCCGGAGAGCGGGTCGGCCAGGATGGGAGCGTCGACGGCGCCGGCGAGCTGGGCTGCGCCGGCGGACTCGGCGAGTGTCATCGGCCCGGCGACGACAAGTACCCGGGCGGCGCCGACCAGCGACCGTAGCCCCTCGACGGCCTCCGGCGTCGGCGACACCCGGCCGCTCGCCACGCGGGGCGTGGCCGGCGTCACCGGGGGATACGCCAAGCCGGGAGGTGGAGCCAGCGGCTCGCGGAACATCACGTCGAGATGGACCGGCCCCGGAGGGATACCCGTCGCTTCGGCGAAGCCGTGGGCGGCCAGCGCCGGTGCTGCCTGCACCGTGACGGGATCCGCCGGCCCCGTCTGGTGGAACCAGCGCACGTGGTCGCCGAAGAGCTTCACCTGGTCGATGGCCTGGGGGGCACCCACGTCGCGCAGTTCCGCAGGCCGGTTGGCGGTGAGTATCAGCAGCGGCACCCGGCTCAGGTGAGCCTCGACCACGGCCGGCAGGTAGTTGGCGGCCGCCGTGCCCGATGTGCACACCAGCACCACCGGCTTCCCCGTTGCCCGTGCCCGCCCCAGGGCGAAGAACCCGGCGGAGCGCTCGTCGTGGTGGACGGTATGCCCGATGCGCTCCTCGCCGCCGAACGCCAGCGCCAGCGGCGTGCTGCGCGACCCGGGCGAGATACACGCATGATCCACCCCCAGGTCCGCCAGCGAACCAGCCAGCACCCGCGCCAGATCCATGTTGTAGCTCCGGTCACCCACGTGGCGAGGTTACCTCCCGGCCGTGGCGCGCGGCCCTGCACAACCTCGTGGCAAGCTCAACACGGACCTGAGACGAAGACCCCCTCCGTCCGATCGGCTTGCTACGAGACTGCGGACGCGATGAGGTCTGATCGCGCCAGG
>CAZOGW010000051.1:0-19739 GCA_964579415.1 uncultured Acidimicrobiaceae bacterium | reverse complement strand
AGTCCGCCCCTCCTGGTCGGGACCGGAGTGGGCCCAGATCGCGGGGGCGACTGCCCTGGCGGGCATCCCGCCGGCCACGTGGACCGCGGAGGTCCTGGCCGCGGTCCTCGGCGAAGCGCCTGCGCCGGACCGGTACACGCAGCGAGGTGGGCTGTGGCGGGCGCTGCTGGAGCGCTGGCAGTCGGTGTTCTGGGCCTACGTGGCACTGGAGCCCCGAGCCCCGGCCGGCAGTTCGGAGCGGGTCGCCGAGACCGTCGCCCGCGGCGGCGCGGTGCTGGTGGAGCAGATCGAGCAGGTCTCGGAGTTGGAGCGTCGCCGCTGTCGGGAGGTGATCGGGGCGGTGGGAGCGATGGTCGACATGCTCGGGCCGCGTGCACGGCGGCGGGCGGCCGGCAAGCCAGACGGGCATCCACGCGATGGCCGGCATCGGGCCAAGCTCCTGCTCACTCCCGACTCTCACGAGCTCTTGGTCCGGGCTTGCCAGGCCGGCGGGTGGGCGCCGTCGGACTATGCCGGAGCCGCCCTGGCGACGGCCGCCACCTTGACGCTCGCCGATACGCGGGCGGCTACTGAGGTCGAGCTGCTGCGCCGGTGCCTGGACCTGGTGCGCGCCACCGCCACCCGTCTCGCCGAGTTCGTGAGCGCCGACGCGCCACTGGCCGAGAGCCGGTGGCAGGGGGTGGCTGGCGAGCTGGCCGAGGCCGAGATGCTGATGCAGCAGGCACTGGCCGCCCGCGGGCCGGTCGAGACGCTGCTCGACGTCCGGGCGGCGATCCCCGGCGTGTTCCTCACCTTGGGGTGGGCCGCGCAGTGGGCGGTGAACGGGACGTGATCGTCAAGGTACTGCCGCGCAAAGGCGGTCCGACGCGCGCCTCGGCGCGCAAGCTGATGGCCTACCTGCTCGGTCCCGGCGACCAGCACACCCCCGGGCAGCCCGGCAATCGGCACACCCAGCCCAGGGTCGTCAGCGCCTGGGACCCGGCCCGCACCGTGGCGTGGGTCCAGCGGTGCGCCGGCGTGGACTGGACCGACCCGGACCACACCTGGCAGGACCTGCACGCGCTGGGGAACCAGATCGGGCATGAGGCGTGTATTGGCGTCGGGCTGGAGTCCGCCGGGCAGGCGCGCAACCTGGTCTGGCACACAGTCATGAGTGCGCACCCCGAGGACGGACTGCTCACCGACGCCCAATGGCAGCAGATCGCCACCCGACTCATGCAGCAGACGGGGCTGCACCCAGCGGGCTCCGGCGATCCGGTTCCGTGGGTCGCTGTCCGGCACGGCACCAACGAGGCCGGCGCCGACCACATCCACGTGATGGCCGTCCTCACGCGGCCGAGCGGGAAGCGGGCCTCGACCCACAACGACGTGTTCGCCGCCCAGGCCGCCGCCCGCTGGGCCGAGCAGGAGTACGGACTGGTCCCCGGCCGGGGACGCACCAGCCCCACCGACCCGTCAGAGGGCGTTCGGGCGGATCGACCGTCCCGCCGAGGGGACATGGCAGCCACAGCCAAGTCGCCGGCCCCGTACCCGCGGCCTGCGGGCATGAGTGCGGAGATGTGGGGGCGTGTACAGCAGGAGGGCCGGGATCGGATCTGGACCCGGCAGGGCCGCACGCGAGCCGCGGTCCTCTCTGCGGCGGCCCGGGCCATCTCCGGCGAGCACATGGTCACGCTGGTGGAGGAGCAGGGCTACCAGGTGCGGCTGCGCTACTCGCAGACCAACCCCAACCGAATCACCGGCTGGAGCATCGTCGCCCCCGCCGGACGGGATGCCCGACGACCGAAGGCGTACGCCGGCAGGCAGCTCGGAACCGACTGCACGTGGCCCGCGCTGACCGCGCACATCACCGCCAAGGCGATGTCAGACGGCCTGCATATCGTCGACGGGCAGGAGGGACGAGCGATGATCGACCGGGCCACAATGGCAGCCGCAGGCTGGGGAATCGAGTTCATCGAACAGGTCATCGCCGCCGACCGCCAGCTGATCACCGCCGGACCGAACGCAGACCCCAGCCTCGCATACTGGCTACGCGACGCGTTCTGGCAGGTCGCCTGGACCCTGGAACGATCCCGCGGCTGGCACGGAGTCTGGTCAGATGCGGCCTACCTGTACTCGGCCATCGCCGCCACCGGAGGCATCCCCGCCCCACCAGCCGAGGTGCGATCCGCACTCGACGATGTCCGAGCCCAGCTCGACGTCGCCGTCGGCTACCTCGACCAGATCGACGACCAGCTGGCCGCCAACAGAGCCGAAGCCACCGCCATGACCGCCCACGGCGACGCCGTGGATCGGTGGGCGGCCACCCTGGCCGTCCGTCCGCACGTCCCCAAGTACCTGACCTCACCGGGCGGCGCCCAGTACGTCGGCACCGCCGCAGTGGCCATCGCGCTGACCACCCGCGACATCAAGACCTACACGGCCGCGCTGGAGCGGGCAGGCCAGGTGCATCGCGAACACTCCGCCCGTCGACAGCAGTTGACCGCGCAAGACGCTGCAGCCGGGTGGTACGTCGAAATCCAGCTCAACCCCTGGATCGCCGCCGCCAAGCAGGAGGAAGCCCGCCTCAGCGCCGCCCTCGCAGCCCACGACCAGGCCGCAGTCGAGTGGCGGGAAGCGGCCGGGAGGCTTTTATCGGCTGCACGCGCCGCCGGAGAGCACGACGCGGCAGCACGTGTTGTCGGTCTCGATGCCCGCTATCGCCACGCCGCTGCAACCCCATTGCACTGACAGATCGAGAGGAACTACCGATGCACAACCCTCACAACCCCCAGTCGAGCGTGAACCTCGGTGACGACCCCGACCCAGCGGCAGAGCTCGGTCCCAGGCTCGCCGCGATGAGCCAGACCGTCCAAGGGTTGCTCACCAACTACCTGTTCTACGGGCAGCGTCGTTCCACCCAAGGCACCGACCGAGCGGCTCGGGCCGAGGGCATGGACCACGCACAGGACTTCCTGGCCGTCCAACAGGGCTCCTCCACCTCCGATCGGACAGCCAGCGTGGCAGGCATCGGCAGGACGGCCGCGCAGACTGAAGGGAGTGGGTCGCGAGCGTCCAAAGCCGCCTGCCCTGGCCGCACGGCCGACACCGGAGCCGGGACGATCGTGCGGCATCTCGAAATGCGCCCGGCGAGCAGGGAGGCGGGGCCCGCGGCAACGCTGCAGGGCGACGCCCTGTCGCGAGATTCCCTCGCAGATGACCCGCTCACCCAGGACCGCCTGTCGGCTCCGACCCTGCGAGCGGTTCCGATACCCGGCTCTATGGAGGATCGGCACCGCGGCATGCGGTGACCTCGCGGGTAACCGGGGTCCTGGCAGTCGCGGGGGGCGACGTGAGGCACCCACATGCGCGGTGCGCGACTCAGGATGCCTTGGCCGGTGATGGGAAAGCGCTCCGCCGACGCCATCCCGAACCCCTGACTCACAACACACGGACTTGCGACGGAGGTTGTGCAGGCCGTTAGCTGCCGTCGTGGAGTTCCTCATTCTCGAGATGAGAGAGGGTAGCGGTTACGCCGACACGGCCCACAGCTACGAATTTCCCCGCAACTACCTCAACGTCTTCGAAGGCCTCGTTCCCGGCGAATGCGTCGCGCTGATATACGAGCCCAGGAGAAACGGAGGCCGCCGGGCGTACGTGGCCTGGGCTACCCTCGCCTCGCGTCCGACCCCGCAAGCGGACGGCCGCTACGGCGTCGACCTCGGTCCCGGGTTGGTTTCCTTCGACCGGCCGGTCCCATTCGAGATGGAAGGCATGCCCGTCGAGCATCGGCTCCGCGATCTGGACCGGCGCCGGTGGGGAGCGGCACTCCAGGGCCGGGCGGTTCGAAGGATCCCACGGCAGAACGCCCTCGAGATTCTCCGCCTCGGCAATGGCCATTCCGGCCTGGACATCAGTTGGCCCCTGGAGGAGGCCGCCGTGGACCTCCCGGAGCGGGATCGGCAACTCGTCACCAGACTCCACCGCGACGCGCAGTTCCGAGACGGCGTGTTGTCCGCCTATGACTTCCGCTGCGCTGTCACCGGGCTCACAGCAGGACCCAACCCCGCCTCCCGGCTCCATGGCCTGCTGGAAGCCGCTCATGTCCGACCCGTCTCGAATCAAGGACCAGACCGAGTCTCCAACGGCATATCGATGACCCCCACGGTCCATCGCCTCTTCGACGCAGGGATGTTCACGTTGGTCCCCATTGGGCATCAACTGGTGATCCGCCGCTCCCCTTTGCTGCTCCCCAGCATGACCAATTCACCTGGGGGAACCACGATCCTCATCGAGGAGGGGGCCGCACTCCAGCTCCCTGAACAGCCGGAACGGCGACCGTCCGCTGAGTACCTCGGCTTCCACCGGCGGGAAATCTTCCGCTCCCACGCAGCCTGACCGGCCACCACGAGCTGAGGCCCAAACGATGTGGCCGCCTGCCCACCCATGTGACCACGTGGCGTGGCACCCGTGTCGACACACGTCGATTCCGCCCGGCCCAGCCCACTGCGAGATCTCGCACTCGATCGTCGCCGTGTCGATCAGGCCACCCATGGCTGGGCCATGGAGCGGGCGAGCGTCGACCTCCAAGGCGGGCTCGAACTCGAGCAGGCAGCCGGTCAGTGTCGAGGGACGGAGGTTGCCGCGTCAGCGCCTTGGAGTCTCTCCGGCGTGGGCTCGGGACCCCGGCATTCCAGGCCATGCCCACCAACGGCTGTCCTCGCTAGCTCCGGCCACCCCGACGCTCCTTCGTCGGTGAGGGGATCGCTCACGCCCGCGCGCGGCCGTCCCGGAGTTCGGTGAGCTCATCTGCCTCGGGATCGGTGGGCTGCTCGTGTCAGGCCTGAAGACCCCCGGTTGGAGGCCATCCTCGGGCGATGGTCCATCCGTCCCGTCGAGCGCCTAGCCTGACCGAAGCGGTTTCGAAGGCTTTCGCTGACTTGCATCTTGCGACGAGCGGTCGGAAGGGGAGCGTTGTGTTCGGGTGGGCAGGGGTCGAGAGCGACATCGCCGCAGAAGTCGAGTCGCAGTGCCAGAGAACCCTTGCGGTTTACCGTGCGGACGGCAAACGCGTCCGTCAGGACGCCAACATCGAATCGAGCACTTCGCAGGGTGGCTACGGTCGCAAGCAACTCTTCGAACTGGTCCAGAACGGAGCCGACGCGCTCCGGGGATCAGAAGGCCGCATCCATGTCATTCTCACGGCCGATTGTCTCTATGTCGCGAACCAGGGCAAGCCCATCGCAGTGGAGGGTGTCGTTTCCCTTATGGCATCGCACCTCTCTGAGAAGCGAGGGGACGAGATCGGCCGCTTCGGCTTGGGCTTCAAGTCGGTCGTGGCGATCTCTGACAACCCACAGATCCTCAGCAGGTCCGGCAGTTTTGGGTTCGATCGCGCCTGGGCGCACGACCAGATCCAGCAGATCGTTCCCGATGCCAAGTCCTTCCCGGTATTGCGCCTAGCCCGGCCGCTTGATCCGGCCGCCCTGGCGCAGACTGACCCAACCCTTGAGGAGCTCATCGGTTGGGCCACGACAATCGTCCGGGTACCGCTGATCTCGGGATACGACCACCTCACACGGGACATCGAGGACTTTCCGCCTGAGTTCCTGCTGTTTTCCCCCCAGGCGACCGAGTTCCTCCTCGAGGACCGAGTGAAAGGAAGCCGTCGCACTCTGGGACTCAAGGGCGGGGGGGATGGCTCGCTAGTCCTTGAGGCCGATGGCAAGGAGTCCCTGTGGCGGGTCTACTCGCAGGAGCACCGACCCTCCAAGGAGGCCCTCATAGACGCCGGGGACCTCGCGCACCGGGAGAAGATCCGCGTGTGGTGGGCGGCGCCGGTCAGGAATCGCACGCCCGACGGTCGACTGTGGGCGTTCTTCCCGACCGATGATCGGACGACACTCTCGGGCATTGTGAATGCGCCGTGGAAGCTCAGCGACGACCGGCTGCGCATGCTCGAGGGGTCATTCAATCAGGAGATCCTGACGCAGGTCCTACCTGAGTTGGTGGCAAAGGCCTGGCCCGACCTACTCGAGCCCGCTGACCCCGCCGGGATGTTGGATGTCCTCCCGTCCCGTGGGCGAGGCCAAGAGGCCCGAGGGTGGGCAGACGACACGTTGAACGAACCGGTCTTCGCAGCATTGCGGACGATCGCGTGCCTGCCCGACAGCGCAGGAAACCTTCATAGGCCGGAGACGCTCAAGCTCTTTCCCGAGGAGCTGAACACGGATCAGATGCAGCTGTGGAAGTCTCTTACCCCCGTTCCCAAGGGATGGGTGCACGAGGGAGTTGACACGCGCACAACCGGGGAAATGGGCAACCGTGAGCGGCGATACAAGGCCGTCCGCCTGCTGCAGGCCAACTCTTTGCGCCAAAGTTCGGTTCGCGAGTGGGTGGAGGCCCTCGTCCGCCTGCCCTCCGTGGAAGCCTCCGCGACGGCGATCGTGCTCGTAGACAAGCTGGCTGAAGCGGACTCGTCCCGTCGGGCCGAGCTCCGTGACGCGAAGGTCGTATTGCTGGAGAACGAATCGCTTGCCAAGTTCGTTACTGGCCGAGTCTTTGTTCGGGCGTCAGCGAACGACAACCCGGACTACAGTTACATCCACTCTGGACTGGCAAACCTTCCTTCCGTGCGTGACGCGCTCGGGCGGATGGGCGTCACGATCCTGGACCGGGCGGGCGAGCTCCGCGCATTGCTAAAGGGCAAGCGATCGGAGCAGCTCGACTGGTCGCGGGTCTGGGCTCTTATCCGTTCCTGCCCGCAGGAGGTCGCCCTCAAGGTCGTGGACGAGGAACTCGGTCGACCTCTGACGAGCCTTCGTGTCCGAACGCGGGCGGGCAAGTTCGTCGGCATCGGGATGGCCTATCTCCCCGGAACGGTCGTCGGCGAGTCCAGTCAGGCAGACGCTGAGTATTGCGTGGACAGAATCTTCCACAGGGATGACCTGGAGACGCTCTCAGAGGTGGGAGCGGTAGCCGAGCCCACCTTGCGTAACGATCCGCCGCGCGAGCCATGGCTTGTTGACTACACCACCGAGCTAAAGCAGCTCTTCATCAAGGGTGCCTCCGGCTCGAAGCCACAGATGGAGTCGGTCTCGGTGGAGCACGGGCCGACACCGTGGCCGCTACAGCCCCTGCCGCAGCTCAGCGCCGACGCGAGAGTGGCGCTCACCCGCCACGTTCTACTTCGGACTTCCGGGGTCAAAGTCACCATTTCGCACAAAACTCAAGGCGCGTACGGCAGGAAGCGGGCGACGAACGCGGTCCACTTTTGGCTCAGGAAGCACGGCCGGGTTGACACCCCAATCGGTCCGATGCCGCCGCTCGCGGCATTGAGTCCCGCCGATGGGGAGCTCGCCGACGAGCTTGATCTTCAGGTGTTGCCCGTGGTCCGCCTAGGGGAGTCCGACGTCGAAGCATTGAACATCCCGACCTCGGTGAGCGACCTGCCAGCCCATACATGGAACGAATTGGTCCACGCGGCGGCTCAGTGGTCCGATCCGCAGCGCGTCGCCCGCGCGTACGCCTGGGCTGTGCACTACCGGAGCGCGCCTTCCCAGCTGAGGGCCTTCTCAGGGCGTGACAATCGACTCGTGCCACCGTCGAGGGTTGCCGTCGCTACCGATGAGGAGACCTACCACGCGCTCCTGGATCAAGCACAACCCTCCTTGCTCGTCTTAGATCCCGAGGATGCAACCCGGCTCATCGAGCGCTGGGGTTTGGTCGAGGGCAGGCGCCTACTGGAACGGGAGATCCGTCCGGAGCCAGCCGGCGAGGCCCAGTACCTGGTCGACCAGTTCCCCAAGTTGAGGGTCTACCTCAACCCCGAGGAGTTCGACTTGCTCCTGCAGCCTTGCCGCGCCATCAACCTCGTCTACGCCACCCCCGAGGGACAGCAAGCCCGTCCAGTCGGACATTCGCGTGACGAACGAACCATCTTCGTCCGCGCTTCCGAACCAGAGGCGATCCTTCGCTCGGTCTCGGAAGCACTCGAACTCGGCCTCGACCCGGACGAGATCCGTCGGATCCTCGACGAGATGCGGGCCGAGGAGGTCGACGCCCTCGTAGCCAAAGTCCGCAACGCCGAGACCGATGACGAGCGGCTCGGCATCCTCATCGCGGAGGATCGGCTCCGGCGCGCGGTGCCCGCGCTGGCGCTGGCCAGCATCGAGGCCCGAATCGGTCGGGGCTTGGACACGATGGAGTTGGCGGCGCTCGTGCGATCCGTCCACGGCGTGACCACTCTGCAGTACTTCAAGGAGGCCCTTGGACAGCTCGGCCTCGAGCCGCCCCACCAGTGGGCTGGGCGGCGGGCGGCCCGACGGTTCGTCGCTGATCTTGGATTCCCCACGGAATACGCAGGCTTCGGAGCCGACTCCCGGGACGCCGTCTTTCCGGTCGAGGGACCAGCTGAGCTGCCGCCTCTGCACGATTTCCAACGGATCGTCACTGACGGGGTAAGGGGGCTGGTTGCGGGAGCCGGAATATCGCGCGCGATGGTGTCCCTGCCCACGGGCGCCGGCAAGACGCGCGTTGCGGTCCAGGCTCTCGTCGAGGGAATGCGCGACGGTGACCTGCAAGGGCCGGTCGTCTGGATCGCTCAGAGCGACGAGCTGTGCGAGCAGGCAGTTGAGGCCTGGGCGTACATCTGGCGGGCCTGCGGACCCAGCGACACCTTGACGATCGGCCGACTATGGGCATCCAACGAGGTCGACGAGGTCACCGAGGGCTACCAGGTCGTGGTCGCGACGATAGACAAACTCAGATCGATTGTCGGCCGAACCACGGACAACTACGACTGGTTGCAGGAGCCTACGGTCGTCGTCGTCGACGAGGCCCACACGTCCATTGGGACTTCCTACACCGAGGTTCTCGACTGGATGGGCCGTGGAAGGTCTCGCCGACACCACCGCCCGCTCCTCGGCCTCACCGCGACACCGTTCCGAGGGACGAGCAAGGAGGAGACCGAGCGTCTGGCAGCACGATACGACCGAAACCGCCTGGACATCGGGGCCTTCACCGCCGACGACCCATACGTCGAGCTTCAGGAACGCCGGGTACTGGCGCGCGTCAAGCATCACCTGCTCACCGGTGTCGACGTCCGGCTCACTTCGGAGCAGGCTGCCGAGATCGAGAGGATGCGGCGCCTTCCGGCTTCTGTGGCTGACGCCCTGGCGCGTAACGAGGGCCGCAATCGACGGATCGTGGAGGACATCAGGAAGCTTCCGGAGGACCACACGGTGCTGCTGTTCGCGACCTCTATCGACAACGCCAATGTCTTGGCGGCCCTCCTCACCTACGAGGGCGTCCCGGCCGTTGCGATCTCCGGCAACACGGACAGCCGCATCCGTCGCCATTACGTAGAGGACTTCAAGGCAGGCAGGATCCGAGTCATCACGAACCACAGCGTGTTCACGCAGGGGTTCGATGCGCCCAAGGTTCGGGCCGTCTACGTCACGCGGCCGACGTTCTCCCCGAACGTCTACCAGCAGATGATCGGCCGTGGTCTGCGGGGGCCCCTCAACGGCGGGTCGGAAGAAGTCCTCATCGTGAACATCGAAGACACGTTCAACCAGTTCGGCGAGCTTCTTTCGTTCCGTGAGTTCGAGCCGCTTTGGAGCGACGACCGCGATGCCTGACGCGGGGCAACTCGACCCCGAACAGGCGGAGGTCGCTCGGGCCGATGCGGCCGACCGCCGCATCGTCCTCGCGCCGCCTGGCTCGGGGAAGACCGAGGTCGTGGCCGCGCGGAACGCGCACCTCGTGGAGGAGCAGGGCCTCGACCCGTACGACGAGCTGCTCGTCATCAGCTTCTCCCGGGCTGCCGTGGACGCCCTTCGACGCCGGGCAGCCGACCGGGTGCAGGTTGCCGGGTTGCCCATACGCACCATCGACGGTGTTGCCTCCCTGGTCCTGAGCGAGTCCGGCGTGGCCGGATGGGAAGCGTGGAGCTTCGACCACCGGGTGGATCTGGCGATCCAGCAATTGCACGACAACGGGCCATGCATCGCTCTCGAGGCCACCAAGCACATCGTCGTGGACGAGGTGCAAGACGTGGTGGGCCGTCGGGCCAGGCTGGTGCTGGACCTTCTGGAGCGGCTGCCCGCGGACGGCGGCTTCACGCTGCTGGGTGACCCGCACCAGGCGATCTACGACTTCCAGCTTCGCGACGAGCCTGGAGGCATGACGTCACACGACCTCCTGGTCAAGGCCGAATCACTAGGCCCGGTCCGGACATCCCGACTGCGAGGGCAGTACCGCGCCTCAACCCCCGACACTCGCAAGTTGACTGCCCTGGGGCGCAGCGACCTGACCGGGGAGGCGCGGGTCAAAGAGGTTCGGACATTCATCGCCGGCGTTGACGGATACGGCGAGCTGCACGGCATCGCACGCGCGATCAAACGCTGGCAGGGGACCACCGCCGTGCTCTGCCAGACGAACGGCGAGGCACTGGTGGTAGCCGACCTCCTACGGGTGGCAGGAGTGCCCGTGCTGCTGCGGGCGAAGGCCGAGGAGCTCCCGCTTGTTCCCTGGATCGCACAGAGCCTCGGAGGCCTCCAAGGCACCAATGTCACGAAGGAGACCGCCATGCCGCTGCTCGAGCGGGCACCCAGCGGACCCGAAGAGGCCTGGCGGACCCTGAAGTCGATCGAGCGGGACTACCGCGCCCCGAAGCGGTTGGACCTCGCCAGACTCGCATCCAAGCTGGCCGGCGGCGTGGTGCCGTCTGAGCTTCGCGGAGGGGACGGCGATCTGGTCGTCTCGACCGTCCACCGCGCCAAGGGTCTCGAGTTCGACCACGTCGTCCTGGTCAACAAGAACGGCTTCCTTCCAGCAGGCGCGACGCAGGAGCAGGCCGCGGTTGCCTACGTCAGCCTCACCCGGGCGCGCCAGCGGATCGTCGGCGCGACGGTCGAGCTGCCGAAACCCCTGTTCCGAGACCAGACGACTGACCGGTGGGTGTTGGGTGGTCATCAGAAGTGGATGACGAAGGCTTTCGAGGTGCGCGGGGTCGACGTGGACCCGGCGTGGGCACCCGAAGGCTTGACCCTTTCGCGCACGGGTGACCACGTCGTCGCCCGGGTGAGCAAACGGTTCTCCACGATGGAGACTCCGGTCTTCGAACTGAGCGCGGATGGGACTACGTTCGGCCGCACCACGCAGGCGTTCGGAGAGATCCTTGCCAGGCGCCTCGGAGGGCCGCGGAAGTCGGGTCGGCCGTGGCCGGACATCTCGGGGCTAGGGGTGGACTCGCTCGCGACGGTCATCCCACCCTTCGTCGGCACTGGTCCTCGATTTCGGCTGGGCGTGCGCGTCAGTGGCCTGGGTGCGTTGCAATGGAACGGAGTGAGGGATGGCTGACCTGGACCCGTGGTACGAGTTCCGCCGGCAGGTGGTCAATGCGCTCGCAGCAGACCTCATCGGAGGTCCCGCCGACGCCACGCTGACCGAGCCCCCACTGGATCGTTTCGCGGTCGGCATCCTGCACCCGCAGTCGGGCGAGCGGCTCGATGAGGCCTTCGACGAGGAGGAGAGCGCCGATGCCCAAGGCGTCGGCGACGCGGCGTGGGACCCGGCGGTGGCGCTCGCGCGCATGCGCTACCCGTCGACCGCCGGCCTGACGTTCGCCGTCGAAATCGGCAGGACCGCGGAGGTCGTCGCCACGGTCACCGGGGCCCGGTACCGCGAGGTGCAGGACCCGAACGAGGACAGCTCGAGGCCCGGCGGCAGCTGGGAGCGTGTGGAGGCTCGACCAGCACCCGTGACGCTGGCCACGTCCAAGGTCGGAACTCGCAGGGTGCCGCTGGCGGAGGGCCTGGAGCTCTACGTCGTCGTGCGGCGGCCGGTCGATGGTGTGTCGGCGATCACCGTGGTGCTCGTCAACTCGCTCGTCGTGCCGGCGGGCCGTCAGAAGGATCCGTTCTGCTGGTTCCAGCCCACGCTGTCCTTGCGTGTCAGCGACGGCGGCTTCCTGGCGCGCCGGCTCGACGACGACACCGGCATCGAGGACGCCGACCTGGCTTCCTACGCGCTGCTGTTCCGGGACGTCGAGGACTTGGCCGTGGGTCATGGATGTGCCGTCGAGTGGGACGCGGAGCGTCCGGTCACCGAGCTCCGGACGACGTTCCTGCCGTCGCACGACGTCCGGCTCGCAGAGCCGTCGGGCGGCTCGGGACTTGCCTTCCCCATGTCGAACCTGGCCGAGCAGGACTCCCAAGAGCTGCTCGGTGAGCTCGTCGATGACTACCGGGCCTGGATCAGTGACCGCCGGGCGGAAGTGAGCGCTCTCCCGCCGAAGCTTCGTGCCACCGCCGAGCTGCACGTGCGTGAGGCGCACGAGGCTGCGCGGCGGATCGAGGCCGGCATCGCCGTCCTGCGGGCAGACAACGACGCCGCGAGGGCGTTCCGTCTCATGAACCGGGCGATGAAGCTGCAGCGAGACCGTCAGGACAAGCAGCGCGGGGTCGAGCCGGGGGAACAGACATGGCGTCCGTTCCAGCTGGCCTTCATCTTGCTCAACCTCGAGGGGCTCACCGATCCACAGAGCCCGGACCGCGAGCTGGCCGACCTGCTGTGGTTCCCCACCGGCGGCGGCAAGACCGAGGCGTACCTGGGCCTGATCGGGTACACGATCATGCTGCGGCGCATCAGCAACGCCGAGGATGGCGGCGTCTCGGTCATCATGCGCTACACCCTTCGTCTGCTCACCGTGCAGCAGTTCGAGAGGGCCGCCGGTCTGGTGTGCGCCTTGGAGTCGATCCGCAAGCAGGAGCTCGCCGCCACCCGACCGATCTCGCTGGGGCTGTGGGTGGGACAGGGCGCGACCCCCAACACCGTCAAGGACGCCAAGGCGGGGATTCGAGCGCTGGACTTGGGCCAAGCGACCGACAAGGGCAACCCGATGCAGCTATTGAGGTGCCCGGCCTGCGGCACCCCGCTCTCGTCGAGCGAGTACACGTTCCGCGCCAGGCCGGAACGGATGATCGTGCGATGCGCCGACGCGAGCTGCGAGTACGGCCTTGGGCTGCCGGTGCACCTGGTCGACGAGGACGTGTACCGCGAGCGGCCTTCGCTGGTGATCGGCACGGTGGACAAGTTCGCGATGATGGCCTGGCGCCAGGACGTCGCGACACTCTTCTCGCGCGACGGCCGGAACTCCCCACCGGATCTGATCATCCAAGATGAGCTGCACCTCATCTCGGGTCCGCTAGGCACGATGGTCGGGCTCTACGAAGCGGCGGTCGACGCAGCGAGCACGGGGGCGGCCCGCCCCAAGATCGTGGCGTCGACCGCCACGATCAGGCGGGCGTCTGCCCAGGTCCGCGCAGTCTTCGATCGGGAAGCGCGACAGTTCCCCCCGTCGGGACTCGTCTCCACCGACTCGTACTTCTCGGTCGAGGCGAGCCCGCAGGACAAGGGCACCCGTCGGTACGTCGGAGTCATGGCCCCGTCCGTCAGCCACACCACTCTGCTCGTTCGAACCTACGCAGCCGTGCTCCAGGCCGCGAAGGACCTCCCGGCCGACGACGAGGTACGCGACCCCTACTGGACACTGCTGGGCTACTTCAACAGCCTGCGCGTCCTCGGCGGCGCCTACATGCAGGTGCTGGATGACGTCCCCATGCGACTGAAGCTGGTCGCGGGACGCCAGGGAACCGATCCGCGCGAGCTGGGCGAGCCGGGGGAGCTCACCTCGCGGGTGCACTCCAGTGAAATCCCCTACGAGCTTGCAAAGCTCGAGCGGGCCTTCCCCGACGACGAGGCGCCCGACGTGGTGCTGGCGACCAACATGATCTCGGTCGGACTCGACGTCGATCGGCTCGGGCTGATGGTCGTGATGGGCCAACCGCAGGCAACCGCCGAATACATCCAGTCCACCAGCCGGGTAGGCCGCAGGCATCCCGGTCTCGTCTTCGTGCTCTACAACGCGGCGAGATCCCGAGATCTCTCGCACTTCGAGAACTTCGGCGCCTACCACCGCGCCCTCTACCGCCAGGTCGAGGCGACAGGGGCGACGCCGTTCGCAGCCCGGGCCCGCGACCGAGGACTGCACGGCGTGCTGGTATCCCTGCTGCGCCTACTCGTTCTGGGCCTGGCCGGCGATCGTGACGCCGCGAAACTGGCAAACCACCGCACAGAAGTGGACGCGGTCGTCGACGCATTCCTCGGACGAGTTCGCAGGATCGCCCCTGAGGAGGTCGCTCAGACGCAGCGACAGGTGGACCGGCTCAGGGAGCTGTGGCGCGAAGCCGCGATCCCGGGTGACCTCAAGTACGCCGGCTGGATCGCGTCGCGAGGACACCTCCTCACCCCCGCGGACCAGGTCCTGAAGCACGAGACGATGGCGTTCCCCGTCGGTACGCCCGCCTGGCCGACCATGCAGAGCCTGCGCGACGTCGACGCCACGACGGGCCTGTACCTGATGCGCCCGAAGGGAGCGGCAAAGGATGAGTAGCAAGGTCGCGGACGCGCGTCGCAGCCAACTGGTCACGACGTACGGCGTGGGATCGCTCTTCCCGGCGGGAGACCAGAGCTTCATGATCACAGGCCTGGACTACTGGAACCAGTTCAAGGCGACCGAGGTCCCCGAGCCGCGGCTGGCCAGATCGCTGGGTGTGCGCACATTCCGCATGCCGCCGTCCGGCAACGAGGCAGGCGAAGACCTCCCCGTCATCCGGTTCCCGCGCATGCACTACTGCCCGAGCTGTGGGCGACTCGATACAATCAACAGGTTCGGCGCCTGGAACGAGCACGAGTGCAAGCAGTGCCAGCGGTTCCTCGTTCCGTCGCGGTTCGTGGCGTGCTGCACGAACGGCCACATCGAGGACTTCCCGTACCAACGCTGGGTCCATCGCGGCGCTGCGGAATCGGCCGGAAACCACAATCTGCGGCTCACGACGAGAGGGCAGAGCTCCTCCCTGGCAGACATCGTCATCAGCTGCTCCTGTGGCGTGCAGGCGCGGAGTCTGGCCGGCTCGTTCGGTGCGGGAGCGCTTGCTGAGGTCGCCTCGTGCCAGGGCAGACGGCCCTGGCTCTTGGGCCACCATGACGGCTCCTGCACCGAGAAGCTGCGGACTCTCCAGCGCGGTTCGTCGAATGTCTGGTTCGCAGCCACGGAGTCGGCCATTTCGATCCCGCCATGGTCGGAGGGCGCATTCAGAGTGATCGACCAGGTCTGGCCGGCGCTGCGCGTGATCCCAGCGGACGCCCTGGAGGCGACACTCAGCGGGATGGGCATGCCACAACGGGCCGCGATACCCGTCGCGGACCTCATCCGCGTGATCCTCTCGATGCGTGGCGAAGCCGATGACCCAGCGCCTACCCAGGAGGACCTGCGCGACGAGGAATACCACGCACTCATCGTCGGGAGGGCAGAGGCAGACCCCTCTCAGCAGTTCGTTTGCGACGAGGTCGAGGGACTCGGCGACTCCGCGAAGGCAGCGCTCGCCAGCGTCTCGCGGGTCTCGCGCTTGCGCGAGGTCCGGGCACTGGCCGGCTTCACCCGCGTCATGCCAGCAGAGGGCGGCGATACAGCCCGTCTGGCACGCCTTTCACACGACGCGCTGGACTGGTTGCCGGCAATCGAGGTCCTCGGTGAGGGTGTCTTCGTTCGCCTACACAACGAGGCGGTCACCGCGTGGGCCGAGACCTCATTCGCGCAGGCACGCGCGGCCGCGATCACCACAGCCTCGGTCGAACGCGCCCGTGCTTTCGGCTATCCAGCGCCTGAGCCCACGACTCCTCGCAGGCTCTTGATGCACTCCTTCGCACACGTCCTGCTCGCCGAGTTGAGCCTGGACGCGGGCTACCCGGTCGCATCGCTGCGAGAGCGCGTTTACGCGCGTGAGGATCAGACTGGGGTTCTCGTGTACACCGCGACAGCGGACTCGGCGGGCAGTCTCGGTGGCTTGTCCGCACAGTCGAGCCCCGAGAGGATCTGGGCGGTCGTGCAAGCGGCGATCCGGCGGGCGCGCTGGTGCTCCTCGGATCCTGTGTGTATCGAGTCAGTTGGCAGTGGGGCCGACGCCCTGAACCTGGCTGCCTGCCACGCCTGTGTGCTTCTCCCCGAGACCAGCTGCGAGTACATGAACCACGTCCTGGATCGGGCATCGCTCGTTGGGCGCCCGGGTTCGCCTGAGGAGGGCTTCTTTCAGGGACTTGTGTAGTGATGAACGCAGCGGGCCTGCCCACCGGAGCGACTCCGTTCAGCGGAAAGCGCCGCCAGCAGGCATCACCGCACTGGTTGGGCCAGCGCTTTGGGGAGTTGCGGGGCTGTAACACGTGACTCGTCACTTTCGGCTTTGGCCCATCGCTGCCCGTCCACAGCGAAGCTCGGCCTGCCGTCGGACTCTGGCACCGGCGACACTTGTATTGCGATCCACTCTCCCTTCACTGGGACCGGCAGGCCCAACGCCGCCGCGACCGCCGGGTGAGAATCTTGGTGTCCCAGAATCAGGATTCCTTCCGGCCGAAGCCTCGTCCGCGAATCCCGAACCCTCTTGGGCGCGTCATCCTGTTGGCCAACAGTGAGCACCGTCTGCCGGCCTACGAGCCGCCCCTGCACTTCACGAAACAGTTGGTCAACTCGCTTCTGACCGGAGTTGTTGGCGCCGAGAATCCGGCTGCGAGAGTCGGGATCCAATTGGAGAAGCAGGTTGTGCGGCAAGTCGTGCTGGAGTCCGCCCCAAAGCCAGTGAATGTCGCTGGCGGAAGAGTCTGCGAGGCGACGCTTGTTGTCCCGGTTGTAGGCACGCACTCGCTGGCCGGTCGCCTTATCCGTCTTCCAACGAAGGCGCGCGTCCGTGATTGTCAAGACCCCGGCTGCCCACTGGCTTCGATCGTCGTTCATCCATGTCACCAGGGCTGGATGGTCGGCACTTCCCTGACGGCCGCCGTGATCGGGGCACAGGTACATCTCCATGGGAATCTCCCAACCCCCGAGATCCTTGGAGAACTTGCAGTCGATGTCTCGTCCGGCGATCTGCCAGTCGAGATGGACCCCGTTAGGGAACTCGAACTCCTTGGTTAGGTTGACCTCCACTGCGGTCCCCAGGTAGGTCTTCTCGGTCTTCGACAGGTGCTGGTAGGCCCAGCGACCGGTGCGCTGGCCGTCGAGCAGCTCGTCCAGAGAATCCCGCAGGGCCCACCGGAATCGCTCGCGGGCGTCGGGCTCACACATGAACCACTCCACCACGGGCTCCAGGGCGGTGGGCTGGCTGGGTGGGCTCGGCAGTACCGCCCAGGCTGCAGGCACTGTCCCCATTTCACCCGCTGGCGAGGGGTGGGTTCGAAAGACGTTCCGGCGCCGCCTGATGGCGCGGGCCCTCGAGTCCTGAAGGGACACCCCCGGCGTGCCTTCGAACGCGAGCCCTCCTTGGACGTGCTCCGCCTGTTCGGTGTGGTTACGGTCGGTCACTCCCGAAACTTATGTGAGAGCCTGCTTGATTTCGCGAGCGACAGCTCTCGCAAGACCAGCCGGGACCGCGTTGCCGATCTGCTTGGCGATCGCCGTCTTGGAACCGACCCACAGGAAGTCCTTGGGGAAGTCCTGGAGAAGGCTGGCCTCGTAGTGCGTGATCACCCGGTTGACGCGACGCCGTTTGGCGCGCTCCCACTGAGGGTGAAGGTAAGCGCCCTTCTCAGGTTTGAAGAACTCGGTGCGGATCGTCAGGGAAGGCGCATCCCAGCGCATCCGGCCCATGACGTCGGTGGTCCCTGTGGGCTTCTCCCGCCAGCACCGAGGTAGGAGATCCTTCGGGATGTCGAACCGCCCACCACCGGGCGGGACGGCGTCGTAGCGAGCAAGTGATAGGGGCCGCGGGTCGCGGCCGAAGTGGATGTCCAATCCCTTGAATACGCCCGGCATGTCCTCTCCGAAGAACTCCGTCACCGACCGAGGAAGCTCCGTGGTCTCCGGACGTTCGGGCAGTCCGGCGATGGCATCGCGAACTGTGCGCCAGGGCTGCAGCCCGGAGTCGGCTGATGGCTGCCGAGCGTGCGTTGGCGCAGGTAGGTCGATCCTGCCGACCCGAGATCCGATCACGATGGTCCGCCGCCTACGCTGACTCACGCCGTAGTCTGCCGCGTTCAGGACGTCGTGGCTGATCTGGTAGTCCGATAGTAGGCCGTTGTCCACCTCGTCGAGGATCATCCGGAACTCTGGCGACTTGCTGAACCGGTCGACATTCTCAATGACAAAAGCCTGCGGCTTGGCGGTGGTGATGAAGCGCATGTACTGGCGCCACATCTGGTTCCGAGGATCGTCAAGACGCTTCAGACCCAGGTTCGAGAATCCTTGGCAGGGCGGACCCCCGATCATCAAGTCAACGGACGGGATCTCGGAGTCCACGACCTCGGCGATGTCAACGGCGCGAACATGGCCTTCACCGAAGTTCGCTGCGTAGGTTGCGGCAGCGAACTTGTCCCACTCGACGGCGAGGATCGGATCGAAGCCCTCTTGGGAGAAGCCGACCGTCATGCCGCCACAGCCCGCGAACAGGTCGATCACGGTTAGGTTCGTCATGACATGGAGAGTACGGGCGACCTCCGACAACCTCAGTTGCAACGCCGGGAAAGCGCCGTCCAACGCGGTGCCCGCTGCCGGGCGCCGGGATGGTGGCGCTGGTCCCGGCGAGCCGGTCACACCTTGGGGCGGGCCAGTCACCCAACGGCAGCCCTGACTGGGTCGCGGCACTATCGTCGAGCTGTGTCCACCCGCGTTGGTGCCTTACTACCTGGCTCCGCTGCGCACGCCCGGGAGCAGTCATGGGCGTCCTCAGACGCAGTTCGCCGCTCAATGCAGGCCAATCGAGGTCGGGACACTGAGCCAGAGCTGGCACTTCGCCGGCTGCTCCATGCAGCGGGACTGCGCTACAGGGTCGACGCGAGGCCGATCGGTGGCCTGAACCGTCGAGCCGACGTGGTCTTTACCAGAGCGAAGGTCGCCGTATTTGTAGACGGCTGCTTCTGGCACGGCTGCCCGGACCATCATTCCGTCGCCCGAACCAACGCTGGGTACTGGGCTGACAAGGTCCGAGGGAATCGGATTCGAGACGTTGAGACCGACGAGATCCTCATCGCAACAGGTTGGCGGGTCCTTCGCGCCTGGGAGCACGAGGACGCTGGCGATGTTGCGAGCAGGGTGATTTCCTTGGTCCGCGATGGAGTTGGGGTAGAGGCAGCGCATGCAGAGCATCGCTAACTTCCCTCGCGTAACCGTAATACGTGCTGTCGATCTCCCTGCGAGGGTGTGTCGGTGCGGTCGGCCAGATCGGTGGTGATCTTGACCAGCCAGCGCCATTCATCGAGGGTCTCATTGGGACTCGCTAAGGCGTCAAGCGCGGCGAGGATCCAGAACGATGGCGGCGGTTTCGGCGGCACGGACGGCGTGGATGTCGCCAGCCCGGACTGCGTCTTGGGCTTCCGAGGGCAGCGTGTCGCGTTGGGTGGCGATGATCTCGTGACGGAGCTCGTCGAGCAGGGCGGCTTGGTGCTCGGAGAGCCCTTCGGTGGCGGCTTCCTCTTCGGCGACGGCGCGTTCGTGGAGCTGGAGGAGCCAGCGCAGGAGAGGCTCGCCCGGGGCGGGTTTCAGGCCGTGGATTCCGGCGCCCTCGAGCCAGATGTTCAGCCAGGTGGTGGCCATCTGCTGGGGTGTCACCGGGGGTCCCCTTGTCGGTTCGGCTGATGTCGAGTTTGCCACGCGCCGCGGCGCATTTCGGTCAGCCTGACGTGAAGTACGGGGGCATCCATCCCAGGTA
>CAZOGW010000050.1:9704-19885 GCA_964579415.1 uncultured Acidimicrobiaceae bacterium | reverse complement strand
GCGGCCACGCCACTGCGGTCGATGACGGGTGCCAGATCCAGCGGCCGATCACCGAGGACGTCGCCGCCGCCCGGGATGTCACGCCCGGGGATGTCACGCTCGGGGATGTCCCGCTCGGGAAGGTCCCGGTCGGGGAGGACGTCACCGGGCCGGATTCTGGCGCCGGGGATGTCGCCGTCGCGTGGCGGGGCGGCGAACCCGGTGGGCGGCGCCACGTCGGGGGTCTGGGCGACGATGACGCCACCGCCGCCGAGGATGTCGGGGCGCACCGCGATGTCGACGGCCCTCGGTACCGTCCTCCTCTGGATCACCACCGTCCGGGTCGACGCCAGCAGTTCCAGGTTGACAGCGCGTCTACCGCCGATGGGTCCGGTGTCGACCGCGCCCCCCTGTTCCAGGTCGAGTTGGCTCAGGCCGGCGGCACGCTGGATGGCGTCGGGCACCACGCTGGCGGGGTCGCCGGCGAGCGCTCCGCCGTCGAGCCCGGCCACGATCGGGGTGGCCTCGGCTGCGGCGCCGGCGCGACGCATGAGGCGCCCCCCCGGGGAGGCGAGGCGGCGGAAGGCAGGGTCGGCGGTGGCGTCGGGGACGGCGCTGTCGTGGAGGCGGGCCTTCACCGTGCCGGTGTCGAGCGTGACCCGGGCGTGTAGCGGGGCGGCGAGCCGGAACACCAGATCCTCCGACAGCGGCTCGATGACCTTGCGGTAGAGGTGGAGGGCGCCTTCGCGGGAGAAGCGGGCCCGGTCGAGGAGCCGGTTCGCTTCGAGCAGGTTGCCCACCTGCTCCCAGGCGTCGTGCATCAACTCCTCCTGGTTCACCCGCACCACCTGCGCCGCCAGGCCGGCGACGGCGCGCAGGCGGGGATCGAGGTTGAGTTGGCGTAGCCACCGGGGCGGGTCGCCGGAGACGGTGTGGGTCGACGCGGGCCAGGCCCCGTACACCGGGGGTGCCACCGGCGCCGCCGGTGTGGCGCCGGAGGCGAGCGCCTCCTGCGGGGCGTCAAGGATCGCCGCCAGCGCCTCCAGCCATCCCTCGGGGAGACGTTCCAGCAGGTCCTCGGATTCGTGGAACGGGCCCACCAGCGCCCCCTCGAACAGGGTGACGCTCCCCTCGGGCAGTGGGGGGAGACCGGGGTCGGCTCCGGCGAGGTCGAGGCTGACGACACCGACGTCGAGCGGTTCGGTGGGCGGGGCCAGCTTGCGCGCCAGCGACTCGAAGTCGCCGCCGGGGCCGGTGGAGAACTCCCAGTGGTGGTAGACGGGTAGCTGGACCTGATCCTCGTCGCCCCGCCACGCCGGGGCCAGGTCGGCGGCGACGGTGCGCCGGCCCAGGCCGGCGTCGACGCCGGCGGCGAAGGCGGGCACCAGCAGCGCCAGGTAGTCGCGGCTCGGCTCGAGGCGGCGGGGGCACAGGATGCGGGAGACGTTGAGTTCGGGCTGGTTGCGGATGTTGGCCACGACGGCGGCGGTGGTGGCCTCGGCGGTGATGACCTGGGTGTGTGCCCATGCCCACGATTCGGCCAGCGGCGGCAACTCGGCGGCGGGGACGGTCACCGCGGGCAGGGGCCGGGACCGGTCTGCCTGCACCGCCACGCCTTCGAGCTTCTCCACCACCACCAGGACCAGCCAGGGCCGCAGCCGCTCGTCGGCGCCAGCGGCGGCCGGAGTGAACATCCAGGGGAAGTCGGGCCGGTCGAACTCGACGGCGGCCATGTAGTTGGGTTCGACGTCGGTGGCGTAGCGGGGCGGATCGGTGCGGACGATACCCCGAGGGTCGACGCCGAGGATGTCGCCCGGGCCGTAGAGGCTGACGTCGACACCGACCGGTGTCCCGGCGTTGACCCTGACCCGC
Source organism: uncultured Acidimicrobiaceae bacterium (assembly GCA_964579415.1). GTDB lineage: Bacteria > Actinomycetota > Acidimicrobiia > Spongiisociales > UBA5794 > CAZOGW01. Next base: position 18,034 of record CAZOGW010000050.1, on the reverse strand, counting down.
ACCGGGAACCCGGCGCGGGCCGGCACGGCGGCGTCGAGGGTGTCGGGCCGGGTCACCTTGGTGGCCAGGCCCTGCCGGGACCAGGGGAGGAAGCGGTACTGCTCGCTCATGGGTCCGCTCCTTCCAGTTCCCAGTCTTCCATCAGCAGCAGGTCGCGCCCGGTGGAGCGGGCCGCGGCGCCCACCACGGCCAGATCGTCTGCGCCAACGGCGACCAGTGGCGGGTCGGCGACGGTCACCTGTGCCCGCGCCGCGCCGCCGAGGAACCGGTGCGGGCGCAGTTCCGACAGGGCGGCGGCGCCGAGGGCCGCCTGGAGGACGACGATGCCGTCGGCGAGCGGTACCGGGGCGTCACTGGCGCCGCTGGGGAGGTAGATGGTCTCGAAGTCGAGGGTCGCCGAGAGGTGGCTGGGCACGGTCACGGCGTCGGCGGCGACCGCCACGCCGGCGGGGAGCCGCTCGAACGCCTCGGCGGCGAGCTTCTCGTCGTCGCTCATGGTGACGTACTGGGCGCGGGCGAAGTGGTCCGTGACGTAGTCGCGGGCCACGCTGCCGCCGCCGCCCAGGGTCACCTCGGTGACCGAGAAGCGGCGGGCGCCGGCGGGCTCGGCGCCGTCGATCATGTCGACGTCGGTCTCCAGAGGGGCGATGGCCTGGCGGCCCACCAGCTCGCCGAGGGGGTGTGCCGGTACCAGGTCGGCGTCGTCGGGCGGCCGCAGCGACACCAGCATCTCACCGCCGCCGGGGAGGGCGGCGGCCCAGTTCTCCGGCCGGGAGAGGGCCTGCTCGATCTCCACCTGGGCGTCGCGGACCAGCACCGAAGTCTCCGGCTCGTCGCCCCACTCCTCGTCGAACTTGACGGTCTTGGAGAGGAACAGGATCTTGAACTTGGCCGACCCCTGAGCCCGCCACAGGCCGGGACCGGCCAGGCTGAACTTGAGGTCGATGCCCATCAGGGTGTTGCTACCCCGCTTCAGGACGACACCGGCCTCGATGTCGATGGTGAACCGGAACGGCTTGAACTGCCACAGGGTGTCGAGGACCAGGTAGCCCTCCACCGAGAAACCCCACTTCTTGGCCTGGACGAAGAGCCTGCCGCCGATCTGGAACGTGTTCGACGTCACCGCGATGTAGAGCTCCGCCTTGATGGTGGCGATGCCCTTCTTCAGGCTGACCCCGAGCCGGTCCTGTTTGGGCAGGTTGGCGGGGAGGTCCGTGAACTTGGGGTGGAACCCCCCGGCGGCGGCGATCCACGACCGTTCCTCACCCCAGTTCACCCGCACCACCAGCGAGCCGGTGAGGGTGATCCCCGACAGCTTGGAGTCCCGCAGCCGGGCGTCGATGGCGAGGAACTTCTTCTGCAGGTCGAGCTCACCGACGATGTCGACGATCAGGATCAGCTTCGCCGGCGTTCCCTTGGGTCTCACCTCGGAGGGCGGCATCTCCACCTTGACCTGGCCCACCAGCACGATGCGGGTCAGGTCGAGGTCGCGTTCGGCGGTCTCCGACACGTTCTGCAGCTCGAAGATGAGCCCGAGCTGGATGTGGATGATGGGGACCTTGCCGTAGGAGATGCGCAGGAACGGCCCGAAGGTGAAGGTCCGCGGCGTGATGGGGAAGATGGTGCGCATCTGGTTGAGGATGCGGGGGGCGTTGGCGACGGGGTCCTTGGGGAAGAGGATGTCGTCGAGGACCCCGGTCTTGAGGCCGCCGCGCAGCGCCTCGCCGTTCACGCCGTGCCGGATGCCGATCATGCCGCCGGCGCCGGTGAGGTAGAACCCCCACCCGAGGGGGGTGGAGAACTCGCCGAAGAGGACGATGAGCAGCGAATAGTCCTCGGCACCGCCGGGTGGCTTGGTGGTGAGGATCCCGATCGCCTTGAGGGTGACCGACTTGATCTTGATCTCGAGGACGCCGGCGTATTCGCCCTTCACCTTGTCGAAGTAGAGGAACCCGCCGCCTTTCACCGACCCGACGGCCAGTGCGAGGCCGATGCCCTTGGGTGGCTCGAAGTCGGCGTCGACGTCGACGATGCCGAGGTTCCCCGCGGTGAAGGCGAGGTCGAAGCGGAGCCCGATGCCTTCCACGGTGAGGCTGAAGGGGCCGAGGCGGAGCGTGAAGGCGCCGGTCACCAGCAGGACCGCGTCGCGCTCGTCGCTGGGGAGGATCTGCACCTCGACGTGGTGGAGCACGAACACGCCCCACAGCGACCGTGAGACCGGGATGCCGACGTGGAGCCCGGACCCGCCGCCGAAGGAGATCCCGCCGGCGGTGTCGGCGATGACGGTCAGGTCGAACCCGAAGAGCACCTTGCGGTCGCCCTGGGTGGCGAGGAAGTTGTCGCCGTCGCCGAGCTGGGTGACCAGGTCGATGTCGCGCAGCACCAGTTCGGCGCGTGCCCGGTCGGCGCCGAACTCGAAGCCGCCCCCGAACGAGCCGATCTCGATGCGGGTCTTGCCGACGAGCCCGATACGGAAGGCGGGCACGGTGGGCGGCGCCGGCCGGGTCACCACCTCGCCGTCGGGAGCGTCGGGCAGCTTCGCCAGCACCGGCGTCACGCCCAGCTTCAGGGCCGCCTCAAGCCCGCCGCCGGCCTCGACGCCACCGATCCCGCTCACGAAGGGGATGAAGAGGGAGAGGCCGCCGGCGGCCACCACCTCCGCCCGGTAGGCCAGCGCCGGGACCTCTTCGCCGGGCTTGACGGGTTGGCGGGGCGGGCGGGGGACCACCTTCTCGAACACGATGGTGCCGCCCGGGGACAACACGATGCCGGGCCCGCCGTCGGCGTCGGGTACCAGCACCATGGTGAGATGGCCCCGTTCCCCGTCCGGGTCGGAGAGTTCCCCGAAGCTGACGGTGAGCGCCCGCTGCGAGCGGGCGTCGGCCTCGGGGGTGAGCGACCCGGGTACCGGATGGTCCCACCCGTAGCTCGCCTCCACGAAGCCGTCCAGCACCTTGTGGGCGGTGAGGATGAAGGCGATCGAGAACAGGTTGCTCACCAGCGTGGCGTACTCCTCGGTGAGTACGACGTCTCCCTCGCCGGGGAGGTCGGCCTGACCGGTGACCAGCTTGAGGAGGTCCCACAGCGGGCTGAGGATGGTACCCAGCGCCCCCTCGTCGGCGCCGGGGGCGGCGCCGAAGACGTCGTGGAGCACGGTGAGCAGTTCGGCGATGCCCCACAGGGCCGGGGCCTTGATGCGCATCTTCTCGGTGACGCCCATGGCCAGCAGCAGGTAGAGGATCTCGCCGGTCTCGCTCTCGTCGTCGGACCGGATGGCGTCGATCCAACCACCCAGCGCCGCGGTCACCGCCACGATGTCCTCGACGGCCTGGCCGAACGACTCGGCGTCGGGGTCGACCTTGTCGGTGAAGGCGCGGATGCCGGCGAGACGCTGGTCGTCGACCGGTGGCGGTGGTGCCGTGCCCTTGGCCAATCCCAGGTCCTCGCGGATGGCGGCGCTGACGGTGGGGTCGTCGAACGTGGTCACCAGCCACTCCAGGGCGTCGACGAAGACCCCGGCCACCTTCTGCATGAATTCGGGGACCCAGGTGTCCTTGGAGCTGCCGTCAGTCATCGGAAGGCTCTTCGGGAGGCGGCAGCGTCACCAGCGGTGGTGGCGCCGTGCCGGGGGGCGCCAGCGCCACCTCGTGGACGGTGTTGGGGGCCTCGCCTGTCTTGCGCCGCGGGTCGGTGGGATCCCCCGAGATGATCTCGTGGCGCACCAGCCGTTTGCCGTCTTCGTCGCTGCGGAAGCGGACCACGCCGACGTTGTTGAGGAAGATCATCTGGCGTACGTGGTCGTAGTGCTGCGCGGCGGCGATGGTGTGCCGCCGTGCCAGCCGGAAGTAGCCGTCGACGGCATCGTCGGGGTCCAGGTCGGCCGCCATCGTTCCCGGGGTGTCCAGCGCCGAGGGCCGCTCGGCGTCGGTGCGGGGATCCCGCAGGATGTCGAGGCGCCAGCGCCAGTCGGGCTCGGCGGCCAGGGTGGTGCCGGGGGGCCAGCCCTCGCCCGGTACCAGTACCGGGTCGCGGTTCATCCGCGCCCGGATGCCGGGCCGCACCGAGGACCCTTGCGGCAGCGCCAGGTTGTCCTCCCCGGAGTCCTTCCAGGCGAATCGGGTGGCGGGGACACCGAGCCGCTCGATGGTCTGACCCACCGCGGCGGCGCGGATGAGGTGCTCGACGAGCGGCTTGAAGTTGTTGCGGGCGGGGCTGGCGGTGAACTGGACCAGGCGTGAGGTGGCCTTGGCGGCGGCTCCCTTCTTCCAGTAGTCGAGCACCAGGCTCATGGCGTAGTGGACGTCCCCGGAGAGGAGCACCACGCTGGAGTACCCCGAGAGCCGGCCCAGCAGCCCTTCCAGCGCCTCGTCGTTGCGGGCCCAGCTCTCGGCGTCGAACTCCTCCAGCCCGAGCACGTCGCCGTCCTCGGCGCAGGGGTCTTGCCCGGGGAAGAGGCGCTTCACGGTGTGGACCCTGAACTCGTCGATGACGATGCGCAGCGGCTGGCCGATGGCGTCGATGAGGACCGGCCCCAGCACCGGCACCGGGGACACCACGATCAGGGTCTCCAGTCCGCCGCCGAGCGGACCCTCGGGAACCTGGGTCTGGAGTGTCTCGCCGAGGAGGTCGGGTGGCGACACCCGGCCGGTGTAACGGCGCCGGGTGCGGGTGTCGAGGACGACGGCGCGGTGGGTGGACCCGTCGATGGTGTAGTTCCACTTGACCTTGGGGTCGGAGCCGGAGAGGCCGAGGAGCTTGTCGATCTCGAGCGCCTCGTTCTTGTCGGGTCCGGGCTCGGCGCCGGTCATCAGCTTCGTGGTGTGGTCCAGCAGCTTCTTCCCGTCGCCGCCGGCGAACGCCTCCGGATCGTTGCCCCATCCCTGGAACAGCAGGTACGCCAGCAGCCCGTTGCGGATGACGGTTCTCCCCAGCGGGGACGTGTACACCCGGTTGCGCCACTGCGAGGTGAGGTTCCAGTCGTCGGTGACCTCGTGGTCGTCGAAGATCATGTAGGTGGCGACGTTGGCCAGTGCCCGGCGGGCGTGGGGGACGCCGCGGCGGTAGATCTCGGTGAGGCGCTTCTGCTCGGCGAAGCGGCTTTTGTCGCCGGAGCTCTTCTCCCGCTTCCACACCGCGGTGGGGTTGGCCCTGTCGGCTTCGGTGAGGCGTCCCTCCTTCTCCAGCTTGGCGATGGCGCACGCCTCGAAGGGGGTGAGCAGCGGCGCCAGGATCGTCTCCATCTTCACGTAGATGTCGTCGGCGGTGGGCAGCGGCTCCCACACGTCGGGGCTCCACGCCGCCAGGTACATGGCGCAGAACTCGGCGAACGAGAGCAGGTGGTTGGAGGCGGCGGTGCTGGTCATCTTCGCCTCGTCGCGGATCAGCCGGGTGCGCCTCTCCACCGGGAACTCGGTCAGGTCGGCGGGCACGTCGGTGAGCGTGCCCTGGGGGACGTTGACCGGCAGGAACTCGTGACGGTCGAACAGTTCCCGCCCCAGCACGTTGAGGTTGCGCAGCAGCAGCATCGAGACGTCGTCGGCGTAGATCTGGTCGCCGGTGAGGAACAGCTGGTGGGGTCGTTGCAGCGGCAGACCTACGGACTCTTCGATCACCTCGTCGAGGTAGACGATGGCGTCGGGACCGGGGCCGATCGTCTTGCGGCAGCTCCCGTGCGCCACAACCAGGTCGTCAGCCGACGGGGGGCAGGTGACGAAGCTGGGAAGGCGGTTCTTCTCGTAACCGAGCGCCAGGCGGGGCGGCTTGGGATCGACGTCGGCGTCGCCGGAGCCGTTCTCGAGCAGGCCCAGACCCCTCAGGTCGGTCATCGAAGTGTCGGCGCGGAGGATTTGGACGTCGTAGGCGCAGACCGTCCCCGGGGGGAGCGGCACGCCCGGGGCCTTCTTCTCCACGGTGACGACGGCGATGTGGAGGTTCTTGCCCACGGTGATCGGATCGGCGGCGGCCTCGGCCCAGACGGGATCGCCGGACTTCACCTCGCCCGAAACGGCGGTGGTGTCCTGGTGGTTGAGCCACACCTTCACCGCGACCGTGGCTTTCTCGCTGAGGGCGACCCAGATGGTCACCTTGCGCGGTTCGACCCGCCGCACGATGGGGCCCGCCAGTACCAGAGGTAGTGCCACGCCTGATTCATCCCTCAGTCAACCGCCGGCTCCCCCCGGCAGTGGCGCCGGGCTGAACGGACGCCAACCGATCAGCCCGGCACCACACTACGAGAGGTGCGGTGCTGCCGGTTGGATTCTGACACGTCTTACCAGATCGCGCCGGTGAGACGGGGAGGATTTACGATCCTGGCTGATGTTTCCGACTCCCGCCGAAGTGTTCAATCCCGCCCTGGTTTCGATCACCTGTTTCTCCTGTGGGCGATGGCACACGGTGGGGGAGGCGCACACGGTCTGTGAGGTCTGCGGGCTGCCCCTCCGCGTCGACCTCTCGCTGATGCCGGGAACCGATCCTTCCCGGGTCATCGACACGGGGACGGCGTCGATGTGGCGCTACGGGCCGGTCGTTCCGGTGAGGTCGCACGCCGCGGTGACGCTGGGCGAGGGGTGGACGCCCCTGATCGATGTGGGCGATGGTGTGTGGGTCAAGGACGAGGCGCGCAACCCCACCGGATCGTTCAAGGCGCGCGGCATGGCGATGGCGGTATCGGCGGCTGCTGCGCTCGGGGTGCAGCGGCTGGTGGCGCCGTCGGCGGGGAACGCCGCCGGAGCGCTGGCCGCCTACGGGGCCGCCGCCGGGATCCCGGTGCTGGTGGCCATGCCCGAGGACACCCCGCCGGCGTTCGCCGCCGAGTGCCGCTCCCACGGGGCCGAAGTGGTCGAGGTGCCGGGGACGATCTCCGACGCCGGCGCCTGGCTGGCGGAGCACCGCAACCCCGGGGACTTTGACGTGTCGACGTTGAAGGAGCCGTACCGGATCGAGGGCAAGAAGACCATGGCCTACGAGTTGTTCGAGCAGTTCGGCGGCGAACTGCCCGATGTCGTCGTCTATCCGACGGGAGGCGGCACCGGCCTGGTGGGGATGTGGAAGGCCTTCGACGAGATGGAGACCATGGGATGGATCGGCGCGTCGCGCCCCCGGATGGTGTCGGTGCAGGCCGCCGGCTGCGCCCCGGTGGTGAAGGCCTTCTCCGAGGGCAGCGATCGCACCGAGGCGTGGCCGGCGCCGACCACGACCGCCTACGGCCTGCGGGTGCCGTCACCCATCGGCGGCTTCCTCTGCCTGCGGGCGCTGCGCGAGACCGGCGGCACCGCGGTGGCGGTCCCCGAAGCGGAGATCGCGCCAGCGGCCGCAGAACTGTCGTCGGTGGCCGGTGTCGACGCCTGCCCAGAGGCCGGCGCCGCATGGGCGGCGCTGCTCCGGCTGCGGCGGGAAGGATGGGTCGTCGCCGGGAACCGCGTCGTCGTGTTCAACACGGGAGCCGGCGCCAAGTACCGGGGCTGAGGAACGGCCCCGGTACACTCCCCGCCACCCGACGGCGAGAGGACGACATGAGCAACCCGGTTCTGAGCAGGGGGTTCGGCGGGGACCAGGCATCGGCGGCGACGGCATCGGCGGATGTCGGTATCGCCGGCCGCGACGTCCCCGCCATCCCGTACTCCCCGGTCGCCGCCGACGAGATGTCGATCGGCGGCGTGGCACGCGCCACCGGGCTCCTCCTCCTCATCCTCCTCGCCACCGGCGCCTACGGGTGGAGCCAGGTGGTCCCCACCGACCCGCCGCAACTTCCCCGGTTCCTCCTTCTCGCCATCCTCCTCGGCGCCGGTATCGCCATCGCCGGGACGATCAAGCCGCAATTGGCGCGCATCGCCGCACCCCTCTACGCCGCCGTTCAGGGATACGTCCTCGGCGCCATCTCCCACGCCTTCGAACTGGCATGGAGCGGCATCGTGCTCCAGGCGGTGCTGGCCACCATCGTCACCACCATCGTGATGGTGACGCTGTTCGCCACGCGCACCATCCGGGTCACCGACAAGCTGCGCTCCGTGGTCATCGGCGCCACCATCGCCGTGGCCGCCTTCTACATCCTGTCCCTCATCCTGAGCCTCTTCGGCACCACCATGCCGCTCATCTGGGATTCGGGCATGTTCGGCATCGGCTTCTCGGTGCTGGTGGTGGCCCTCGCCGCCTTCAACCTGCTGCTCGACTTCGACCTCATCGAGCGGGGCGTCGCCGCCCGGGCCCCCGCCGGCTACGACTGGTTCGCCGCTCTCGGCCTCCTCGTCACCCTGGTGTGGCTCTACCTGGAGATCCTCCGTCTCCTCGCCAAGCTGCGGGATTAGAAGCGTACTACGTACTACGTACTACGT
>CAZOGW010000050.1:0-9604 GCA_964579415.1 uncultured Acidimicrobiaceae bacterium | reverse complement strand
CGTACTACGTACTACGTACTACGTCGCTACTGGATACTGGATACTGGATACTGGATACTGTCCCGGTGGAACACCCTCCGACCAGCTACCTCCCTACGCCTGACGAGCCGGAATGGCCCACGGGGGAGGGCCCTTACCTGTTCGTCACCGAGGTTTCGGGGCCCTTCGAGAGGCGGCTGCTGAGGGACTGGCTGCGTAGAACCCGCCCCGGCGACGTGGTCGCTTCCGACGTCCAGGTGGCGGAGCTTCCGGTGACCCGCCGCACGCCGCGCCGCCGCCGTCCCGATCCGGCGTTCAAGGCTTTCCTCAGCGCCGATGCCGACGCCCTGGTGGTGCCGGTGCGGGTGGTGTGGCTCACCCCCGAGCGCGGCGGCATCCGTCACACGCGGATCACCGACCTGCTCTCGGTTGGGGACCCCCGCGACCCCGGTGTGGTCAACCAGTACGTGATCTACTCCCGCTACCCGGAGCGGGTCCGCATCATCTGCGGGGAGCCGGAGCGCCTCGCCACCCTGCGCGAGGCGTGGAACGCCCCCGAGGCGCGCCGCGAGGGGCGTAGCTTCGCCGAACTGGTGGCGAGGCGGGCGTGGCTGACGCTGGAGAGCCGGGAGCGGCAGCTGCGCGGTACCCGCTACAAGGTGCCCAAGTTCCCCCGCGAGACCCTCCTCGACAACCAGGAGTTCCAGGCCGGCGTCGCCCGCCTGGCGCGGCGCGACGGGGTCAGCTACGGGCGGATGGCGGCCCGCACCCGCCGCTACGTCAGGGAGATGGCCGCCACCCACTCGCCGTGGATGATCGACCTGGTCACCAGCGGCTACCGCCAGCTCATCAGGCGGGCTTACGTCGAGCTGGACTACGACCCCGAGGAGCTGAAGGCGCTGTACCAGATGGCGCAGCGTTACCCGCTGGTGTTCCTCCCCACCCACAAGTCGCACTTCGACCACCAGAGCCTGCAGTTCGCCCTCTACGAGAACGACCTGCCCCCCAACCACACCGCGGGGGGCATCAACATGAACTTCTTCCCGGTGGGGCCATTGATCCGCCGCTCCGGGGTGTTCTTCATCCGCCGCGAGTTCCGGGACAACGAGCCGTACAAGTTCGTGCTGCGCCGCTATGCCGACTACCTGCTGCAGCGACGATTCCCCGTCGAGTGGTACATCGAGGGCACCCGATCCCGCACCGGCAAGCTGTTGCCGCCGCGCCTCGGGATGCTGGCGTACGTGGTGGAGGCCTACCAGCGGGGCGCCGCCGACGACGTCATCTTCGTCCCGGTAGCCATCGCCTACGACCAGATCCAGGACGTCCGCAGCTACGCCGCCGAGCAGACCGGCGCCCCCAAGCCCCCGGAGACGTTGGGGTGGATGTTGCGGGCCATCCGGGGCCTGCAGCGTCCCTATGGCGGCATCCACCTGCGCCTGGGTCGGCCCATCTCGTTGCGGACCTTCTTCACCGAACTCGGCGAGGATCCTCCCGGCGCCGACGACACCCGCAGCCCTGCGATCCCCAAGCTGGCGTTCGAGATCTCCAACCGCATCAACGAGGCGATGCCGATCACCCCGATCTCGCTGGTCACCCTGGTGATGCTCGCCGACGGCGGAGAGATGGCGTTCGACGCCATCTGCGACGCCGTCGCTCCCTACGCCGCCGAGGCGGAACGCCGCAACCTGCCCTCCACCATCAAGGAGCCCCTGGGGAGCCGGGACGTGCTGGGCGGGGCGGTCGACGAGCTGGTGGTCCACGACATAGTCGACAGGATCGCCGACGGCGCAACCATCCGCTTCCGGATCGCCTCGCACGCCGAGCTCGCCGCCGCCTACTACCGCAACACCGTGGTCCACTTCTGGCTGGTGGGCGCCATCGCCGAGCTGGCTGTCGCCTCGCTGGGCGGCGACGAGAGCGACCCGGTCGCCGCCCTCCAGTCCGAGGCGATGGAGATGCGCGAGCTGCTCCTCTTCGACTTCTTCTTCCCCAGCCGCAGCGTGTTCGACGAGGAGGTGGAGGCGGAACTCACCGACCGACTGCCCGATTGGAAGGAGCGCCTCGCCGCCGGCGACGTGGCGGCGGTGGTGGAGTCGTTCCGGCCGTTCCGGTCCCCGGCGGTCCTGCGCTCCTTCCTCGAGGCCTACCGGGTGGTGGGTGACCTGATCGCCGAGGACGCCTTCATGAACAGCCTCGACGACAAGGACCTGGTGGCGCGTGGCCTGGTGCTGGGAACCGGCTACGTCGAGGACGGCGTGATCTTCTCCGAGGAATCGGTCTCGAAGATCCTCTACGAGACGGCGGTGAAGCTGGCAGATCACCGTGAGCTGCTCGGCCCCGGCCCCGACGTGGTCGAGCGCCGCAAGGCCTTCGCCACCCAACTCCGCGAGCTGTGCGAAAGGATCGCCGGCCTGGCCTGATTCGTGGACTCTCCGGTCACAGGCGGCCTCGCCGCACCCACCGGTGCCGTATCGAGGGATGACACAGGCGATTGTGAGACCCTTGTCCCCCCTACGTGTGGTCTGGTGCGAGTGAGAGGTATGGAGGAACGTCTCGCCACCGAGGACGAGCCGGCGCTGCTGGACGATGGCCCCGGGTCCTGGCTTCCTGACTTCGATGCGTTCTACGACCGCGAGTTCGATGCGGTGGCCGCCCTCGCCTACGTCCTCTCGGGCAGTGGCATCGCGTCCGACGACCTCGCTCAGGAGGCGTTCCTGGCCGCCTACCGGCGGTGGCCGGAGATCGGGCGGTACGACAACCCGGGAGCGTGGGTGAGGCGGGTCGTGATCAACCGTTCGGTGTCCTCGTTCCGTCGGGGAGTGACGCTGGCCAGAGTGGTCACTCGGCTCGGGGCCGGTATGGCGCCTATCCCCGAGATCAGCCCGGACTCGGTCGCCGTGTGGCAGGCCGTACGCAGGTTGCCGGCGCGCCAGGCGCAGGCGGTGGCCCTCCACTACCTGGAGGATCTGACGCTCGACAGCGTGGCCCAGATCCTCGATTGCTCGGTCGAAACAGTGCGCACGCACCTGAGTCGGGCCCGCAAGACGCTGGCGATCCACCTCGACACCACGGAGGCCGATGATGACCCTCGATGAACGGATGCGGAGCGCCGCAGTGGAGACCCGATCGGCGGTATCGGCGCGCCCGAGGCCGTCCATGGAGCGGATCGCCCGCCGCCACCTGGTCCAGCGGATAGCTGCCGCCGCCACCGCTGCGATCGTCGTTCTCATCATGGTGGGGGTCGCCGGGTTGGCGTTCCGCGGCCCCGGGCTGGTCGCCGAGCCACCACCGGTCACGACCACTCCCACGACCGTCGCCACCAGCCCCTTGGTGCCCACGACGATGATCGCCACGCCCGCCACCACGGAACCCCCATCCAGCACGACCACCACCGCTGTCGGCGACGACGGTCTCTCCGATCGGTCGGCGGCGCCTCCGGGCATGCTGGACGATGCTCCCGCGGGCAGCCACTTCGTCCTCCTCGACAGCGGCATCGCCTTTGCGGTGGCACCGTCCAGCAGTGAAGGTGCGTGGTGGCTCTTCACCAGTCACGACGCCCGCTACCAGGTCGTCCACCGGTTCGGCGTCGACCAGGAGGACCCCGACGTCCTTCCTGCTGCGTTCGTCGAGCTGGCCATCGACGAGACGGCGAGGGACTTGGTAGTGGCGGGCATCGTCCCCCTCGATACTGCCACCGTCGCCATCCGTATCGGGTCCGCCGATCCGGTGCCGATCGAGAGGGTTTTTGACCGGGCGGGCCTCGACCGCAGCGTCTTCGTCGGCGAGCTCGACCTCTCACTCCTCGACCAGGAGAGCCCCATCCGCGTCGAGCTCTCCGCCACCCTGACGGATGGCAGCCACGTCGTCTTCGACGACATCGAGTGGCAGGGCATGAGCACGACAGTCGACCATTCCAGCCGCTTCACCGAAGAGCTCTTCGTCATCCCGCCGCCGCCGATCGCCGCTTCGATCGAGGCGCCGCAACCGCCCCAGGTGCTCACCTGCCCGGTGCCCCCGGGAACGCCGGCGTCGCCGAACGTGGGCGGTGACCTCTCGGATGCAGTTGCCTTCCCCAGTTCCCGGGAGGCCCTCGAGTGGATCCTCGACGGCGAGCTGGGCGAGCCGCAGTACCCGCAGGGCGGCTTCGTCGAGGTGACGCTGCCCCGAGGCGACGTCTCTTACGCGGTTCCCTTCGGCGACGACCTGGAGAACGGCGCAGTCCTCAGGGTCGACGTGATGCGGACCGCGGAAGGCTGGACGGTTGCCTCATGGGAGGGCTCCGGCTGCTGATCGTGCCTCGCGGCCCCTAGCGGACGAGGGCCCGGACTGAGGCGGCGTCGTCCTGGTCGAGGGCGGCGTGGGCCAGGGTGTTGGCTTCGGTGGAGGTGAGGGAGCGGACCGCCTGCTTGACCGCCGGCACCAGGGCAGGGGTCACCGACAGCTCGGTGACGCCGAGGCCGACGAGGAAGGGCACCGCCTCGGGATCACCGGCGGCCTCGCCGCACACACCCACCCAGATGTCGTGATCCCATCCCGCGGTCGCCACCCACGACACCATGCGCAACACGGCGGGGTGGAGGGCGTCGGCGAACGACGCCAGCTGCGGGCTACCCCGCTCCGCCGCCATCACGTACTGGGTGAGGTCGTTGGTGCCGATGGAGAAGAAGTCGACGTGGGGCGCCAGCCGGTCGGCGAGCACCGCCGCGGCGGGCACCTCGATCATCACCCCGATCTCGAAGTCGTTCGAAGGGGTCACGCCGGTCCGGTCCACCGCGGCCGCCACCATCGCCTTGGCCTCCACCACCTCGGCGACGGTTGTCACCATGGGGAACATCACCGACAGCGGATGGTCGGCCGCCACCCGCACCACCGCATCGAGTTGGGTCTCCAGCAGGGTGCGGTCGTGCAGCCCCAGACGCAGGCCGCGCACTCCCAGGAACGGGTTGGCAGCCGGTGGCATGGCGGCGAAGGCCAGCGGCTTGTCGCCGCCGACGTCGAGTGTGCGCAGCACCAGGCGGCGTCCCTGCAGTCCCTCGGCGGCGGCGCGGTAGGCGGCCTCCTGCTCGGTGGCGTCGGGAGCGGTGTCCCGCCCCAGGAAGAGGAACTCGGAGCGGAACAGCCCGACTCCGTCGGCGCCGGCCTCCACCGCTGCCGCCGCTTCCTCGGGGCGGCCGATGTTGGCGGCCACCTCCACGGTGACCCCGTCGACGGTGATGGCCGGTCGGGCGGATGCGGCGGTGGCGGAAGCGGCGGCGGCCCGCTCGGCGGCGATGGCTGCCTCGGCGGCGGCGACGGCCGCCGCATCGGGAGCGGTGTCGACGGTGCCGCCGGTGCCGTCGATGACGATGATGGCGCCCTCGGGGAGTTCGAGCACCGCGGGCCCGGCGGCGACCACGGCGGGGATGCCCAGCGACCGGGCCAGGATGGCCGAGTGTGAGGTCGGCCCGCCCTCGGCGGTGACGATGCCGTGCACGGTGGCCCGGTCGAGGCGGGCGGTGGCGCCCGGGTCGAGGTCGCGGGCGACGAGGATGCCCTCCCCGGAAGGTGTCGGCGCCAGGTCGATGCCGAGCAGCGCGGCCCGCACCTGGCGGCCCACCGCCTCGACGTCGGCGGCCCGCTCCCGCTGGTAGGGGTCGTCTAGGGCGGCGAAGCGGTCCACCAGGGCGGCGATGGCATCGGACCAGGCACGGAAAGCCCCCTGCCCCGCCTCGATCCCGGCGTCGACGGTGGCGGCGAGTTCGGTGTCGTCGACGATGAGCAGGTGGGCGTCGAAGATCCCGGCTTCGGCCTCACCGGCGACGGAGCGGATCACGGCACGGGAGTGTTCGATCTGCCGCCGCGCCTCCGCCCTTGCCGCCTCCAGGCGTTCCCGTTCGGAGACGGCGTCGCCCACCGCCCGGGTGTCGCTGTCGGGAACCTCGGCGGCGACGAGGTGCCGCACCGGCCCCACCGCTGTTCCCGGTGAGGCGCCGACGGGCCCGCTACCGGACCTGACCGCCGGAGGTGGTGGAGCGCCGCCGGGGGTGTCCCCGTACCCGTCGGCGGCCAGCTCCTGCAGCGCCGCCAGCACGGCGGCGGCTCCCTCTCCCGTGGCGGCAACCTCGATCTGGTGGCCCTGGCGAGCCCCCAGGGTACCGATGGCGCTGAAACTGTCGCCCCGCACCGGCCCCGCTCCGGTAGTGAGGTTGGTCACGGTGACGGTGGCGTCGTGCCCGGCGACGGTGGATACGAAGCGGGCGGCGGGGCGGGCGTGGAGTCCGGTGGGGTTGCCCACCGGCAGCACCGCCGTCAGGACCGGCCCGTCGGTGCCGGGGGTGTCGACCGGTCCCGGCGCAGCCGCCGGGGCGAGGTCGATGCCCAGGTTGGCGGCCTTGGGGACCAGGGCGGCTCGGGCTTCGGCGAGCACCGCCTCCAGCCCCAGCCCGGCACCCGATGCGGTGGCGGCGGCGACGGCTCCCTCCACCAGGGGCGCTTCGCACAGCACCACCCGGGCCTTGCGGTCGTCGTCGAGCATGTCGAGGGCGAAGTCGGCCGACAGGATGGCGCTGCCCAGGTCCATGAGCACCACCACGCCGTCGTCGGACCACACCTCCTCGATGGCGGCCAGCACCTTGATGGCGTCGGTGCCGATGGGGTCGTCGGGATCATCGATACCACCGGCGGCGGCCAGCGGGGCATCGCCGCCCATCTGCCGCGCCAGAGCCACCGTGCCTGCGGCGATCTCGGCGCTGTGCGAGACGAGGACGATCCCGACCATCGCCGCCGGACGATAGCCCGGCCGGGACCTGCTGCCGGCGGCGCAGCACGCTGCCAACCCGGCAGAATCTGGACATAGTTCCCACGGGAGGCTTGAATCTTCCCGAGATGCTCCCGATACGACTAGGCGTGTGGTCGTTGGTGGTGGCGCTGATGGTGTTGGGCCTTCCGGTAGGGGAAGCCCGAAGCCAGACAGAGGGCGTCGATGCCGCCATGCTCCCCGTCGCCACCGGCGGGGAGACTGTCCTGGTGTCCCTGTCCGGTACCGGCGTCAAGGCCAACCTCGGTTCCAGCGCGGTCTCGATCTCTGCCGACGGCACCAGAGTGGCCTTCGTATCGCAGGCGAACAACCTGCATCCCGACGATCCCGACACGGTGGAGGACGTCTTCGTCAAGGACATGATCAGCGGCGAAGTGACCCTGGTGTCACGGGTGGGGGAGATCGGCGACAAGGGCAACGACAACAGCTTCCTGCCGAGGATCTCCGCCGACGGCGCCAAGGTCGTCTTCGTGTCCCTGGCCACCAACCTGGACCCGGCCGACGCCGAACACCAGGACATCTACCTCAAGGACCTCTCCAGCGGGGAGCTGACCCTGGTGTCGCGGCAGGGAATCGACGGCGAGAAGGGCAACGAGGGGAGTTTCGTCGCCGACCTGTCCGCCGACGGGTCACGGGTGGCCTTCGCGTCGGCGGCATCGAACCTGCACCCCGGGGACACTGACCAAATCTGGGATGTCTTCGTCAAGGACATCGCCCGGGGCACCATCACCCTGGCGTCCATCTCGGCGTCAGGTGTCAAGGGCAATGGAGAGAGCAGAGCGCCGAGCCTGTCGGCGGACGGGTCGCGAGTGGCCTTCGTCTCGATGGCGACCAACCTCCACCCCGCCGACACCAAGACAGACGGAGACGTGTTCGTCAAGGATCTGGGTGGCAACGGGACGGTGACCCTGGCGTCGCGGGCAACCGGCGGCGGCCCCAAGTCCGACGGGCCCAGCGGCCAGGCCGTACTGTCGGCGGGCGGGACACAGGTGGCCTTCATGTCCTCCGGCGCCAACCTGCACCCGGCCGACGGCGACCACCAGGAAGACGTCTTCGTGAGGAACCTGTCCACCGGTGCGGTGACCCTGGTGTCCCGGGTGGGTAGTGCCGGTGTCAAGGGGAACGGCGCCTCCGGGTTTCCGTCGATCTCGGCGGACGGCACCAAGGTCGCCTTCTCGTCCGCGTCGACCAACCTCCACCCCGTCGACGGGGACGGCATCAGGGACGTGTTCCTCAAGGACCTGGCCACCGGGCATGTCGTGTTGACGACGACGTCGACCTCGGGGGTCAAGGCCAATGCCAACGCCACGGTCCATGCCATGGCGCCCGGCGGGGCCTGGGTGGCGTTCGTCTCCGGAGCTACCAACCTGCATCCCTCAAAGAGCGACGCCCAGATTCACGACGTCTTCGCCAAGCACACGCCTCTCTGCCACGGGCGGGTGGCGACCGTCGTCGGCACCGACGAAGCGGAGACCATCGCCGGGACACCGGCGTCCGATGTGATCTGGGCCGGTGGCGGCAACGACACCGTGACCGGCGGTGCCGGCAACGACGTCATCTGCGGGGGCGACGGCAACGACATCATCGACAGCGGCCCGGGCAACGACCTGGTCCGTGGCGGCGCCGGCGCCGACAAGCTCAGCGGCGGCGACGGTGGCGACACCCTCCTCGGTGAAGCCGGCAACGATGAACTGCGGGGCGGTGCCGGCAATGACAAGCTGGATGGTGGCGCCGGGGCTGACAGGTTGTGGGGCGAGGCCGGCAACGACACGCTGGGTGGTGGTGCCGGCAACGACGACCTGCGCGGCGGTGCCGGTAATGACAAGGTGGACGGTGGCGCCGGGAACGACAAGTTGTGGGGTGAGGCCGGCAACGACACGCTGGGTGGTGGCGCCGGGAACGACAAGTTGTGGGGTGAGGCCGGCAACGACACGCTGGGTGGTGGCGCCGGCAATGACGAGCTGCGCGGCGGTGCCGGGACCGACAAGCTGAGCGGCGGCGACGGGAACGACAAGCTGTGGGGAGATGGCGGGTCCGACGAGTTGCGCGGCGGCGCCGGCAATGACACTTTGTCCGGCGGAGACGGGAACGACAAGCTGTGGGGCGACGCCGGCAACGACAACCTCACCGGCGGCGCCGGTGACGACCAGCTACGCGGCGGAGCAGGCGGGGACGTCCTCGGCGGGGGAGCGGGGAACGACAAGCTGTGGGGCGATACCGGCGGTGACACCCTGGCCGGAGGCGCCGGGAACGACACCTTGCGGGGCGGTTCCGGCGCCGACAAGCTCAACGGCGGCACCGGAAACGACGCCCTCTACGGCGATGCCGGCAAGGACGAGCTGCGGGGTGGTGCGGGCACCGACACCCTCAACGGCGGCGCCGCCGATGACAAGCTGTGGGGTGGTGGGGGCACCGACACCCTCAACGGCGGCGCAGGCCACGACGAGATCCGCGGCGGTGCGGGTAAGGACACCCTCAAGGCCGGATCGGGCGACGACAAGCTCTGGGGCGATGCCGGCAACGACAAGCTCAACGGCGGCGCCGGCAGTGACCAGTTGCGCGGTGGCGCCGGCAACGACACGTTGAATGGTGGACGGGGCAGCGACAGGTTGTGGGGCGGTGCCGGCAAGGACACCCTCAACGGTGGTGGCGGCTCCGACACATGCCACGGCGGCGCCGGCACCGACACCAGCACTGCCTGCGAGGCCCGGACCGGGATACCGTAGGCTCGCTGCCTTCCCCCGCCGGGTTTCGTCCTCCCCCGCCGCTTCGTGGGGCCGGGTTTCATCCTCCCCCGCCGCTTCGGCGGCCCTCCTATGTCAACTGGTA
>CAZOGW010000049.1:0-19914 GCA_964579415.1 uncultured Acidimicrobiaceae bacterium | reverse complement strand
ACCCGCGACCTTCGGGTTATGAGCCCGACGAGCTACCAGACTGCTCCACCCCGCGATGCACGGTTGAGTATACCAGGGTGCCGGAGCTGCAAGAACGGGAGACCGGCTGTTGCATCGGGCACAGATCGGACGAGCCATGAACGCACAGTCCCGCCACGTGCTGGTGGAGCGGTCGTTCTACGTACCGTGCTCGGTCGAGGATGCGTGGGCATCTCTGGCCGACGTGGCCCGCTGGCCGACCTGGACGCCGCACATCTCGCGTGCCCGCGTCAGCCCCGACGGGCCGCTCGGCGCCGAGACCTCCGGGGTGTTCCGATTCCGTCCCGCGGGACGGTCCCGGTTCGCCATGACGGCGTTCGACCCTCCCCGCAGCTGGACCTGGTCCGGCCGGGCGCTGGGAGTTCCCATCGACTACGAACACCGCTTCGAGGCCGTCGCGGACGACAGGGCGAGGCTCACCTGGGTGGTCAGCACCCACCGCCCGGGCCTGCGCGCCCTGGCGTTCGCCGCCCTCTACGGGCGGCTGATCGATCGGGCCTGGCCCCGCTTCGCGGCCTCGACGAAGTGAGCGACCACCACCGTCCGACGCGAGGTCCGAGAGAAGGCGGTGCTCGCGCCTCCATCGCATCAACCCCGATTCGACGCCGCTCCGCCCGCCATACATGACGCCATGGTCCCACGGGATCACGACTAGCCCCTGGATGCATCGAGCCGGGCCTGAGATGCCAGGACGCGCGCGGCACCGCCGGCGGCGCCGCCTCGGCCACCTGCACCCATACGTCTGGTCCTCGGGCATCATAAGGTACATGGCACAGGATCCCGGGGCGCCAAGGTCGATCTGACCATGGCCTACGTCGGTACCCGCCGCCTCTTCGAACAAGCCGGCTCCGTGAAGGTCTCCGATACCGACTCGGTACTGGACGGCTTCCCCCGCGTGCTGATGCGCCTCGATCTGCGGTGACGCTCTCGGCGTGCGAGGCGCCCCGCTCGTCCCGGGTGCGGCTCCTCCCGCAACCCGGTCAGCGTCGGCGCAACGCCGACCAGACGCCGACCACGCCGAGGAGGAGGGTGACGCCGATCTTGGTGAAGTCGATCACCGGAGTGACGGTGACACCGTGAGGACCGACGCGGATCACGGCGACGGGCCGGCCCTGGGAGGCGCCGCCTCCGCCGCCGCCGGCTCCACCACCGTCGTCGCCGTCGGCACCCCGGCCCTCACCGCCGCCGAACCCGAACCCACCGGCGCGTTCCCACGATGCGGCTGTGATGACGATGTCGTCTCCTACCGGTGTAGGTGCGGAGAACACCGCATCCGTCGACGACGCACCGAGCAGTCCTGCCAATGTCTCGGAGATCCGCGACGCAACCTCTCCGACGTCAGGTACTCGCGGCTCAGTCACGCCATACGCTCCACAGCGCCGCCGCCACCAGGGTCACCAGGAGACTCGCCCGCATGACCATCAGGTAGTCGACGACGCGCACCGGCTGCGCGTTGTCGACAACCACCCGCGACGGACGGACGTAGGAGATGCCGACGCCGAAGCGCCGGGCACCGGCCAGCGCGGTCCATTCGTCGCTGACGAGAGTGAGCGCATCTCGTCGTGTCTGGCGCTCCTGGCGGATCACTCTGAACATACCGCCAACCCTACAACCGATCGCGATCTGGGCACGCCACAGACGGCATCGCCCGGCGTCGGAGACGCCGGGCGATGGGCGGAGACTGCCTTGGCACCGTTAGACCGTGTCGGAGGAGATCGCCTCGTCGGCGGGCGGGGGTGCCGGGGCCGGCGTCACAACAACGGGCTCGACCCGCTCCCCGACCCCCGTGGCAGAGGCGGGTACCAGCGCGTCGCCGACCCGCATCAAGGCAAGTCCGACGAGGATCAGCACGATCCCGAGGGCCGCGGCCATGGCGGCGACCCCGAAGGACACCACCGAGGTGAACAGCGACGCCCGCAGGAATGAGGCGTTCATCACTGTGGCCCGGGCCGGATCGTCACGGTCGAGCTCGGCGTAGGTGGCTCCACCGCTGGCTTCGAGGGCGTGGGTGTTGATGATGTCGGCCTGGGCGAAGGCGGTGAACGGGCCGGCCACGGTCCGGCCGGCGAAGGCCCGGGCATCGTCGGGCACGACGATGTCCTCGGCGAGAAGCTGGTCGCGCACCATGAACCAGGTGACTCCACCGGCGATGATGAAGAGAATGCCTGCCACCAGGACGAGGATGCCGTAGAGCCGAACGCTCTTCCCGGCCTTGGTTTCGAGTGCCGCCGTCGTCATGCTGTGCTCCTTCGGGGGGTCCCTGGCCACCGGTCACGCCCGGTGAATCGAGGTCAAGCCTACCGACCGGCGCCGGAGGCGGAAGGGTCCAACGGCCGTGCGGCCAGGGACCGATCAGCCCAGCGAACCGGGAACCGACTTGGGACTCTCGATTGTGCTCACCGCTTCCGGTGACCGGCGGTGGCGCACCGGCCTACCGAGCCCAGGTAGCAGGACTGCGCCACATCGTCGGCTGAGCGCTGCCCTCGCCGGGTGGCTCGGCTTCAGCCGTCGGTGCCGACGGGTTCGGGCTCGACGGTGGCGCCGGCGAGCTCGAGCGCCTGGCGGGTGAGCTCTTGGGCCTCGTCCACCTTCTCCTGGTAGCCGGCCAGATCGCCCGCGGTGAGAGCGTCGGCGGCCTCGGCGAACGCCCGGTCGATGCTGATCAGCAGCGCCTCCAACTCGTCGGGGACCTCACCGGGCTCGTCCCCGGGGTCGGGCGGGTCGATGGACGGCGGGGAGGGGTCGTCGTCGCCGGGCGCCCCACCGAAGATCAACTCGAAGGTCTGGTCGAGGCTGTCACCGATCTCGATCTGCCCGTCGAACGACATCACCACCCGCTTGAACTCGGGGATGCCGGTGGCGTCACGGCTCGGCCCGTTGGAGTCCGCCTCGATGTAGATCGGCTGCACGTACAGCAACGACTCTTCGATGGGCACCACCAGCATGTTGCCTTGGATGACGTCGGAGCCGCCCTGGCTGAGCAGCGTGAACTCGGCGGCGATACGCGTGTCCTGGTTGATGAACTGCCCCACCTGGCCGGGGCCCTGCTGAGCCGAGTTCGCCGGCAGCCGGTAATCGATCAGCTCCCCGTAGCCCTCCGGGCCTGACTTGGCTGCCATGAACGACACCATGTTGGGTCGGTTCTCGGGCGTGAACGGCTGCATGAGGATGAACGACAGCTCCTCCTCGCCGGGCAGCTTCATCAACAGGTAATACGGCAACATTGGCCGCACCTCGTTCTGCTCGGCGTCGGTGAACGTGCCCCGCAGCTCGTCCCGATCCGAGTCCGACGGGTCGCTGGCGATCTGCCACGGGTCGACGGTGCGGAAGAAGTTGCTCGGGTCGGTCATGTGGTACGCCAGGTACATGTCCGACTGGACGCGGAACAGGTCCTCGGGGTAGCGGATGTGCTCGGCGAGGGCCTGCGGCACCGGTTCGTCGGTGAACACGTCGGGGAAGATGCGCCGCTGCGCCTGGATCAGCGGGTCGGTCTCGTCCATCACGAAGAACGTCATCTCGCCGGTGAAGGCGTCGACGGTGGCCTTCACCGGGTTGCGGATGTAGTTGAAGCCCGAGGGCAGGCCCGGGGTGCGGTCGAGGCGGCTGGTGATGGCCTCGGTGGCGTACGGGTAGCTGTCCGACACCGAATACAGGTCGAGGACCCAGATGAGGCGGCCCTCGTGTATCACCAGGTAGGGGTCGGCGTCGGGGTGCAGGAACGGCGCCACCTGCCGGACCCGGTCCCGCACGTTGCGCTCCAGGAGCACCTTGCTGTCGGAGCGGAGCTGACCGGAGATGAGCACGTCGACGTCGCCGAAGCGCAGCGCCCACGCCGCCCGCTGCGCCAGCCCCCCGAGGGGCACACCGCCGTCGCCGTCATAGTGGGTGGGGGCGACGTCGGCGTCGCCCACCGGGTAGTCCACCTCACGCTCGTTGGTGTCGACGATGAGGTAGTCGGAGTCGGCGAAGTCCGAGAAGTAGATGCGGGGCTGGGTGATCTCCAGCTCGGGGGCGTCGGTCAGCGGCGGGATGTCGCGCACCAGGAACTCGGGTTGGCCCGCCGAGGTGACGTCGTTGGCGGGCGACAGCACCGCCCCGAAACCGTGGGTGTACACCAGGGTCTCGTTGACCCAACCGCCGCCGGGGATGCCGGACTCGTCGAGCTCGCGGGCCGACACCATCACCTGGGTGAGGTCCCCGTCGATCGTGTAGCGGTCCACGTCGACGTCCTCGATGCGGTAGAAGGTACGGATCTCCTGCAGCTCCCGGTAGGTGTTGTTGAGTACCGACGGGTCCCACAGGCGGATGTTGGCGATGGTGTCGATATTCTCCCTCAGGTCGGCCACGTCGAGGTCGGGCGAGGCGGCGAACGGCGCCACCTGTACCTTGTCCAGCCCGAAAGCGAACCGGGTCTCGGAGATGTTGTGGGCGACGAACTCGATCTCCTTGTTCACCTGGTCGGGAACCACCTGGAAGCGCTGCACGAACGCCGGGTAGAGGCCGCCGACGACGACGGAGGTGAACAGCCACAGCCCCAGCGCCACCAGCGGCAGGGTCCAGCCGCGGAAGCGCAGGTTCACCAGCATGATGACGGCGGCGACGATCGATATCAGGATCAGCAGCCGCAGCGCCGGCAGCTTGGCGTGGACGTCGGCGTAGAACGCCCCGGTGACGGTGTTGCTCTGCATCGCCTGGTCGGAGAACAGCAGCGCCCAGGTGTCGAGGTAGTAACCCACCGCCTTGAGCAGGGCGAGGACGGCGAACAGCACCGACAGGTGCACCTTGACCCCCGGGTTGACCCGGCGCTGGTCGGACTGGACCTGGATGCCGCCGTTGAGGTAGTGGACCACGGCGACCACGATCACCGTCACCACCAGGAGCTGGAAGACCCAACCAAACAGGGAGCGGTAGAAGGGCAGGCGGAAGACGTACTCGCCCACGTCGAGACCGAATATCGGGTCGGGGCGGCCGAAGTCGCCTCCGTGACGGAACATGAGGAACTCCTGCCACCACAGCGCCGCCCCCAGGCCGAGCATGACGCCGAGACCGAGCGAGACGATGCTCCTCACCAGGCGCTCCCGGGGCCCGATCCAGTCCTGCCAGCGCTCGATGAGTTCCTCGTCGGGGCCGACGGCGAACAGCGACGAGCGTGGCGAGAGCCTGTCGGCCAGCCACAGGTTCACCCAGATCACGGCAGCGGCGAACAAGGTGGCGGCCACCACCAGCCACACCCGGGTGAACACCAGCGTCTGCCACACCGATTGCAGTCCGAGCGAGTCGTACCACATGAAGTCGGTCCAGAAGGTGGCGATGGAGCGCAGCGCCAGGATCACCACGAACAGCGCGATGACCACCATCATGAGGATCCGACGGGATCGGCTCCGCGGTCGGAGCGGGATGGCGTCCTGGTTCATCACATCCGAGAGTGTAGGAAGGGACCGGTTTCTACAACCCGGGCCGGCGAGCGGCCCGACCGGTCAGGAAACCGGCACCGGGCTGGCGAGGCACCCCTCGTGCGCCGGGGGAACGGGGAACCCGGCCGGCATGGCTTCGGCGGGGTCCCAGGGGACGTCGGGGACCGATGGGCAGCGGGCGCAGGCGGCGCCCTGTGTCACCATCACCACCCGGCTGACGCCGGTGCCGGCGAGGCCGGCGAGGAGGCCGGCGTGGTAGGCCTGCTGGGTGGCGGCACGTACCCGGCGCTCGGCCTCGTCGGTGCGCCAGGCCCGGAACACGCGGGAAACCGCGGCGGCTGCCTCACGACCGCCCCCGTCGCCGGCGACGACCCGCTGGTGGGCCGCATCGGCCGCCGACGCCAGGGCCTCGGCCACCTCCGGGGCCGCCCGATCCGGCGATCCGGTGACCGCGGGCGTCGCCGGTGCCGCAGTCATCTCGGCGGCTGCGGCGAAGCCGGCGGCATAGGCCTGGGCGGCTCCGGAGTCCATCCCGGGCGCCAGCAGCGACAGCACCGCCTCCCCGTCGGACCGGTAGTCGCCGGTGCTGGTTCGGATCTGCTCCAGGGCCACGTTCTGTAACTCGACGATGGCGTGCTTCACCTCACGCAGGGTGCGGTTCTGGATGGGAAGCAGGAGTCGTTCCCTGATCTCCACCGCGGCGCCGGCATCGAGGTGGGCCGGGGGGGCCGGTGCCTCCGGCTCGGTCGCCGGTTCGGGTTCGACGGCCGCCTCCGGCTGAGCGGGCGGCGGGGAGGGCTCCTCGGCCAAGGCAGGCTCGTCGGGAGAGGGAGCGTCCCCGGCGCGAAGCCGGGCGAACAGGTCGCCAATGGGGGGTACGGTCGCCGCCACCGGGGCCGACCCTGACTCCGGCTCGGGCTCCGGCTCGGGCTCCG
This sequence comes from uncultured Acidimicrobiaceae bacterium, assembly GCA_964579415.1. GTDB lineage: Bacteria > Actinomycetota > Acidimicrobiia > Spongiisociales > UBA5794 > CAZOGW01. The sequence goes on along the minus strand of CAZOGW010000049.1, from coordinate 13,526 downwards.
CCTCGGGCTCGGGTTCCGGTTCGGACTCCGGAGAGTCACCCGCATCCACGTCCCGGGATCTCTCCGGTGCTTCGTCACCCCCGGACCCGTCGACGGCATCGATTCCGAGTTCGATTCCGGGCTCGGACACCACAGCGGGACCGTCGTCCGGCCCTACCGATACCGGTGCCGATTCCGCATCGTCGACCGTCTCAATCTCTACTGTATGTTGATGGTTGTCAGAGAATTCGGGCACCGGTAAGGGATCCGGCGCGTCGGCTGGCGGCTCGATAGCCTCAACCACAGGTTCAGGTGCGGTTTTCGGCTCCGGGGTGACCGGCACGGCGTGAAGTTGTTCCACCTCGGCGATGAAGGCATCGGGATCGACCGCCTCGGGGCTGAGGGCCCGGGCTGCGGGCACGATGCGCACCCCGGCGTCCTCGTCCCACTGATGGTGCTCGCCGGGGTCCGGGATGCCGGGACGGGACCCGAAGCCGGGTTCGGAGGAGAGGACGGCGTGTTTGACCTCGATCTCCTCTTCGAGCCTGTTGATGGTGCGCCGCGCCCCCTCCAACTCCTTGAGCAGCTCGGTGCGGCGGTCCTCCAGCGCCCTGGTGCGCTCCTGGGCCGCCTCGGCGGCGCGGGCGGCCCCGTCGAGCATGCGGTCGGCCTCGGCCCTCGCCTCGCGCAGCATGCGATCCGCGTCGGTGCGTGCCGACCCCAGCTCCTCCTGGGATTCCCGACGTGCCTCGGAGGTCATGCGCATCGCCTCACGCTCGGCATCGGCCCGGATGTAGAGGACGTCCTGCCGGGCCGCCTGCTGCAGGCGTGCCCGCTCCTCCTGAACGGCGGTGAGCAGGGCGGTGCCTTCCACCCACGCCTGGCTGCGGAGACGCTCGGCGGTGCCGGTGGCCTCGGCGAGACCGGCCCTCGCCTCCGCCTCGGCTTCGGCGGTCCAGCGGTCGGCGTCTTCCTGTGCCCGGCGCCGGATCTCGGTGGCGGTCCGGGCGGCGTCGTCGAGCAGCGTCGAGATGTCGCCACCGATACGGGCCAGTTCCTCGGCGAGAAGACCGGTGTCTGCGATGCCGAGTTGGTCCACCTTGGCCTCCAGCACGGCTATCCGCTGCGCCTGAGCCGAGAGCCTTTCGGCCACCTGCCGCCGGAACGCCTCGACGGCGTCGCGGTCATATCCCCGCCGCGCCGTGGGGAAGGAGCGGCTCAGGTCGTCGTCGGGTGCGGAGTCGGGCATGGCGCGAACGATACCGGCGCCCTCCCCATGGCAGGGTCATTTGACGGGCCGCACTTCCTGGCCGGCCGGTGCGCCCCGACCTCAAGCCAGGGTGTCGAGGAAGTCGAGGGCGTCGTCGATGGTGTCGATGCTGACCACTTCGATGTCGTCACCGGCGGCGGACAGTGCGTCGTCGTAGTTGCGGCTGGGTACCAGCACGTATTCGGCGCCGACGTTGATGGCGGCGAACACCTTCTGCCGCACGCTGCCGATGGCGCCCACGGCGCCGTCTCCGTCGATGGTGCCGGTGCCGGCGATTATGTGCCCGTGGGTGATGTCGCCGTCGGTGAGTTGGTTGATCACCTCGAGGGTGAACATCATCCCGGCGGAGGGTCCGCCGATGTTGCGAGAGTCGATGACCACGTCGACGGGGAAGATGATCTCGGCGGGCCCGTTCTGCACCAGGATGCCCAGCATGCCGCGGTTGGGATCTTCCTCGATCTCCCCGTCGACCTCGGTGCGGAAGGGGGCCAGGGTGACGTCCAGCTCGACGGTCTCGACGTTGCCGTCCTCGTCGGTGCGTTCCACGGTGAGAGCGACCATGTCTCCCGGCGCCCGCCCCGAGAGGCGGTTGACCAGCTCGTCGGAGAACTCGATAGGCGTGCCGTCGACTGCCACCACCAGGTCGCCTTGGTGCAAGATGCCCTGAGACGGCGAGCCGTCGACCACGGACGACACCACCGCCCCCGACCCGTCGAAGGTGACCTCGTAGCCGAGTTGGGTGAGAGCGACGTAGATGGCGTTGTTCTTCGACGCCTCCATGAGGCTCAGGTTCTGCTCGCGCAGCTCCTCCTGGGTGACCCCGGCGGGGCGGATGTTCTCCCGCGGGGCCAGGTCGATCTCCCGGTCGAGCAGGGCTCCGACGTACTCCAGGGCGTTGATCTCCCGGTAGGTGACGGTGAGGAACATCAGGTTCCCCTCCTCGTCCTGGATGGCATCGGGGACGGTCACGAAATCGGAGGTGTCGTTGACCGGCCCCGGGGCCATGGCGTAGAAGGGAACGTTGATCGGCCAGGCGATGGCGACGGCGATGCCGAGGACGAAGAGGGCACCGACGAGGACGAAGGGCCAGCGCGGCAAACGCCGCGGCGGGGCGGCGGGAGCGGCGGGTTCGCCGACCATCACCGGGGCATCCAGATCGATGCTGTCGAGCGACACCGTCGACACATCGCGCTCACCCGGCTCGGCATGGCCGGTAGCGGTCGGATCGGTCGGCTGCATTGCCCCGATGCTACCGATGTGCAGTGACAAGAACCGCGCCTGGCGGGTACAACTACACTCCCCGGCGCCGATCGCCGAAGGAGAGGTTTCAGCGTGCAAGCCACCATTCCGTCACGGGTCCTCACCGGGGTCGTACTGCCCCGCTCCACAACCGGAGCCGCCGGGGTCGCCATCACCGCGGCGCTGGTGGTGGGGTTCGCCCTCCTCACCGCGGCCACCGCCCAGATCGCCATCCCCCTCCCCTTCACCCCGGTGCCGCTGTCGGGCCAGACCTTCGGTGTCATCCTCGCCGGGGCCGCCCTCGGCTCCGCCGCCGGCGCCTCCAGCCAGCTCGTCTACATCCTCATGGCCGGCCTCGGGCTGCCGTTCTGGGCCGGCGGCGACAGCGGCTGGCAGGTGATGTCCGGGCCCACCGCCGGCTACATCGTCGGCTTCGTGGTGGCGGCGTTCATCATCGGCAAGCTGGCCGAGCACACCGGGGACCGCAACGTGGGCACCGCGGTTCCCGGCATCCTCCTCGGCAGCATGGTCATCCTCGGCCTGGGCACGCTGTGGCTGTCCCGGGTGCTGGGAACCGGCCTGTGGGAAGCCGCCGAGCTGGGGCTGTTCCCCTTCATCGCCGGCGACACCTTCAAGGCGGTCCTCGCCGGCGTGCTGCTGCCCGCCACCTGGCGGCTGGTGGGCAGGCTCAAGGGCCTGCAGTAGCGCCGGCCGTGACCGGCCCCGCCGACCACGTCGAGGAACTGTTCGCCCGGGACAGTTACGCCGCCCTCCTCGGGATGCGGCTGGTCGCACCCGACCCGGTGACACTCGAGCTCCCCGTCGACGAGCGGCACCACAACTTCCACGACATCACCCACGGGGCGGCGGTGTTCTCCGTTGCCGACTGCGCCTTCGGCCTCGCCGCCAACGCCGCCGGCGACCGGGCGGTCGCCGTGGACACCCACCTCGCCCTCACCGCAGCCACCGTCAGCGGCGACGTCCTCACCGCGGTGGCCGAGGAGGTGACCAGGGGACGGACCATGGGCACCTACCGGGTCACCGTGACCCGGGGCGACGGCCGGATCTGCGGCCTGTTCACCGGCACCGTCCACGTGACACCGAGATCGCCATGACGCCGCAGCCGGCCCTTCCCGGCAGGTCTGCCCCCCTCGGCGCCACCTGGGACGGCGCCGGGGTCAACTTCGCTGTCTGCTCCGACGTCGCCACCGCCGTCACCGTGGCCGTCTTCGACGACGACGGCACGGAGCACCCCGTCCTGCTGGAGGCCCGGTCGGGAAGCGTCCACCACGCCTACGTGCCCGGTCTGGGCCCGGGCACCCGCTACGGGCTGCGCGTCGACGGGCCGTGGGCGCCCTGGGAGGGCAGGTGGTGCAATCCGTCCAAGCTGCTCGTCGACCCCTACGCCCACGCCGTCGACGGCGAGGTCACCTGGCACCCGGCGGTGTTCGCCTTCCATCGCGACGATCCCAACGCCCTCGACACCGAAGACAGCGCACCGTTCGTGCCCCGCTCGCTGGTCGTCGACCACAGCTTCGACTGGGGAGACGACGCCCCGCCGCAACATCGCTGGTCCGACACCGTCATCTACGAGACCCACGTCAAGAGCCTCACCATGCGCCACCCGGGCGTGCCCCGACACCTGCGGGGCACCTACCCGGGGATGGTGGAGCCGGTGATCATCGATCACCTGCTGGCTCTCGGAATCACCGCCGTCGAGCTGATGCCGGTGACCGAGTTCGTCCACGACCAGGCCCTGAGGATGCGCGGCCTGCGCAACCTGTGGGGCTACCAGCCGATCGCCTGGCTGGCGCCCCACCACGCCTACGCCGCCGGCGACGACCCCGGGGCGCAGGTGGCGGAGCTGAAGGAGGCGGTGCGGCGCTTCCACCGCGCCGGGATCGAGGTGATCCTCGACGTGGTCTACAACCACACCGGCGAGTCGCACCACCTCGGTCCCAACCTGGGGATGCGCGGCGTCGACAACGAGGCCTTCTACCGCCTCGAATCAGACGACCGGCGGCGGTACGTCGACTACAGCGGCACCGGCAACACCACCAACCTCGACCAGCCGGCCACGATGCGCCTCGTCGCCGACTCGATGCGCCACTGGGTCAGTACCTACCACGTCGACGGCTTCCGCTTCGACCTGGCCTCGGTGCTGGGCCGCACCGGGAGCAACGGCGGCGACTTCGACGCCGGCGCCGCCTTCTTCTCACTGGTCGCCCAGGATCCGGTGCTCACCACGGTGAAGCTCATCGCCGAACCATGGGACGTCGGGCCCGGCGGCTACCGGCTCGGCGCCTACCCGCCCCGGTGGCGGGAATGGAACGACCGCTTCCGGGGCGACGTGCGCGATTACTGGCGGGGGGCGCCGGGAAGCATCGGCGCCCTGGCGGAGCGCATCGTGGGCAGCCCCGACGTCTTCGCCGGCAGCCGCCGCCCCGCCACCACCTCGCTCAACTACGTCACCTGCCACGACGGTTTCACCCTGCGCGACCTGGTCAGCTACGACCACAAGCACAACCACGCCAACGGCGAGCACAATCGCGACGGCAGCGACGACAACCGGTCGTGGAACAGCGGCCGGGAGGGCCCCAGCGACGAGCCGGCGGTGCTGGCGTTGCGCCGGCGCCGCGCCCGCAGCCTGCTCGCCACACTCCTGGTGGCCCAGGGCGTCCCCATGCTGGCCGGCGGCGACGAGCTGTGGCGCACCCAGCGGGGCAACAACAACGCCTTCGCCCAGGACAACGAGACGTCCTGGTACGACTGGGAGGGCGCCGACCCCGACCATCTAGCCTTCGTCCGGCGGCTGGTGCAGCTCCGCCGCCGCCACCCGGTGTTCCGCCGCACCGCCTGGCTCACCGGGGCGCCGCCCTCGCTCACCGGCCGCGAGGACGTTGTCTGGTTCACCCGCGACGGGCGGGAGATGGCCCCTACCGACTGGCGCACCGCCTTCAACCGCTCCGTCGCCTTCTTCCTCAACGGCAACGCCCTGGTGACCAAGGCGCCCGACGGCGCGGTGCCCGTCGACGACTCCTTCCTCGTGATGTGCAACGCCGGCGACGACCCGCTCGACTTCACCCTCCCCCGCGGCCTGGGGTGGGGAAGCTGGCAGATCGAGATCGACACCGCCGCCGACGGAGAGCCCGAAGGACGGCGGCTCGACGCCGGCGACACCGTCACCGTAGAGTCGTTCGGGATGGTCGTCCTCCGCCAACCCCGCCCCGGCCAGGGACCAGCGTGAAGGTGCTCTTCGCCACGTCGGAGCTGGCCCCGCTGGTGGCGGTCGGCGGCTTGGCGCATGCCACCTCCGGGCTGGTGAAGGCGCTCACCGCGGCCGGTGTCGACGTCACCGTGGTCCTGCCCGACTACGGCACCTACCACGCCCGGCTCGGCGACCCGGAACCCCTTCACATGCCGCCCTGGGTGGGGATCACCACCTTCCGCCGCGGCAGGCTGGCCGACGGCACCCCGCTGCTGGCGGTCCACACCCCCAACATGCACCGCCCCCACCCCTACACCGACGACGACGGCAACGGCTGGCGCGACAACGACTTCCGCTTCACCGCCTTCTCCGCGGCGGTTGCCCATATCGCCGCCCACGTGGTCAAGCCCGACCTGGTCCACCTCAACGACTGGCACACCGGTGCCGCCCTCGGGTTCCTCGAGGAGCCGGTGCCTTCGGTCACCACCATCCACAACCTGGCCTTCCAGGGCATCGCCCCCGGCGACTGGCTCGGGGTGATGCGCAACCGGGCCGACGCCTACGAGTGGTTCGGCAACACCAACCCGCTGGCGGGGGCGGTGGCACTGTCCGACTACGTGGTCACGGTGAGCCCCAACTACGCCGCCGAGATCCGCCGCCCCGATCACGGCGAGAACCTCGACGGCGCGCTGCGGGCCCGCGGCGACCGCCTCGTCGGCATCCGCAACGGCATCGACACCGCGGTGTGGGACCCCGGCGCCGACCCCTTCCTGCCCCGGCCCTTCGGCGCCGCCGACCTCTCCGGCAAGGCGGCCGCCCGCAAGGCCCTGCTCTCGCACGTCGACTGGCCGGCGGAACGGTCCCCCGTCATCGGGATGGTGACCCGCATCACCCACCAGAAGGGCATCGACCTGGCGCTGGAGATGATGCCCTACCTGGACCGCCTCCCGGCCCGCATGGTGGTGCTCGGGTCGGGTGAGCGCCACCTCGTCGAGGCGGCCCGGTGGACCACGGTGGGCCGCGAGGATCGGTTCCGGTTCGTCGACGCCTACGACGAGCCGCTGTCGCACCGCATCTTCGGCGGTGCCGATCTGCTGCTGATGCCGAGCCGGTTCGAGCCGTGCGGCCTGGCCCAGATGCAGGCGATGCGCTACGGGACCATCCCCGTCGTCACCGACGTCGGCGGCCTCCACGACACCGTGAGCGACGCCGACTCCGACCCGGCCGGGGGCACCGGTTTCGTCGCCTCCGAACCGAGCTCCCTGCCACTCCTCGACGCCCTCCACCGTGCCGTCAGGGCCTGGCGCTCCGTCCCCCGCCGCAAGGCCATCCAGGTCAACGGCATGACCCGGGACTGGAGCTGGACCACACCCGCCCTCCGCCAGATCGAGATCTACCAAGCGGCCATCGACGCCCACATCGGCTGAGCCGCCGCAAGCTCGGCGGGTCACGGACGGCGATCAGCTCCCGTCGACGATGCCGAGGGAGCGGGCGATGGTGGCCGCCTCGGAGCGGGAGCTGGCGCCGAGCTTGGTGAGGATGGCGGAGACGTGATGGTCGGTGGTCTTGCGTGAGATGAACAGCCGGTCGGCGATCTCGGCGTTGGTGAGCCCGTCGGCGACGAGGCGCAGCACGTCGAGCTGGCGCACGGTGAGCCCGGCCGGGTTGGCGCGGGTGCTGGGACGGGGCCGTGGCGGGAGAGCGGTCACGCCGACCCTGCGGAGATCCTGGCGAGCCTTGGAGGCGACTGCGTCGGCCCCGATCAGATCGAGGATCTCTATGCCGCGCCCGGCATGCTCCGCTCCGCCGGCGTCGAGAAGAGCCAGGGCCTGCTCATAGCGGGCGCCGAGCGCCCCCCAGGTCTCGGCCGCGGCCACGGGATCGCCGGCGAGGTGGACGCGGTGCGGATCGGGGAGCATGTCGAGCACCAGGTCCACCTCGACCTCGATGCGCCGCAACCACACGGCGAGGTCGCCCAGCGACCACCCGGTGCCGACAACCTGCCGGGTGGCGGCGACGAGGGAACCGACCCCGGCCAAACGCCGGTCGGGCCGGCCGGTGAGCCAGGCCTGCTCGGCCAGCGCCGCCACCGCGGGGAGAAGGCGCAGCGGCTCGCCGAACCGGTCGGCCAGCTCCCACGCCTCGTCGATGTCCCGCCGCGCCTCCGGGTCGCCGCGCCGCAGGGCTACCAGGCCCCGCACCAGCAGCGGCCAGGTGCGGGTGAGGGCGGCGGCATCCCATTCCAGGACCTGGGAAGCGTCGTCGACGGCTGCTTCCCACTCGCCCCGCAGCATGTGCAGCCGGCCGCGCACACCGAGTTGCCATGTGGTGCAGATGGGTAGGTCACGCTCCACGGCGAAGGAGAGGCTCCTGGCGAGGAGCGCATCGGCTTGGGCGAAACGCCGCTGCTCCACATCCAGGTAGACCAGATTGCTCCAACCCGTCGACGGTGTGACGTCGAGACCACGGGCGATGGCTGTCTCGATGCCGGCCATCAGCAGGTCCCGATGTTCGGTGCGGCCCTCCAGGATGCCCAGGGACGCCTCGATGGTGGTGAGCCGCATGTCGAGCTCGGGATCGTCGGCCGTGGCCGCGATGCTGGCGGCGCGGGCGGAGAGCTCCCGGGTACGGGCCATGTCACCGATGTACAGGGCGAGGTAGGCGTCGGTGGTGTGCACTGTGGCCAGCGGCACCTGCGATGCCGCCGTCTCCGGACGGAACGCCGCTTCCGCCCCGGCGACGTAGCTCTCGGCGGCGGGGCGGTTGGCGTTGTACCACTCGGTGACGGCGAGGTCGTTGAGGACCCGCACCACCGAGTCCCAGTCCTCCTCGGCCTCGAGAATGCGTAGAGCCGCCGAGCCGCTGGCTATCGCCTCGGGCATGCGGCCGAGGGCGAAGTACTCGGAGGCGAGCTGTTCCAGCACCGCGGCCCGGACCGGCTCCGGCTGGGCGTCGCCGTGCTCGAGGGCGGTGCGGTAGAACGCCGCCGCCTCGGTGTGCGAACCGCTGCGGGTGGCGATGGCGCCGGCTGCGGTGGCGTGCGTCCAGATGCGGGCAGGGTCGCCGGTACCGACGGCGTGGTAGGTCATGAACGCCTCGTCGGCGGCTCCCGTGGCCTCGAGGGCGTCGAGGATGCGGGCATGGAGTTGCACCTCGGCGCCGGGCGGGAGGGTCTCGTGGATGGCGATGCGGCACAGCTCATGACGGAAGGCGAGTCCCCGCCGCCCCCGCTCGATCAGGCCGGCGGCGTCGAGGCGTCGCAGCGTGGGCAGGTCGATGGACAGCTTCGCCAGGGCGATGTCGGGGATCGCCTCCGGCCCGCACGACAGCAGCTCGAGGACCTCGCGGTCGCCGCTCTCGAGACCGGCGGTCCGTGCCAGCACGGCGTCCCGGACCGACATGGGTAGTCCCTCCGATCCCGGGTTGTCCGCGATCTGGGTGACGAAGAACGGGTTGCCCCCGGTGAGGTGCCGTACCCGTTGCGTGTCGACGCCGGGCATGAGCCCTCCGATGGCGTCGGCACTGAGCGGTCGCAGCGCCAGCCGCTGCACCGAGTCGTGGCGGGAGAGGTCGCCGAGGAGCCCGCGCAGGACATGGACCGGACCGACCTCCTCGTCGCGGTAGGCACACACGACGAGGGACCTCGCCGCCTCGATACGGCGCACCAGGAAGCGCAGCAGGTCGATGGTCGCCTCGTCGGCCCACTGCAGGTCATCGACCACCACGAAGTGGGGGGACGCCTGCATCTCGTCGAACAGCGCCTGGGACACCTCGTAGAGCGGGGCGCCGGCGGCGAGGCGGTCCCGCACGCTCCCCACCAGGTGGGCGAAGTCGTGCACCGGTCCCAACGGGCGGGGCGTCGTCAGCGGATCGCAGGCGCCCCAGAGCACGGCGTGGCGGGGGACGCCGGCAACGGCCGCGCGCAGCAGCGACGTCTTGCCCGCTCCCGGCTCGCCGGTCACGAAGGCCATGGAGCCGGTACCCGACACCGCCGCCTCCCATGCCGAGGCGAGCCGTGTCAGTTCGTCGTCGCGTTCGAGGAGCTCGGTCATCGCTCTGGAAAATCTACCCCGACGGTGGCCCCGGAGGGCGCTTCGACCGTGGATGATGCCATACCCCGGTGGACCGCTACCCCCAAAATGGGGACCTCCTCCCGATGCCCGCCCCGGGTCCCGGTGCGTACCTTCCCGCCAAGCCTCCGACCACCCGGAGGACCGTCGAGCAAGGAATTCCGAAGAGGAGGCCGACAATGACCATGTTCATCATCGAGCGCACAATCCCCGGGGCGAGCGAACTCAGCCTGGCGGAGCTGCAGAAGATGTCCGCCACCTCGAACGAGGCGGTGGCGTCGCTGGGCGTGCCCTACGTGTGGCACCACAGCTACGTGGCAGGCGACAAGTTCTACTGCGTCCACGAGACCGACGACGTCGATGCCGTGATCGAGCACTCCCTCCGGGGAGCATTCCCCTGCGACACCGTCACGCCCATCGTCCACGTCATCGACCCCCAAACCGCCGACCGCCGCCTCACCGCCACCGCCTAAGGCCCGCTCGTCAATGACTGACGTCACAGACAGTACGTAGTCCGTACTACCTAGTACTTAGTACCTAGTACTTAGTACCTATTCAATCACCGTGTTCTTGGCGATGGCGACGATGCCGTTGGTGCTCACGGTGAAGCGCTCGGCGTCGGCTTCGGGGTCGACGCCTACCTGGGCGCCTGGCGGGATCCTGACGTTCTTGTCGACGACGGTCTGACGCACCACCGCACCCTCGCCGACGACGACGTCGTTGAGCAGCACCGCGTTCTCCACGTGGGCCCCGTCCTCGATGCGGACCCGCGGCGACAGCACCGAGTTGATCACCTTGGCGCCCGAGATGATGACGCCGTTGGAGATCAGCGAGTTGTGGACCGCACCGGAGCCGTGCACCTCGGTGGCGACGATCTTGGCCGGCGGCATGGGGCGGATGTCGGTGAGGATGGGCCACTGGATGTTGTACAGGTTGAAGATCGGCTCGATGTCGACCAGGTCCATATGAGCCTCGTAGTACGAGTCGAGCGTCCCCACGTCCCGCCAGTAGCCGGCACTGCGCTCGGTGGCGCCGGGCACCACGTTCTGGGTGAAGTCGTAGACGTAGGCTCCCGCCGAGTCCACCATGGCCGGTATCAGGTCGCCGCCCATGTCATGACGGGAGGAGTCGTCCTCGGCGTCGGTGCGCACCAGGTCCACCAGCACGTCGGCGTCGAAGATGTAGTTGCCCATGGAGACGTAAGCCAGATCGGGGGCGTCCGGCAGCGGCTTGGGGTCGGTGGGCTTCTCCCGGAAGGCGGCGATCTTGGAGCCCTCCCCCGCCTCGATGACACCGAACTGGCTGGCCTGCTCGATGGGGACGCGGTGGGCGGCGACGGTGACGCCGGCCTTGAGGTCGATGTGGTGCTCCAGCATCTGCTCGGGATCCATGCGGTAGATGTGATCGGCGCCGAACACCATGATGTAGTCGGGGCGCTCGTCGGAGATGATGTTGAGGTTCTGGTACAGAGCATCGGCCGAGCCGAGAAACCAGCGCTTCCCTGCCCTCATCTGCGCCGGTACCGCGGTGACGTAGTTGCCCAACAGGGTCGACATGCGCCAGGTGCGGGAGATGTGCACGTCGAGGCTGTGGCTCTTGTACTGGGTGAGCACCACCATGCGCCGGAAGCCGCCGTTGGCCATGTTGGAGAGGGCGAAATCGATGAGCCGGTAGTGGCCGCCGAAGGGCACCGCCGGCTTGGCCCGGTCGGCGGTGAGGGGCATGAGACGTTTCCCCTCGCCACCGGCGAGGACCATGGCCAGCACCCTGGGCCGGTTCTTGCTCATTCAGCTCCTACCTTTCTCATCGTCGGGCACATGAGCGAAGATCACGGTGGCCAGCGGGGGCACACCGATAGCGATGGACTGCTCCTGGCCGTGGGCGGCGACCGGTTCGGTCTCCACGCCGCCCAGGTTCCCCACCCCGGACCCGCCGTAGTGGGCGGCGTCGGAGTTGAGCAACTCCTCCCAGTGCCCGGCGTGGGGGACGCCGAGGCGGTACGAGCCCCACACCTCCGGGGTGAAGTTGGAGACCACCACCACGGTGCGGGCGCCGTCGGCGCTGCGGGCGAAGGCGATGGTGGCGGCCGCGGCGTCGTCGACGGCGAGCCACTGGAACCACTCCGGCCGGGTGTCGGACAGGTGCAGCGCCGGCTCGGAGCGGTAGACGCGGTTGAGGTCGGCAACCCACGCCTTGACCCCGGCGTGGGTCGGGTGCTCGAGCAGGCCCCAGGGGAGGCCGGCGTCGTGGTTCCACTCCCCGGGCATCCCGAAGTCGCCGCCCATGAAGAGCAGCTTCTTGCCCGGGGTGGTCCACTGGTGGCCCAGCAGCAGGCGCAGCCCGGCGAAGCGCTGCCACTCGTCCCCGGCCTGCTTGCCCAGCAGCGACCCCTTGCCGTGCACCACCTCGTCGTGCGACAGCGGCAGCACGAAGTTCTCCGTCCCGGCGTACATGGCGCGGAAGGTGAGCTCGTCATGGTGGTACTTGCGGTGGACCGGATCCCGGGCGATGTAGCGCAGGGTGTCGTTCATCCAGCCCATGTCCCACTTGTACCCGAAGCCGAGCCCGCCGTCGTCGATGGGCTTGGAGACCTTGGGATACGATGTCGACTCCTCGGCGATGACATGCACGTCGGGGTGGCGGGCGTAGATGCTGCCGTTGAGCTCATGGAGGAAGCCGATCGCCTCCAGGTTCTCGTTGCCGCCGTACTTGTTGGCCACCCACTCGCCCTCACGGCGGGAGTAGTCCCGGTACAGCATCGACGCCACCGCATCCACCCGCAGCCCGTCGGCGTGGTACTGCTCGATCCAGAAATGGGCGCTCGACAGCAGGAAGGCCCTCACCTCGGGCCGGCCGTAGTCGAAGATCGCCGAGCCCCAGTCGGGGTGGTAGCCGATGCGCCAGTCGCCGGATTCGTACAGGTGGGTGCCGTCGAAGTGGACCAGCCCGGCGGCGTCCATGGGGAAGTGGCTGGGAACCCAGTCGAGGATGACGCCGATGCCGGCCTGGTGGATCCGGTCGATCAGGTACATGAGGTCCTGCGGCTCGCCGTAGCGGGAGCTGGCGGCGAAGTAGCCGGTGGTCTGGTAGCCCCACGACCCGTAGAAGGGATGTTCCATCACCGGCAGCAACTCGACGTGGGTGTAGCCCATCTCGAGCAGGTAATCGATCAGCGGGTCGGCGATGATGCGGTAGCGGGTTGGCCCCTGCCACGAGCCGAGGTGCATCTCGTAGATCGACATGGGCGCGTCGTGGGCCTGGCGCTCGCCGCGGACGGCCAACCACTCGTCGTCACCCCAGTCGTAGCCGAGGTCCCACAAGATCGAGGCGGAGCCGGGTGCCTCCTCGGTGAAATAGCCGAAGGGGTCGGTCTTGAGGCCGTGCCAGCCGTACCGCTCCAGGAGGAACTTGTAGTGGGTGCCCTGCGGGGTGTCGGGCACGTCGACGGCCCAGACTCCGCCGCCGGAGGGCTCCATCGGCGTCGCCCCCGCCACCCAGCCGTTGAAGTCTCCGACCACGGACACCCGCTCGGCGTTCGGCGCCCACACCTTGAACACCGCCCCCTCCGGCGTGAGCCTGCCCCCCAGAACGTCGTGGAGCCGCTGGTGTGTCCCCTCTTCGAGCAGCCAGCGGTCACCGTCGGTGAGCATGCGCTGACGATAGCTTCAGTCATCCTCCCCTGTTAGGGAACGCCCCTCCGCCTCCTTCCCCGCCGCTTCGTGGGGCTGTCTTCGTCCTCCCCCGCCGCTTCGTGGGGCCG
>CAZOGW010000048.1:0-20139 GCA_964579415.1 uncultured Acidimicrobiaceae bacterium | reverse complement strand
GGCTCCGGGGGTGGGACTCGAACCCACAACCTGCGGATTAACAGTCCGACGCTCTGCCAATTGAGCTACCCCGGAATGGGACCGGTGGGCACGAGCCCGGCAGGTCGAAGTGCGGCGGCGATGGTATCACAGGCGGTGAGGCTGGATTGAATCGGACTCGGCTCACCGGGTGCCGGCCCCGCACCGGTCTGACCTGTGCAAAGATGGCGGGATGAAGTTCCGCACAGGTTTGGTCATCGGCATCGGTATCGGGACGGTCATCGGGATGCGGCTCGGCGACGAGCGGGTGGACCGGTTCGTCTCCTCGGCGCAGCGGCTGCTCGAGGACGAGAGGGTGGCGCCCTACATCGACAAGGCGATGCAGGCCACGCTGGCGCCCCGCAACAAGGCTCGCGAAGTGGTGGCGGATCAGCTCCGCAACGCCGGCGACGAGCTCCGCGACCGCAGCACCTAGCCCGTTCAGCCGCCCTCGAGGTAGCCGTCGAGCTGTTTGGCGCGTGCCGGTTGGCGCAGCTTGGCGAGGGCCTTGGTCTCGATCTGGCGGATGCGCTCCCTGGTCACATTGAAGTAGGCGCCCACCTCCTCCAGGGTGCGGACGGTGCCGTCGGCGAGGCCGAAGCGCATCACCAGCACCTCACGCTCCCGCTCGTTGAGACCCTCCAGGGTGAGGGAGAGGTCGCCCTGGAGTAGGCGGAAGGCGGCCTGCTCGACGGGGACGTTGGCGTCGAGATCCTGGACGAAGTCGCCAAGGGTGGCGTCGTCCTCCTCGCCGAGCGGGGATTCCAGCGACAGCGGGTCCTGGGCGATGCGGCGCAACTCGGACACCTTCTCCGGCTCGATCTCCATCTCGGCGGCCAGCTCGTCGAGGGTGGGGTCACGACCCAGCTCCTGCATCAGGCTGCGCTGCGCCCGGGACAGCTTGTTGATGGTCTCCACCATGTGGACCGGCACCCGGATGGTGCGAGCCTGGTCGGCCAGCGCCCGGGTCACCGCCTGGCGGATCCACCAGGTGGCGTAGGTGGAGAACTTGAAGCCCTTGCGATAATCGAACTTCTCCACGGCACGGATAAGGCCCAGGTTGCCCTCCTGGATCAGATCGAGCAGCGACAGGCCTCGCCCCACGTATTTCTTGGCGATGGACACCACCAGCCGCAGGTTGGCCTCCACCAACCGCTTGCGCGCCCGCTCCGCCTGGCGGGTGGAACGGTCGAGGATGGTCCGCTCCCCCGTCGTCAGCTCCCCGGCGCCCGACAGCTTCTCCTCGGCGCGCAGGCCGGCCTCCATCTGCATGGCCAGCTCGACCTCCTGCTGCGGGGTCAGCAGCGGGTAGCGGCCGATCTCCTGCAGGTACATGCGCACCGGGTCGGAGACGTGCACCAGCTCGTCGTTGCTGAGAGCGGTGGCGCCGAGGGCGTCGTTGGAGTCCTCACGGATGGTGATCTCCTGCTCCCGCAGCGCCACGAAGACCTCGTCGAAGGCCTCCGGGCCGGCGTCGGCGTCCTCCAGCTCCTGCTGGATCTCGGTCATCACCAGGAAGCCACGCTGCCGGCCGCGCTTGATCAGCTCGGCGAGGACATCTCGGGGGGTATCGGTCATGGTTGCACCTGAAGCTCTCGCCTCTGTCTTTCCAGGTCCTTCAACTCCTCCAAGGTAGCCAAGTACTCCTCGGAGGCGCGCTCGGGGTCGAGATGCTCCGCCTTGATCTGCAGGTCCTTGATACGCCCGCTGAGCCGACCACGGCGCAATGTCAGAACGATATCGTCCGCGGCGGGCAACGGGGCCGCCTCCAGCGCAAGCTCGGAGAGCAGGTCGCCCAGCGACCCGGCTCCCGACAGCAACGCACCCAGGTCGGGCGCGGTTCCCGGGGGGAGCGCCATGATCGGCCCGGCCACCGCGTCGAACACCAGCCTGAGGTCGTCGTCCTCCAGCAGCGAGGCGTCGACGTCGTGGCGGCGCAGGCCGCCGTCGTTCGCCAGCAGCAGCCGGAGCAGTTCCCGCTCCGCCTTCTCCACCGCCGAGGTACGCGGCTGGCGCGCCGCCTGCTGCCGTGCCTGGCGGGGCCGGCTCTCCACCGACGACCACACGATGTCGCGTTCGACACCGGTGAGGCGGGAGATCTTCTCCACGTATTCGTCGCGGACCTCGGCCCGGGGATGGGCCTTGATGACCTCGGCGGCGGCGTGGGCGGCCCGCCCCCGCCCCTCCGGTTCGGTGAGGTCGAACGGCGCCATCGCCTGCTCGATGCCCAGGTCGAGCAGCTCCCGGGAATCGTCGATGGCGGCGAGCAGTTCTGCGGTGGCGCCGTCGCTGACCAGGTCGGCAGGGTCACGGCCGCCGGGGAGGACGGCGCGGCGCAGGTCGAGATCGTCGCGTAACGCCGCCGGCACGACCCGCTCGGCGGCTCCCTTCCCGGCGGCATCGGGGTCGAAGGCGAAGATGATGCGGTCGGTGAACCGCTTGAGGAGGGCGAGGTGGTCCTCGCCGAGGGCGGTGCCGCAGGTGGCGACGGCGGTGGAGCGCCCGGCGAGGTGGAGGGCGATGACGTCGGTGTAGCCCTCGACGACCACGGCCTGGCGGGTGCGCACGATGTCCGACTTGGCCCAGTTGAGCCCGTAGAGCAGCCGGGACTTCTGGTAGATGGAGGTCTCCGGGGAGTTGAGGTACTTGGGGCCGTCGCCGTCGAGGAGGCGGGCGCCGAAGCCGACCGGGTCGCCCCGCAGGTCGAAGATGGGGAACATCACCCGCCCCCGGAAGCGGTCGACGACGCTCCCCCGGCTCGACCGCGAGCCGAGACCGGCGTCGACGATCACTGCCTCGGAGTGGTCCTTCCCCTTGAGGTGGTTGGTCAGGCTCTCCCAGGTGTCGGGCGAGTAGCCCAGCGAGAAGCGGGTCACCACGTCAGTGTCGTAGCCCCTGCCCCGCAGGTAGGACCGGGCGGAGCCGGCGTCGTCGCCGCTGCGGAGGCGGTTGGTGTAAAAGGCGACCGCATCGGCCACCGCGGCCACCAGCGTTTCCCTGCGACCGCGGCGCTGCGAGTCGCCGGGCGACTCGGTGAGGGTGATCCCGGCCCGCCGGGCCAGCAGTTCCAAAGCACCGACGAAGTCCAGACCCTGTGTCTCCTGCACCCACTTGAACACGTCCCCGCTCTTGCCGCAGCCGAAGCAGTGGTACAGGCCACGGGCGGCGTCGATGGACAGCGACGGCGTCTTCTCGCCGTGAAACGGGCAGATCGCCATCACCGAGCGGCCGGAGCGCTTCACCTTGGTGACCTCCGCCGCCAACTCGGCGAGGTCGGTCCGCTCCCTCACCTTGTCGATATCTTCCCGGGGGTAGGCCACGGCCGGATTGTACGCGGTCGCGGCGACGTGACCGTGCCCGGAAACGGCAGAGCCCGCCCCGGAGGGCGGGCCCTGGTGGCCCACATGCGAGATCCGGTGGGCCCGAAGCGGGAGAGGGAGAGAGGCCCGGACCCACCGGCTCAGATCACATGTGAGATCTTTCGGAGCCGCTGTGGCGGGCAGCGCCTCCGATGTGAAGAACTATACAACAGTCTAGGCGTTAGTGGGAAAATTCTTTGGCACGGACAGACCTCGTGGTAAGTTCTTCGCCATGGATGCATTGGACCGCCAGATCGTCACGTCCCTGTCCGCTGACGCCCGCCGGTCCTACACCCAGATCGCCAAGGACCTCGGGGTCGCCACCTCCACGGTGCACGGGCGGGTCAGCCGGCTGCTGCAGCAGGGCCTGATCCGCGGCTTCCACCTCGACCTGGACTGGGACAGCCTCGGGCTTCCCCTCACGGCGGCGATCTTCATCAGGTCCCGCTCCCAGCGCACCCTGCCCGACATCGCCGGCGCCGTCACCGCCAACCCCTACGTAGTGAACTGCTCCGCCATCACCGGCGAGTTCGATCTCTTCGCCACGGTGCGGGCGAGAAACGCCAACCACCTCGGCGAGATCATCGACGACATGCGGGTGCGCGCCGACGCCGACACCGAGACGGTGCTCATCCTCCACGAGTTCACCGCCTTCACCCATCCCCCGCTCGACGGCCACCACCCCGACGGGGACGGGCCGAACGGGAAGCCTCAGGACGGCAAGCGGTCCGCCAGGTAGGCGACCAGCCCCTCGATGGGCACCCGGTCCTGGGCAGTGGTGTCACGGTCCCGTACGGTGACCTGCCGATCCTCCAGCGTGTCGAAGTCGATGGTGACGCATCGCGGCGTGCCGATCTCGTCCTGGCGCCGGTAGCGGCGACCGATGGCCTGGGTCACGTCGACCTCGACGGCCCAGCGGCGCCGCAGCGAGGCCGCCACCTCCTCGGTGACCGAGACCAGTTCCGGCTTCTTCGACAGCGGCAGCACCGCCACCGTGATCGGCGCCAGGCGCGGGTCGATGCGGAGCACGGTGCGGGTCTCGCCGCCCACCTCGTCCTCGTCGTAGGCGTCGATGAGGAGGGCGAAGGCGGTCCGGGTGGCCCCGGCGGCGGGCTCGATCACATAGGGGTAGAAGCGCTCGTTGGCTTCCTGGTCGTGGTAGCGGAGATCCTGCCCGCTCATGGTGGAGTGGGCCTTGAGATCGAAGTCGGTGCGGTTGGCGATGCCCTCCAACTCGTCCCAGCCCCAGGGGAACAGGTACTCGACGTCGGACGTCCCCGCCGAATAATGCGACAGCTCGTCCTGGTCGTGGTCACGCAGCCGCAGGTTCTCGGTCTTCATCCCCAGGTCGAGGTACCAGCGCATCCGCTCCTCACGCCAGTAGGCGAACCACTCCCCGGCCTCCTCGGGGCGCACGAAGAACTCCATCTCCATCTGCTCGAACTCGCGGGTGCGGAACACGAACTGTCCCGGGGTGATCTCGTTGCGGAAGGACTTGCCGATCTGGGCGATGCCGAACGGCAGCTTGAGGCGGGCGGTGCGCCGCACGTTCTCGAAGTTGATGAAGATTCCCTGCGCCGTCTCCGGCCGCAGGTAGACCAGGTCGCCCTTGCCCTCGACCGGGCCCATCTGCGTCTGGAACATCAGGTTGAACTGCTTGGGCTCGGTGAACGAGCCCCGGCTGTTGCACTCGGGGCAAAGGTCCGGATCCTCCAGCTTGTCGAGGCGCTGGCGGATGTGGCACACCGTGCACTCCACCAGCGGGTCGCTGAACGACGACACATGGCCCGACGCCTCCCACACCCGCGGCGATTGGATGATCGCCGAGTCGATGCCGACGATGTCGTCGCGGAGTTGCACCATCGACCGCCACCACTGGTCCTTCACGTTGCGCAGCAGCGCCACCCCGAGCGGCCCGTAGTCGTAGGCGGACCGAAGACCGCCGTAGATCTCCGACGACTGGAAGACGAATCCGCGCTTCTTGGAGAGATTGACAATGGTGTCGAAGTCGACCATGGACCACCCGTTGGCTGGAAGGCCCGGATGATAGGTCGGTCCCGGAGCCGCCGGGCTCAGCGGGCCCGTGCCGGGTGCCGCTCCGGGGCGCGCGGATAACTTCCGTACACCACCACCAGGTCGGTGGTGTAGCGGTGCATCTGTTCACCGGTCTCGAGGTCGATGCGGACCAGCTCGGCGCCCCCTATCTCTCGGATCCGGGTGACCGCCACCACCCGCCGCGCCGAGCCGTGGCCGATGACGGCCCCGGCGGTGAGGTCGCCGCACCTCTCCGGATGCCAGGCCGGCTCGGTGGGGTGCGGCGTCGCGGTGACGGCGCCGGAGCGGTGAGTTGTTGTCGGCAGCAAAGTCCCTCCTCAGAGGGTGGGACACACCAGGCGCCAGTTTCTTACAGGCGCGAGGGCAGGGCCTCGATGATGCCGACACCGTGACGGCAGCCGGGACCGGACGCCGCTGTCAGGTCTCGATGCGGTCGACAGCGGCGCCGAAGCGGCGATCGCGGCGCTGGTACTCGCGCACCGCGTCGGCGAGGTGGTGGCGGTTGAAGTCGGGCCAGAGGATGCCGGGGAACCACATCTCGGCGTAGGCGGCCTGCCAGATGAGGAAGTTGGAGATGCGGTTCTCCCCCGACGAGCGGATCACCAGGTCGACCTCGGGCATCTCGGGAACGTACAGGTTGGCGGCGACGGTCTCGACGTCGACTGCGGCGGGGTCGATCTCGCCGGCGGCGACGGCCCGGGCGATCCTGCGGGCGGCGGTGGCGATCTCGACGCGACCCCCGTAGTTGAAGGCGAACACCAGGCTGAGCCGGTCGTTGCCCGCGGTCATCTCGGCGGCCTCGGCCATGTGCACCCGGTTGCGGTCGGGGATGCGGGGATCGTCCATGTCTCCGGCGAAGAGCATGCGCACCCCCTGGGCGTGGAGGTCGTCGCGGCGACGCACCAGCAGGTCCTCGTTGAACCACATCAGGAAGGCGACCTCGTCGTCGGAGCGTGCCCAGTTCTCGGTGGAGAAGGTGTAGGCGGTGAGCCACCCGATGCCGAGCTGGAGTGCTCCCTCGACGGTATCGAACAGCGCCCCCTCGCCGGCGAGGTGCCCGGCGGTGCGGGGAAGGCCGCGGGCGTTGGCCCACCGCCCGTTGCCGTCGAGGATCAACCCGACGTGGCGGGGTACCCGCTCCAGGTCGATCCCGGTGAGGTCGACGGTCGCGCCGGCGGGCGGTGCCGCGGCGTCAGCCATCGAGGATCGCCGGTGAGAGCAGCCGGCGTTCCAGGTGGTACTCGAGGAAGCGGCGGGCGATCCCGGTGGCGTCGGGCGACAGCGACGGGTCCGGGGCGGGCAGGGCGTCGAGCTCGCTGGACGAGAGCAGCGCCAGGTACTCGGTGAGACCTCCCCGCAGCGCATAGGCGCCGGCGGTGCGGCACCCGTCGCACAGGGCCCCCCCGGCGCCGAAGCTGAAGCGGGTGAGACCGTCGGGGCGCCCGCAGCCGGCACAGTTGACCAGGGACGGCGCCATGCCCACCACCTCTGCGGCTTTGAGCAGGAACGCCGCGGTCAGGTCGGGGTGGAGTTCGCCGCAGTCGAGCGCCCGCAGCCCGCGCTGGAGGAGGAGGAAGAGCCTCACCGAGCTCTCGTTCTCCTGGGCGACGATATCGGCAACCTCCACCATCGTCCCCGCCGCCACCACCGAGTCGAGGTCCTGACGCAGCCTGTGGAACGCCTCGATGGTCGACACCGCGGTGATGGTGTCCAGGCTCCTCCCCTCGTACACCACCAGGTCGACGTGGGTGAAGGGCTCGAGGCGCCCGCCGAAGCGGCTCTTGGTCTTGCGGATCCCCTTGGCCACGGCGCGCAGCTTGCCCCGGTTGGGGCTGAGCAGCACGACGACCCGGTCGGCGTCGCCGAACGGGTAGCCACGGAGAACGATCCCCTGGTCGTGGCGGAGGCCCATGGCCGCCAGGCTACCGCCGCCCGCCCGCTGTCCCCGGCAATCGCGGACGTCCGACGCCGGCCGATGTCGCAGAGGCGATAATGGGCTGATGGAACCACTTGACGACGCCGGCCGGGAAAGGTTCGCAGCCGATCAGCCGGAGTGGACCGTCGACGGCGAAGAAATCAGCCGCACCTTCGTGTTCGACGGCTTCGCCGCGGCCATCGCCTTCGTGGTGCGCGTCGGCTTCCTCGCCGAGGCCGCCGACCACCACCCCGACATCGACATCCGCTGGAACAAGGTCACCCTCCGCCTCACCACCCACTCCGCCGGCGCCCTCACCGGGAAGGACGTCGCCCTGGCGGGACAGGTCTCAGCGCTGGTTTGACGGGGGACAGGGCAGCACCCGCACCGTGGGGGCGGTGGCGGATGCCTGGGCCCCGTCGGCGCCGGTGACGACGATGGTGAACAGCAGCGTCCCCTTCTCATCTGGCTGACCGCCGGTGTTGCCAACCAGGGTGAAGGAGGCGACGAGGCGATCGCCGCTCATCTCGGGCGCCACCGTTCCCGACCGCTCACGGTTACCGACGACCACCCGCCAGTGCACCGTCGCCGAGATGGCGGTTCCGCCGACGGTGGCGGTGAGCACGGTGGTGCGGGCCCCGGCGGGGCAGACCCGGTCGCCCACGTTGCGGTGGATGGTGTCGGGATCGACAGCGACGTCGGAGATGGTCGGTGGCGGCTCGGGGAGGACGCTGACGGTGACCGTCGCCGAACCGGTAAGACCGCCACGGTCGGTGGCGGTGACGGTGACGGCCACCTGCCCGGCCGACAGGTCGCCCGCCACCTTGACCCTCCCGTTCCCGTCGATGGCGAACATGCCCCCACCCCCGGAGAGCGAGAAGCCGAGGCTGTCGCCGTCGTCGGGGTCGGTGGCGGTCACCCGCCCCACCCCTGCGCCTTGGGGTGTCCGCACCGGGACGCTGAAGGCGGCAGGCGAAACCGTGGGAGCCTCGTTGACGTCGGTGACGTGGACCGTGATGGTGGCGGTGGCGCTGCGACCGGTGCTGTCGGTGACGGTGACCGGCACCACCAGCAGCGGGGCCGTCTCGTGGTCGAGGCGGGCCTTCAATGTCACCTTCCCGGCGGTGTCGACGGCGATCACACCGGAACCGACCTTCACGGTGTAGTCGTCACCGTCGGGCTCGACGATGCGGAGTGTCCCGAGGTGGGCGCCGATGGGGGTGTTCTCGGGCGCGGTGGCGGTGAGGTCGGAGACCCGGGGGTCGTCGGGGGCGGGGACCACGGTCACGGCTGCGGTGGCGGCCACCGTCTTGGAGTCGTTGGTGACCCGGTAGCTGAACCGGTCGGATCCGGAGAAATCCGGCGGCGGCGTGTAGACGATGGTGCCGTCGCGCCTGATGCGGGCGGTGCCGCCGCGGCGGGTCTCGGCCCGTTCGGCGACCAGTCGTAACGCCCCGCCGTCGGGGTCCTCCCAGCCCTCCAACCCGTCGACGGTGACCGGGGTGTCCTCCCGGGCTGTGATCGCCAGGTCGCCCGGCGGGGGGCGGGGAGGGTCGGGCACCGACGTCACATCGACCTGGACCCGGATCACCACTTCCGCCGAGCCGGCACTCACCGTGTAGGTGAACGAGTCGCTGCCGTTGTAATCGGGTGGCGGGGTGTAGATAAGGCTGCCCTCGACGACGGTCCCCCCGGCCGCGGTGGTGGCGTCGTAGGCGGAGACGACCAGATCCCGGCCCAACGGATCGTAGGCCCCTTCCAGGGGGTCGAAGTGATACGACCCGTCCTCATCGAGTTTCACCCGGCCCGGCCCGGGTACGACCGGGTCGTCCGGTGCCGCCGTCGTGGTGGTCGTGGTGGGAGGCTGGGTGGTGGATGTCGTGGTGTCGGGCGGCACCGTCGTCGGGGGCGCCACGGTCGAGGGCGGTGCCTCGGGTTCGGCGACCGCCACGTTGGCTTGGGGCTCGGTGGCTTGCAGGGCGGTGGCTTCTGGCACGGTGGGCGGCACTGACGCCAGGGGAAGGCCCCCGTCCTCGCCGGCGGCTACCGCCGGTGGCGGCTCGGTGGGGAGGGGCCCGTCCCCACCACCGCCCGAGAACGCCACCGCGGCCACCAGGGCGGCTACCACCCCGGCGGCGGCGACACCCATCACGATCCCCGAGGTGGCGCTGACGCCGGCGCCGGCGGCGGCGGTGCCCGACGTTGGGGCGCCGGCGGCGGCGGTGCCCGACGTCTGGGCGCCGGCGACGGAACCACCTGCGCCTGCCGCGGTGGCGCCCGCGGCTGCGCCGGCGGCGGCGGTGGCGCCTGCGGCGACGCCTCCCCATATCCCCGCCTGGAGGCCGATGGGGACCGGGACCAGCATCAGGGTGGCGAAGACCGTGACCGGGTCGAGGCGGACCCGGTTGGCCGAGCAGGTGTCACAGCGGCGGATGTGGCGGTCGACCTTGCGACGGAGCTGGGGGGTGAGGTCCTCGCCCCGGTCCCCCACGATGCCCGCCAGCTCACGGCACTCGTCGGAGGCGTTGCGCACCACCAGGTAGGTGCCCAGCGACGCCGAGAAGGCATCCTTCATGCGGCTCACCATGGTGTAGGCGTTGCCCTTGGAGACACCCATCACGTCGGCGATCTCCGCCGAGTCGAGGCCGTGACGGACGTGGAGGTCCATCACCGTGTAGGTGCGGGGGTCGAGACCGGCGGCGGCCTCCCACACCATGTCGGCGGCCTCCTGCAACTCGGCCATACGCTCGGGGTCGATGGCGGGATCGGAGTCGGCGATCGCCATGGTGGCCCGCTCGTCGTCGTCGACGGCGGAGACGGCGCCGGGGGCCGTCCGCTTCGAGCTGCGGATACGGTTCAGGCCGCGGCGGTGGGCGATGGTGAACAGCCAGCTCTTGAACTTGGAGCTGTCCTCGAGCGTGTCGAGCTGCTCCATCGCCTTGATGAAGGTGTCCTGGGCCACGTCGGCGGCCTCGTCGCGGTCACGCAGCAGCCGGGAGAGGAAGTCGTACACGGAGGGGAAGTACCGCTCGTAGAGCGCGCTGAAGGCCTCCTGACGGCCGTCCAGGGCCAGCGCCACCAGATCGGCGTCGCTCTCGGGTAACGGCGCAGCCACGTGCCTCCCAGGCTCCTCGTGCCCGGCGCCCACCCGGGTGCCGGGACTGCCAGCGAACTCCCGGAATCTGGTTCACCGGCGAGAGGAACGGTAGCGGGGCACCGACCCTACCCGGTGCCCCGCTACCGGTCGGATGGCGTCAGCCCCTGATTTCCCATGGGCCTCCGTCCGCCATCCCATCCTCCCTCTTGGCCCGCCTTGGCTGCCAAAGTCGAGGAGTACAGGTAGGACACGCCGCAGCACGATTTCTTACACCCTCGACCGAGCTTCTTTCCGGACACCTGGGCCGTGTCCCCATGGCGACCGCCTCGACCCGGACATGGCAACGGGGCCGCTTTGCGGGCGGCCCCGTAAATGCCTGGCGATCGAGCGTCTCCCTGAGAGGGAGGAGAGAGAGATTCAGGAAGGCTCGTCGTCCCGGATGCTGTCGCTGCATCCAGAGGTAGGACACAGCAGGAGCCGAGTTCTTACAGATTTCCAGGCAAGTCTTGTATTACGTATCACGTATTACGTATTACGTATCACGTATTACGTATCACCAAGTACGGCCGAAGGCCTATAGCCCCAGGCGGTCGAGGGAGGCTTCCCTCTTCTGCCAATCCTTCTCGACACGCACGCGCATTTCCAGGTAGACGGGAGCGCCGAAGAAACGCTCCAGGTCGACCCGGGCCCGCTCACCTACCTGCTTGAGCAGGCTGCCACCCTTGCCGATCACCATGCCCTTGTGCGACTCCTTCTCCACGTAGACGGTGGCGGGGACGTAGACCGTTCCGTTCTTGCGGGTTTCGATGTCGTCGACGACCACCATCAACGAGTGGGGCAACTCCTCGGTGAGGCGGTAGAGGAACTTCTCCCGCACCAGCTCGGCGGCATGACGGGCGTCGGGCTGGTCGGTCACGTCTCCGGGCGGGAAGAAGGCGGGACCTTCCCCGAGCCGCTCCACCAACTCCCCGACGAGGAGGGGGACGCCGTTGCCGGTTCGGGCCGACAGCGGAACGTAGGCGGCGAAGTCCCACTGCGCCGCCTCGGTGAGCTGGCTGCCGATCTGCTCGGGTGTGGCGATGTCGACCTTGTTGACCGCCACCACCACCCGGTCGGCCAGGCCGGCGAGCCGGTCTGCGATGAGCCGGTCCCCCGGGCCGATGGGTTGGCGGGCGTCGAGAACGAGCAGGGCCAGGTCGGTGTCCTCCAGCGAACCGTGGACGATGGCGTTGAGCCGCTCGCCGAGGACGTTGCGCGGCTTGTGCAGCCCGGGGGTGTCGACCAGCACGATCTGCGCCGGCGGGTCGTCGACGTTGAGCACGCCACGGATGGTGTTGCGGGTGGTCTGCGGCCGCGGCGAGGTGATGGCGACCTTCTCCCCCACCAGAGCGTTGACCAGGGTGGACTTGCCCACATTGGGGCGGCCCACGACCGAGACCAGGCCGGACAGCATCACGACACCCCGTCCAGGCGGACCCGGGCGACCCGGCGCCCCTGGACCCGGTCGACCGTGAACAGGTGACCCTCCGCCTCGAAGGACTCACCCTCCCGGGGGACGCGACCGGCGAGCCCGAGGACGAAGCCGCCCACCGTATCCCACTCGTCGCTGGTGTACCCGGATGCCAGCAGCGCGTCGAGTTCGTCGATGGGCAACCGCCCGTCGAGGAGCCAACCGCCGCTGTCCAGTGCGACCACCATCTGCTCATCTTCGTCGTATTCGTCGGAGATCTCGCCGACGATCTCCTCGAGCAGGTCCTCGATGGTGACCAGCCCGGCGGTGCCGCCGTACTCGTCGACCACGATGGCGAGGTGGGCGCGGTCGGTGCGCATCTCCCGCAGCAGGTCGGGGACCGGCTTGGTCTCAGGAACGAAGTACGGGCTGCGGGCGACGTCGACGACCGGCACCGGGGTGGCGCCGAGCTCACGCCCCACCCGCAGCAGATCCTTGGCGTAGAGGATGCCGACGATGTCGTCGATGCCCTTCCCCAGCAGCGGGATGCGTGACTTGCCCTCGTCGAGGATCACGTCGAGTGCCCGATCGGTGGGGGCGGTGGCGGGGAGGGTGATCATGTCGGGCCGGGGCACCATGACCTCACGGACGATGGTCTCGCCGAACTCGAGCACCGACGAGATCAGTTCCCGCTCGGCCCCGTCGTCCTCGTCGTCCTCCTCGGGCTCTTCCTCGCCGCCGTTCTCCTCGGTGATGATCTCGTCGGCGGCCTCGCCCAGCGCCACCACCGGGCGCAGCAGGCCAGCCCAGCGGTAGGCGACGGTGCGGGGCCGGCGCCGGCCAAGCTCCCGGGGCAAGATGTCGCCGAGCAGGACCAGCGCCACGGCGAGCAGCCCCAGACCCACCAGCAGCCACAGCCCGTCGAGCATCCGGGTCAGCGCCCAGGTGGCGGGGATGGTGGCCACTCCCAGGATCACGGTGTGGAACAAGCCCAGCGCCGGTTGCAGCCGGGGGCGGTCCTCGAGCAGGTCGGCGACGACCTGGGCCCCCGGGTCACCCTCGGCGGCGTCGTGCAGGGCGTCGGCTCGGGCGACGCGCACCAGTGCCGTGCCTGCGGCACGCACCACGGCGGCGACGAGCAGTGCCAAGGCACTGACGGCAAGTGCGGCGATCGTCATGGCCGGGTGATACCCGCCTCGGCGAGGTACCGGCGCTCCCGGGCCTCCATCTGCTCGGCCTCTTCGTCGACGATGTGGTCGTAGCCGAGCAGGTGCAGAGTGCCGTGGACCACCATCAGCGCCAGCTCGTCGTGGAAGGCCACGTCGTGGCGACGGGCGTTGCCCTCCACCACCTCGGGGCAGATCACCACGTCGCCGACGGCGAGCGGCGGGCCGTTCCCGTCATTGTCTACGGTCCCGCCCGGCACCAGGTCCTCCAGCGGGAACGACAGGACGTCGGTCGGTCCCTCCTTACCCATGTGGGCCTCGTTGAGCCCGGTCATCGGCCCGGCTTCCACCAGGGTGATGGCCATCTCGGAGTTCCCCGGTATCCCCTCGCCCTCGAGGGTGATGCGGGCGAGCGTTACCAGCACCTCCGTGTCGAACGAGCCGGTACTCGGAGGATCGTCGCGCTCGTCGACCAGGAGGACCTTCACTGCGCCTCCACCTGGGGACCGGGGAAGCCGGGATACGGGATACGGGTGTGGTAGTACCCGATGAGCGCCTGCACCAGGGCCTGCTTGACCCGGGTCAGATCGCCGAAGGTGAGCGCCGACTCGTCGAGCTGGCCGTCGTCGAGCTTCTCACCGACGATGGAGTCGACCAGCTTGGAGAGGCTCTCTGCGGTGGGGTCCTCGTGTTGCGCCATGGCCCGGGCGGCACCCTCGACGGCGTCGGAGATCATCAGGATGGCCATCTCCTGCCGCTGCGGCTTGGTACCGGTGTGGCGGAACGCCTTGGGATCGACGGAGGGATCGACCTCCATGGCCTTGTGGTAGAAGTAGCGCATCAGGCCGGTTCCGTGGTGCTGCTCGATGCCGGCGGCGACGTCGGCGGGGATGCGGAAGCGGCGGGCCAGCTCCAGCCCGTCGGCGACGTGGCGGCGGATAATGTCGGCCGAAACCGCCGGATCGAGATCGTCGTGAGGGTTGGAGACGCTGAACTGGTTCTCGATGAAATACGCCGGGTTCTCCGTCTTGCCCAGGTCGTGGTAGAAGGCCGCCGCCTGCGCCAGCAGCGGGTCGGCCCCGATGGCGCGGGCTGCCTTGCCCGCCAGGTTGCCCACCAGGATGGAGTGGTTGAACGTGCCCGGCGCCTTTTCCTCGATGAGTCGCAGCGCCGGGTGGTTGCGATCGGTGAGGTCGAGCAGCGTCACCGTGGTGGTGAGGCCGAAGGCGTTCTCCAGGAACGACACCAGCCCCTGGCCGAGGAAGCCGCCGATGAGGCCTCCGGCGAAGGCGGCCGCCGCCGCGGTGACCATGGCGGAGCGTCCGTCGAAGAACCAGGCGACGGTGGCGGCGATTGGGATGAGCACGACGGCGCTGAGGATCACCGCCAGGCGGAGCTGGCGGCGGGTGGACACCGCCGACACGAAGGCGATGGGCGCCACGGTGGCGGCGGCGGCGAAGACGGTGATGGCCGGGTCCTGGGTGGAGATGGCGGCGAACATCGCCATCGGCACCGCGGTGAGCAGGGCGGTGCGCGGGTCGTACATGATCGCCGAGGCGTACCCCAGCATCGCCGCCGGGATCACGTAGGCCAGCTCCGGGTTCTCCACCGCCAGGATCTCGGGAATGCGGGATACCACCGCGGCCAGGAAGAGCAGCACGCCGAGCAGGCCCATGTGTTTGGGTTGCGACCAGCGAGCCGGTGCGATACGCCACAGGAACAGCGCCGCCAGCAACACGGCGAGCCCGCCGAGGACGGCGGCGGCGATACGCGAGGTGCCCGGCTCGGGCTCGAGCAGGCCCAGCTCGCGGATGGCCTGGAGCGCCACCGCGTCGACGACCTCGCCGGCCGACACGATGGGTTGACCGGGCAGGTAGGTGCGCGGGATGACGGTCACCGCCTCGGCTGCGATCTGCTGGGCCTCCTCCCAGGCCGCCTCGTCGACCAGTTCGTTCGCCTGGAGGGAGTTGGCCACGATCACGGCGGCTGCCCGGTCCAGGTCGGCCGACTGGTCGGGAAGCAGACCGGCGACGAACAGCTCGGGCGGCTCTTCGAGGATCTGCTGCTTGCGGGCGTCGAGCTCACCGACCTGGATGCCCTCGTCGAGGATGTCCTCGGCGAGGCCCCGCACCCGGTCCTCGATGTCGTCGAAGAACGGCTCGCCGCCGCCGGCGACGGTGGCGACGTGGTCGGCGTAGAGGCGCACGAAGGCGGGAATGGCCTCGGAGAAGGCGAGGAACTCCCGTTCGATCGCCTCTTCCTGGTCCTCGACGGGGATGGTGGTGGTGGGGGCGTCGGTCTCCGTCGGAGCCTCGGTCGTGGTGGTGGTGGGCGGCTCGGTGGTGGTGGTGGTGCTCTCGCCCTCCTCGCCCTGGTCGCCCTCGCCTTCCTCACCTTCCTCGTCGACCGGCGGTTCGATCACCGTCACCGCCGGGATGTTGCGGCACGACACCTCCTCGAAGGTTTCCGCCTTGGACGTGAGCAGGGCGCGCTGTGACAGGGCCCCCCGGTCCTGGCCCTCGGGCCGGTCGGCGCAGCTGGTGATGGCCTCGGTCACCGCCGCCGGGTCGACGGAGAAGGTGACCGTGACCACGTAGGTGTCGGTGGAGCGGGCCGGGATGGCCAGGTCGTCGGCGGGGTCCTCGGGGTCGCCGCCGGCCAGTACCCATGAGTCGGCTTCGGGGTCCAGCGGGACGGCGGTGGCGTCGAGTGCGCCGTCGCTGTTGCGGTCCTGGCTGAACTCGGCCGCGGTGACCGTCACCGCCTCGCCGAACAGATCTTCCACCACCAGGTCGTAGCCGCTCGAGGAGGTGGTCAGGTTCTGCACCTCGAAGGTGAAGGCGATGGTGAATACGTTCTCCTCGCCCTCCTCGCCGACCTCCTGGGGGTTGCCGCCGCTGGCGGACAGGTTGGCGACAGCCGCCGGGCCCAGCGGGGCGGCCCGCACCTCGAGGAAGAAGTCGTTGATGCGGGACAGGACGTTGGTGCGCACCGTGTTGTCGATGCGGAGGGCGACCGGCACGGCGTCGCGTGCCTGCTGGCGGGCCAACTCGGTCGCCTCCTCGTCGTCGAGCTGGATGTAGTCGGGGGCAGTAAACGTCTCGGTGACGACGTCACCGACATCGAGCGTCATCGCCGGCTGCGCCTCGGCGCGCCCGACGACGAGGGCCATCGCCACGAAACCGACGGTCAGGGCGATGATGCCGACATTGAGGACTGCAGGCCGGACCCGGAGGCCTTTCACGGCGACGCGCCCTCCCCCGCCGTGGCGAAGCCGTCGGAGGCGCCGTCGTGCGGACCGGGCCGGCGGGGACGGCGGGCCTCGTAGCGGGCGTAGGCTTCGACGATCTCGGCCACGATACGGTGGCGCACCACATCCTCGCCCTTGAGCTCGACGAAGGCGATGCCGTCCACGTCGCGCAGCACCCTGCCCACCATGGTGAGACCCGACTCCCGGGCCCCGGGCAGGTCGGTCTGGGTGACGTCGCCGGTCACCACCATCTTCGAGTTGAACCCGAGCCGTGTGAGGAACATCTTCATCTGCTCCTGGGTGGTGTTCTGCGCCTCGTCGAGGACGATGAAGGCGTCGTTCAGCGTCCTCCCACGCATGTAAGCGAGCGGAGCTATCTCGATGGTTCCCCGCTCCATCATGCGGGCGGTCTCCTCCGGCCCCAGCATCTCGTAGAGGGCGTCGTAGAGCGGCCGCAGGTAGGGGTCGACCTTGGCCGCCAGGTCACCGGGGAGGAAGCCGAGCCGCTCGCCCGCCTCGACGGCGGGACGGCTCAGGATGATGCGGCGCACCGAGCCCGAGAGCAGGGCTTCGACGGCGCAGGCCATGGCGAGGTACGTCTTTCCGGTGCCGGCGGGGCCGACACCGAAGATGAGGGTGTTCTCGCGGACCGCGTCGACGTAGCGCTTCTGGCCCAGCGTCTTGGGGCGCACCACCTTGCCCCGGCTCACCCGGATGGCGTCGGTGAACACGCCCGACGGCGAGGGGACGTCCCTGCGCACCAGATCGATGACGCGGCTCACCCTGTCGGCGTCGAGCGTCTGACCCTCCTGGACCAGGATGAGCAACTCGTCGAGGATGGTCCGCACCGTGTCGGCCGCCCCCTCGGGCCCGTGGATGTCGACCTGGTTGCCCCGCGCCACGATCCGCACTTCGGGGAACGACTTCTCCACGATGCGGAGGTGGGCGTCGTGCTCTCCGAGCAGGTCCACGATGAGGTGGTTGCTGGGGACTCTGACGCGGATATCGGTCGTAGGGCTGACGGTCATGCGGGAAGTCTCGCAACAAGAGGAGGGTATGCGTAGGGGGAACGCATCAGGAGGCATCCAGTATACGGGCCGCGGCCACGATGGCGGCAGTGTCGGTGCGCAGGATGCGGTCACCCAGCGACCAGTTGCGGGCCCCGGCCGGGATCTCACCGGGGGCGAACCCGCCCTCGGGGCCGATGACGACAGTGAGCGGTGCCCCGGCCGGTGGCGGGGTGGGCGCGCCGGCGGGGTCGGCCACCACGACGTCGCCGCCGAGACCGTCCCAACCCACCGGGCCGGTGATGCCGAGCAGGTGGGCGCCGCGGGACTGCTCCAGCGCCCCGACGGCCCAGGCGAGGGCCTTCGCCGGCGCCCTCCCCTGGGTGTGCTCGGTGGTCAGCCAGACCAACCGGGACACCCCCAGTTCGGCGAGCTTCTCGACGACGAACCGGGCCCGGTCCGTGGAGTGGGGAGGGGCCACCGCCATCACCAGGGGCGGGGGCGCCGGCACCGTGCGTTCGTCTCCGCGCACCACACCGACGCCGGACAGCGTTCCCTCCCCCACCACCCCGGCGCCGTCGGTGTAGGTGACAGGAGCGCCCTCCCCGCGCCGCAACACCCGCCCCAGATGATGCCGGGCATCAGGGGTCAGCGCCACGACGGCACCGTCCCAGGGCGCCGGCAGGTACAGATGGGGTACATGCGCCACGTCTTGTTACTCCAACTCGGTCACGAACGGGAACAACCCTCGACTCCGAAACCCTCGGTTCCAACATCGCCCAGCGAGGTCTCGAACCCAGGGTACGACGCGTGCCGTGAACCCTGGGTTCCCGACGCCGCTCAGCGTCGTCCACAGCCCGAAGTTCGCAAGCCCTCACGTACCCTGGGTTCCCGACGCCGCTCAGCGTCGTCCACAGCCCGAAGTTCGCAAGCCCTCACGTACCCTGGGTTCCCGACGCCGCTCAGCGTCGTCTCGAACCCTGGGTTCGCTGCGCTGCCTGACCTCAGCCGGTGCGGAAGCGGCGCTTGCGCCGGGCTTCGGCAGGGGCCTCGCCGCGCAGCTCGGCGAACTGGCGCAGCACCGCCTCCTCCTCCTTGGTCAGGCTCTCCGGCACGGCCACCTCGACATGGACCAGCATGTCACCGCGGCTGCGGCGCCGCAGCCGGGGCATACCCTGCCGCGACAGGCGGAACACGGTGCCGGGCTGGGTGCCCGAGGGGATGTCGATGTCGGTGGTGCCGCCCCCGAGGATGGGGATCTCCACTTCGACGCCGAGGGCGGCCTCCGAGAAGCCGATGCGGAGCCGGTGGTGCAGGTCGTCGCCGACCCGCTCGAAACGCTTGTCGTCGGGGATGCGGATCTGCACGTAGAGATCGCCGGCGCCGGCGCCGCGGGGGCCGGCGGCGCCCCGCCCGCTGACGCGGAGCCGCTGGCCGTCCTCCACCCCGGCGGGGATGTCCACGGTCACGCTGGTCTGGTCGTCGATGCGGCCGCTGCCCCGGCAGGTGGTGCACGGCTCGGGGATCACGGTCCCGGTGCCCTGGCAGGTGCTGCACTCGGTGAGGGTCACCATCGAGCCGAGGAAGGTGCTGCGACTCACCTGGACGGCGCCGTTCCCGCCACAGGTGGTGCAGGTGGCCGGGGACGTGCCCGGGGCGGCGCCGGACCCACTGCAGGTGTCACAGCGCACCGGCGCCACGAAGGAGACCTGCCGGGTGACACCGTCGGCGGCCTCGTCGAGGGTGATCTGCGCCGATACCGCCACATCGGAGCCGCGCCGGTCCCGCCGGCGGGGACCACCGAACCCGAAACCGCCGAAGCCGCCGCCGAAGAACTGCTGGAGGATGTCGTCGAGGCCGGCGAACTGGCTGAACAGGTCGCCGCCGCCGGGAACCTCTCCCCGGTCGTAGCCGGCGCGCCGCTGCGGGTCAGAGAGCACCTCGTAGGCGGTTGCCACCTCGCGGAACCTCGCCTCGGCGGTGGGGTCGTCGGGGTTGGCGTCGGGGTGGGTCTCCCGGGCAAGGCGCCGGAAGGCGCTCTTGATGTCGTCCTGGGTGGCGTCGCGGGCGACGCCGAGGATCTCGTAGTAGTCCTTCACAGCAGCTCTTCCTGGCACATATGGGTGGTGGGGAGGGTCGGAGTGCCGGTCACCTGGCGATGCTGTCGCCGAGGCTCTCGCCGACCTCCTCGACGATGGTCATGGTGCGGCGGTAGTCCATCCGCATCGGGCCGAGGACGCCGATGCGCCCGGCGCCGTGCTCCCCGGCATCGTAGGGGGTCGACACCACGGCAAGGTCGACGTCGCCGACCCCCCCCATCTCGTCGCCGAGGCGCACCATGGTGGCATCAGATTCGTCTCCGAGGATGTCGCGGATGCGTGACTCCTCTTCGAGCAGGGTGAGGATGGAGTGGACGTGCGCCAGATCCTGCCACAACTCGGCGAGTTGGGCGGTGCCGCCGATGTAGACCTCCTTGGCGTTGACGTCCACCGAGCGCATCGCCTCCACCACCGCGGCGATGACGGCGCCGACGCTCGGCGTGACCATCGCCACCGGCAACGCTGCGGCCCGGTCGGCGCCCACCGGGATGGTCTGGTTCTCGAACGCCTCGATGAGGAGTTGCTCGGCGAGCGGTACGTCGTCGGGGAGAACCGGGCTGGGAAGGCGGACCACGTCCTGGCTCACCCGACCCGTGCTGGACACGGTAACGGCCAGGAGCACCGACTCTCCCAGCATGACCAGGTGAAGGGCCCGCACCGACTCGCCGCTGAACCCGGGCCCGATCACCACCGCCGGGTAGTGGGCCAGGTCGGAGAGGAGCC
>CAZOGW010000047.1:0-20301 GCA_964579415.1 uncultured Acidimicrobiaceae bacterium | reverse complement strand
ATCCCCAGCCGGGAACTGCCCGGAGCCCATGACAGGTAGAACGCCGGTGTCTCCGTCGACACCCGCCAGGTGGTGCGGCCGTTGCGGGCCGCCACCACCAGCTCCGGATTCTCGGCGTCCCGGGTGGCGTAGGCGACCACGTCGCCGTCCGGCGCCCACACCGGCTGGAAGGCGTCGTCCTCGTCGCCGAGCACCATCGACTCGTCGCCGTGACGGTCGATGGTCACCACACGGCCCCCGCCGTCGACCACCAACAGGGGATCGGCCGGGCCTTCGATCTCCAGCGAGCATGCCGGAGACGCCAACGCCAGCGCAGCCAAGGCCATGAGCAGCGGTCGGCGGCGGCGAGGCGGCATGAGCCCCGAGGCTACCGGCGTCCCGGCACCGCGAATCCGGGGTACCGCAACCGAGGAGCGGCCCCCGGGGCTGTCCCGGGGGCCGCTCCGTTCACTCAGGCCTCTGAGCCGTCAGCTACGGCCGGAGGCGATTCCGGCGTCGAGGGCGCCGCGGCGGCCATCGATGATGGGCAGGCGGATGTTGCTCTCCCGCAGGTCGATCGTGATCTGCGCTGCGTTGTTCACCGTCGCCGCCGAGTAGCCGCTGTAGCTGCCGACGACGATCACGCCGATGCGGCTACCCGCCTTGAACTCGTAGTCGACCGGGAGCAGCGGGAAGCGGAACTCGTTCCACCCGTCCGGCACCAGCAAGGTGTCCGTCGAGTAATCGTCGACGTTGCGGCCGTCCACGATGCCCTTGGTCACCCGCCACTGCGTCGCCGTGGTCAGGCTGGTCTGGGTCATGATGTAACAGGCCGAGTCGATGGCGCTGCTCTCACCCCAGCAGTCGCGTGGGTTGCCCGACTGGTTCACCACGCCCTCGCTGGTCCGCGACATCTGGGTCAGCGGCGCCGGCGAGTACTCCACCAGGATCGCACCGAAGTTGGTGAACTCGGCGTTCACCCGCGCCCGTAGCTGAACCTCGGGCGTGCCCGAGATGTGCAGCGGGGCGGTCAACGGGTCCGAGAGGAACACCAACCGGTTGGGGTTGGCGGTCGTCGGGTTGTTGAGCATCTGGTTCTCGGTCTGGTTGCTGCGGTCCACCCAGGACAGCTCCACCGGGCCGGTACGGGTGTCGCCCACCCGGGTCAGCGACAGGCCGCCGGCAGTTCCGTCACCGGTCGGCGTGAACGACAATCCCGTCATGTCGGCCTTGGGGTGGGGCCACGTCTCGTATTGCACCCAGTTCTCCGGGCCCAGCTCGACGTCGGCCATGGGCTCGTCCATGATCCCGTTGTCGATGTCCTGCAGCCAGTAGTCGAACCAGCGGTGCAGCGTGTCGACCCACAGCGCCCGGCGGCCGGGGAAGTCGAACGCCTCCTCGTGGCCGGAGCGGTTGATCCACACCTTGCGGGGCACGTCGTTGGCGGCCAGTCCGTACCACCACTTGGAGAAGTGGTCGGGACGGACGTTGTCGTCCTGCATGCCGTGGATGGCGAACACGCTCGCCGTCACCTTGTCGACGTCGGGGTTGTAGTCCCGTTCCCGCCACTGCGGCCCGTAGTTGCCGGAGGCGTCATCGGCGATGGCGTTGAGCTGGGTGCGCACCGGGGCACAGTGTGCCCGGCGGTCCGGGTTGGTCACCGTGTTCGACAGGCTGCCCAGGTAGTTGCTCCGGGTGAGGATGCCGTTGGACCGGGTGTAGTCGTACCAGCTCGAGATGGCCGAGATGGGCACGATGGTCGTCAGGCCTTCGACGCCGGTGGCGGCGGCGGAGTTGGCCAGGGTGCCGTCGTACGACTTGCCGATGGCGGCGGACTTGCCGTTGTGCCAGTCGGCCACCACCGGATTGCCGGCGGCGTCGACGCCGGGGCGCCGGCCGTTGAGCCAGTCGATGGCGACCACCGGGCTCAGGTTGTCGGCGGTGCCGCCGGTGACCGGGCAGCCCGACGACAAGCCGGTGCCCACCATGTGCAACAGCACCACGGCGTAGCCACGGGGCACGAAGTAGTTGTCGTAGAACAGCGGCCAGCGGTCGTTGATCCCGTCCCCGTCCACGTCCTCGATGCACTGGCTCTCGTTGCCGCGACACAAGGTGGTGTAGTACGGGCTCGGGTCCATCACCACCGGCACCTTCAGCCCGTCGGCGGTGGCCGCCGGCCGGATGATGTCCATGGCGATGCGGTCCAACTCACCGTTGCTGTCGGTGTCGAAGTCGGCCTCGACCCATACCCGCTGGCGGATGGCATCGGCATAGCCGAAGACCGGTGCGGTCTTCCCATCGACGATGACGATCTCGTCCGGGTAGTCGACCTGCACGTTGGCCGTGGTGGCGACAGACACCGTGGCCGGTAGCAGTGTGACTGCCAGAAGTGCGGCGACGACGAGCGTGATCGATCGTTTCCCCATGAATCGCACAGGGTCCTCCTTGAACGCTACGGATCGCCCTCCCTCAGCGGCGACCCTGAGGCGCCAGAGTATCGTCCGTTGACACGCCCGGTCCAAAGAGTGGTAGGTTTCCCGGTCGTGGTGGGAGGCATAGGGCCGCCCGATCGTCTAGAGGGGAATCAACTCATGCGCGCATCGTTGCGCCGCAAGGCGCTGGCGTCGCTCCTCGGGCTCTTGATGGTGACGGCTTCGTTCGCCGCCGCCGGAGCCCAGGACCAAGGATCCGGCATCACCCTCGACGGGGAGCTCGCTCCCGCCGAGATCATCGAGACGGGCAAATCACCGTCGAGCGCTCTGGCGCAGACCGACCCCGATCTCCTCGGGCGTGACGACGCCGAACCCGTGTCGGTCGTCATCAAGCTCGACTACGACTCGGCGGCCACCTACGACGGCCACATCGACGGCCTCGCCGCCACCAGCCCGGCGGTGACCGGCGAGCCACTCACCGGGCGGTCCTCCGCCGAGCGTGCCTACGACCGGTACGCCCGCACCCGTGAGGCCGCAGCGGTCCGCCAGATCGAGCGCCGCGTTCCGGCAGCCGAGGTGGGCCAGAGCCTGCGGGTGGTATACGGAGGCGTCGCCGCGGTGGTCCCCGCCAACACGGTGGCGGACATCGTCGCCATCGACGGTGTCGTCGCCGTGCAGAAAGACGCCCTCAACCAGCCGCTCACGGACGCCAGCGCCGACTTCATCAACGCCGGCCCCGTGTACGAGGCGCTGGGGGGGTCGGCCACCGCCGGCGCCGGCGTCATCTACGGCAACCTCGACACCGGCGTGTGGCCCGAGCACCCGTCGTTCGCCGACCTGGGCACGCTGGCGTCCCCGCCCGCCAAGGCCGACGGCACGCCCCGCGCCTGCGACTTCGGCGACAACCCGCTGACGCCGGCGACCGACGTGTTCTCCTGCAACAACAAGCTCATCGGCGGCGAGCCGTTCCTGGACACCTACCTGTCCTTCCCGGACCTGGCCGCAGCCGAGCCGTTCCACACCGCCCGTGACTCCAACGGTCACGGCACCCACACATCCAGCACCACTGCCGGCAACCCGGTGGCTTCGGCCCCGATCTTCGGCGTCGAGCGCGGCCCCATCCACGGCATCGCCCCCGGTGCCTGGCTGGTCGAGTACAAGGTGTGCGGTATCCAGGGCTGCTTCAGCTCCGACAGCGCCGCCGCGGTGGAGCAGGCGATCCTCGACGGCGTCGACGTCATCAACTTCTCCATCTCCGGTGGTACCGACCCGTTCGTCGATCCGGTGGAGCTGGCATTCCTCGACGCCTACGCCGCCGGTGTGTTCGTCTCCGCCTCGGCAGGTAACGAAGGCCCCACGGCCGGGACCGCCAACCACGTGTCGCCCTGGGTGACCACCGTGGCCGCCTCGACCCAGACCCGGTCGTTCGAGTCGACGCTGACCCTCACCGGCAGCAGCGGCGCCACCATCGAGCTGAAGGGAGCGTCGGTCACGGCAGGGGCCGGCCCGGCGCCGGTGATCCATGCATCCGCCATCCCCGGCTATGAGGCGCTGTGCCTCACCCCGCTGCCCGCCGGCAGCGCCGCCGGCCAGATCGTGGTGTGCGAGCGGGGCATCAACGCCCGCGCCGAGAAGGGCTACAACGTTCGCGCCGGCGGCGCAGTCGGCATGATCCTGTACAACCCGACGCTGCAGGACACCAACACCGACAACCACTGGCTGCCCACCGTCCACCTCGCCGAAGGCAGCGCCCTGCTCGCCTTCCTCGGGGCCAACACCGGCGTCACCGGCTCGTTCACCGCCGGGGTCAAGGCCACCGGGCAGGGCGACGTCATCGCGTCGTTCTCGTCGCGGGGCCCGGCCGGCCTGTTCGTCAAGCCGGACGTCACCGCCCCGGGCGTGCAGATCCTGGCCGGTCACACCCCGGTGCCCGACGAGCTGCCCGGCGGGCCTGCCGGGGAGTACTTCCAGGCCATCGCCGGGACGTCGATGTCGTCACCGCACGTCGCCGGCGCCGCCGCTCTGGTGCGGGCGCTGCACCCGGACTGGACTCCCGGTCAGGTCAAGTCGGCGCTGATGACCTCGGCGGTCGAGGACCTGGTCAAGCAGGATCTGGTCACACCGGCCGACCCGTTCGACCACGGCGCGGGCCGTGTCGACGTGGCCGCCGCCGGTGCCGCCACCCTGGTGCTCGACGAGACACCGGACCGGTTCTTCGAGCTGGCCGGCAGCCCGCTCACCGCGGTGGATCTCAACCTCCCGTCGATCCGGGCCTCGGTGGCCGGCACCGTCACCACGGTGCGCAGCTTCACCAACCCGGGCCGCGGCACGCTGAACTACGACGTGTCGGCGACGGCGCCCGACGGCAGCACCATCTCGGTGTGG
Organism: uncultured Acidimicrobiaceae bacterium; assembly: GCA_964579415.1. GTDB lineage: Bacteria > Actinomycetota > Acidimicrobiia > Spongiisociales > UBA5794 > CAZOGW01. The sequence goes on along the minus strand of CAZOGW010000047.1, from coordinate 15,505 downwards.
CCGACGCGCCTCAAGGTGTCCAGCGGCGCCACCCGCGATGTCGAGATCACCATCGCCACCACCGAGCTGTCGGGTACCCACTTCGGTCGTGTCGCGCTGACGCCCGCGGCGGGCTCTGCCGGAACGCCGCTGCACCTGCCGGTGGTGTTCACCGCCGAGCAGGGCGACGTGGCGGTCACCAGCACCTGTGACCCGGCAACCGTCGCCCGTGGCGCCAACACCACCTGCGTGGTGACCGCCACCAACACGGGCCGGGCCACCGCCACGGTGGACCTGAGCACCCGGCTCAGCAACGAGATCAGGGTCGCTGCGGTTGACGGCGCCACCACGGTGGATGCCTGGAACGTGCGCCTCTCGGGTGTGGAACTCGAAGGCAACAGCGCCGGTGTGCCGTCGGTGGCGCCGGGAACCGGCCCTGCCGGTTACCTGCCTCTGGCCGGCTTCGGCATCGCCCCTCTCGCCGTCGGCGACGAGACGATCGTCAACTACAACACGCCGGCGTACGCCTACAACGGGGGTATCTACAACCGGCTCGGCGTCGACTCCAACGGCGTCCTCCATGCCGGCGGCGGCACCGGCGTCGACGTCCAGTGGGAGGTCCCGGCAGGCCCCAACCCGGCACTGCCCAACAACATCCTGACGCCGTTCTGGACCGACCTCAACGGCACCGGGGCGCCCGGGTTGTACGTCGGCACGCTGACCGACTCGGTCAACACGTGGATCGTCGTCGAGACGCACCTGTTCGTGTGGGGCACCACCAGCCTGCGTATCCAGCAGACCTGGATCCGCACCGGCGGCGTCGAGGACATCACCTTCAGCTACCCGCCCGGTCATCCCGCCGACCCGTTCGGCGAACCGTTCCTGGTGGGCGCCGAGAACGAGTTCGGCGAGGGTCAGATGGACAGAGTGCTGCCGACCACCAGCTTGCGGGTCACCGGCGGGACCCCGGTGCCCGGTGGGTCGGTGTCGTACACCATCACCGCCCGGGGCCAGCGTGTCGGTGACGGGACGGTGACCACCCGCTCGGTGGCGTCGACCGTCCTCGGCGAGACGGTGGTGGTCACCCCGGTGACCGTCACGTCCAACTGAGCCGCATCCGTCCGATCGATGAGTGTGGGGCCGGGGAAACCCGGCCCCACACTTCGTTCCCCACCGGCTCCGGATTGTCGCCCCGGGCTTCATCCGGTGCCGGGGACGGGACGATCCGGATACGATGACCGAGATAAGCCACAGGGAGGTCGCGCCAGTGTCCGAACCGCATCAGGCACTCGAGAACCTGCTCAGCGAGGAGCGGGTCTTCCCGCCGTCGGACGGGTTCGCCGCCGCCGCCAACGCCGGCACGGAGATCTACGAGGAGGCCGACGCCGACTACCTCGCCTTCTGGCACCGCCAGGCGCTGGAGCGGGTGTCCTGGTTCCGGCAGCCCACCGTGGCGCTCGACGACTCCGACCCCCCGTTCTACAAGTGGTTCACCGACGGCACGCTCAACATCTCCTACAACTGCCTCGACCGGCACCTGGAGACGGATGGCGACAAGGTGGCCTACCACTGGGTCGGCGAGCCGGGCGACACCCGCACCATCACTTACCGTGACCTGTACGAGGAGGTGTGCCGCTTCGCCAACGCCCTCACCTCGCTCGGCGTGACCCGGGGCGACCGGGTCGCCATCTACATGGGCATGATCCCCGAGCTCCCCATCGCCATGCTGGCGTGCGCCCGCATCGGGGCGGTGCACTCGGTGGTGTTCGGAGGATTCTCCGCCGACGCCCTCGGCGACCGCATCGACGACGCCCAGGCCAAGGTGCTCGTCACCGGCGACGGCGCCTGGCGCCGCGGCTCGGTGGTGCCCCTCAAGGCCTCTGCCGACGTCGCCGTGGCCCGCTGCCCGTCCATCGAGAAGGTGGTGGTGGTGCGACGCACCGGCGACGACATCGCCATGGTCGAAGGCAGGGACATCTGGTACCACGACCTGGTGCCGGGCCAGCCCACCGAGTTCACCCCCGCCGAACTCGACGCCGAGGACCCGCTCTACATCCTCTACACCTCGGGCACCACCGGGCGCCCCAAGGGCATCGTCCACACCCAGGGCGGCTACCTCACCGGCATCGCCGCCACCCATCACCACGTCTTCGACATCAAGCCCGACGACGTCTACTGGTGCGGTGCCGACATCGGCTGGGTCACCGGCCACACCTACATCGTGTACGGGCCGCTCACCAACGGCGTCACCGGTGTCATCTACGAAGGCGCCCCCAACCACCCCGACCTCGACCGGCTGTGGGCCATCATCGCCGAGTACGGGGTCACCATCTTCTACACCGCCCCCACCGCCATCCGCTCCTTCATGAAGTGGGGCGACCACCTGCCCGCCCGCCACGACCTTTCGTCGCTACGCCTCATCGGAACCGTGGGCGAGCCCATCAACCCCGAGGCGTGGATCTGGTACCGGGAGCACATCGGTGGCGGGACCACCCCCGTCGTCGACACCTGGTGGCAGACCGAGACCGGGGCCATCATGATCAGCCCGCTCCCCGGGGTGATCGCCACCAAGCCCGGGTCCGCCACCCGCCCCTTCCCCGGCATCCTCGCCGACGTCGTCGACGACGACGGCAACTCGGTGCCCCTCGGCGGTGGCGGCTACCTGGTGATCCGGCGTCCCTGGCCGGCGATGCTGCGCACCGTCTACGGCGACGACCAACGCTACATCGACACCTACTGGAGCCGCTTTCCCGGCCTCTACTTCCCCGGCGACGGCGCCAAGAGAGACGAGGACGGGTACTTCTGGCTGCTGGGACGGGTGGACGACATCATGCTGGTCGCCGGCCACAACATCTCCACCACCGAGGTCGAGTCGGCGCTGGTGTCGCACCCGGCTGTTGCCGAGGCGGCGGTGATCGGCCGCACCGACGCCATCACCGGGCAGGCCATCGCCGCCTTCGTCACCCTGCGCGGTGACACCACCGGTGACGAGGCGTTGCTCCAGGAGTTGCGCAACCACGTGGCCACCACCATCGGGCCCATCGCCAAGCCGGCCAGCATCGTCTTCACCGACGACCTGCCCAAGACCCGCTCCGGCAAGATCATGCGCCGGCTCCTCAAGGACATCTCCGAGCACCGCAACCTCGGTGACGTGACGACCCTGGCCAACGCCGACATCGTGGAGGAGATCGCCAGCAAGGCGGCGACTGTCACGGAGGACTGAGAAGCGGCGGTCGCGTCGGGAGGTACTTGGTACTTGGTACTTCGTATGCGCCCTGGCGATTGTTGGGAGCGTTACGCCGCGGGGCGAGAGGGCTCGCAGTGGTCGCCAGATACCAAATACCAAGTACCAAGTACTCCCACGGAGGCTAAGCTCTCGGACGTGAGCAAGTTCCTCTGCGCCGCGTGTTGTTGTCCCGGCTACATCGCGCCGTGCATGGAGGAGCGCATCTGACGACCTGACCCACCTCCTTCCGATTCTCACGAGAACCCGCACGGCGCAGCCGGCGGGTTCTTTCTATTTCCGGCCACGGGAGAAACACCATGACGACAACCGAGCCCCGGTCCCGGCACCGGCTGGGCACCGATCGCGGGGTGGAGCGCTACGACTCGATCGCCCACCTGCTGCCCGACGTCGACAACCCCACGCCGCTGGTGCGGGTGGGCACCTCGCCGCTCGAGCTGTTCCTCAAGCTGGAGTGGCTCAATCCGTGGGGATCGGTGAAGGACCGCACCGCCGCCTACCTCATCGACGGGCTGGAACGCCGCGGGGCTCTCGCCGGAAAGGAGATCGTCGAGGCGTCGTCGGGCAACACCGCCATCGCCCTCGCTGCGCTCGCTGCTCTCCGGGGCGTCCGCTTCACCGTCACCATCCCCGACGGAGTCCCCGAGGAGAAGAAGGTGCTGCTACGCATGCTCGGCGCCGAAGTATGGGAGACACCCGACGACCTGTGTCCCATCGACCTGCCCAAGGACGGCGCCATCGCCCTGGCTCGCTCGCTCGCCGCCAGCGAGGGCGGGCAGCGGTTCGTCATGCCGGCGCAGTATGACAACCCGGACAACGTCGCCGCCCACTACGAGACCACCGGTCCCGAGATCTGGCGCCAGACCGGCGGGGAGGTCGGCGTCTTCGTCGCCGCCTTCGGCACCTGCGGCACGATCACCGGCGTCGGCCGGTACCTCAAGGAGCAGGACCCCGGCATCAAGGTGGTCGCCGTCGAGCCTCAACCGGGGCACCGCCTCCCCGGAATGAAGAGCTTTGCCGAGGCCAGGGAGCCGGCGATTCTCGACCGCTCCGTCATCGACGAGGTGATCGTCGTCGACGACCAGGCCGCCTACGACACCACCCGGCGGCTCTTCCGCCACGACGCACTCATGGTGGGGCCGTCCACCGGAGCCATCGTCGCCGCCGCCGAGCAACTCGACACCGACGCCGTCGTGGTCGGCATCTCACCCGACTCCGGCCTCAAGTACGCCAGCTACTTCACCGACATCCTCGGCGACGAGGGCACTCCGACAGTCTGAACCCAGGAAGGGGACCATCGATGACCGCACCCACCACCACGCAGACACTTGACGCCTCCGGGCTGCTCTGCCCGCTCCCGGTCTACAAGGCAGGGCTGGTGCTCAACCAGTTGCAACCGGGCGAGACACTGGAGCTGATCACCACCGATCCCGGCTCGCTGTCCGACATCCCGGCGTTGGCGCGCCAGCGCGGCGACACCCTGGTCGAGTCCGAGGACCGCGGCGGCACCCAGCGGTTCGTCATCCGCAAGGAGGAACCGCGATGACCGCTGCTCCCGAGCTCACCACCGTCCCCGACCCGAGCCCCGCCGCCGAGGCCCGGCCGAAGCGCAAGCGGATCGCCCTCATCGCATCCAAAGGCACCCTCGACGCGGCCTATCCGCCGCTGATCCTCTCCACCACCGCCGCCAGCCTGGGCTGGGAGGCGGGCATCTTCTTCACCTTCTACGGGCTCGACATCATCCACAAGGAGCGCTTCGAGAAGCTCAAGGTGGCGTCGCTGGCCAACCCCGCCGGCCCGGTCCAGCTCCCCAACCTGCTCGGGGCGATGCCGGGCGCCACCGCGGCCGCCACCTGGATGATGGGGAAGTGGATGAAGGACGCCGCCGTGCCCGGAGTCCCCGAGTTCATCGAGATGGCCCGCGGCCTCGGCGTCCAACTCTTCGCCTGCTCCACCACCATGGGGGTGATGGGAATCGAGGAGAAGGACCTCATCCCCGGCTGCGACATAGCCGGCGCCGCCGGCTTCCTCGACTTCGCATCGGAGGCGGAGGTGCAACTGTTCGTGTGAGAGGGGCGGAGGGAGTGAGGTCGCCGTGCTCCCGAGGGGGTACTTGGTACTTGGTACTTGGTATTCGGTACTTGGTGTGTCAGCCGCGCAGTGGGGGGCCGGGGGGGAGGGACGCTACTTTCCAGGCTCCATCATCGGTGAGCATGGCGAGGTGGTGCTCGATGGGGAGGGGTGAGCCCAGGTGCGGCGTCGCCGTGCCGGTGATGCGGACGTAGCGGAGCCCTTCGACTGGTCCGACTGCGGTGACCTGGTCGATCGAGATTGCCCGGTACGGAGGCGGGGCCACCGGGACGATGCCGCTGCCGGGGGTGACCAGGGGGTCGAGGTCGCCGGCGCCGAGGAGGTAGGCGGCCAGGAAGGCCTCGACGGCGCTGCGCAGGCTCTCGTCCTCCACGTCGGTGCCGTCCACAGTGGCGGGGACGGCGCCGGAAGGGGGAGCGGGCAGCCGCCCCGGCAGGCTGGTGGCGGCCAGCCCGGAACCGGTGGAGACGACGCCGACCACGTAGTGGTGGGTGCCGTCGGGCACGTACCCGGCGTCGCCGCCGACGAGGACGGTCGCCGCGGTCTCCACCCGCCACCCGCCACCCAGCCGCTGGGGAGACACTTCGGTGGTGACCACCTGAGTGACGAACCGGTCGGCACCGTCGCCACCGCCGATCTCGGGCACGGCGGGGTAGTAGGTCCGCAGGACGTCCCGCCGGTCCTCCCCGGCCGCTGTCAGGTAGTCGGACACGTACATCTCGGCGAACGCCGGGACCGCCTCGGGAATGGACGGCTCCGCGTCGGCGCCCTCCACAGCACCGGGCCGGGAGAGGGCGGCCCAGAGGGCGGCCGCCGACAGGACCAACGCCGCCGCGCCGCCGGCCGCCCCCATCCGCTCCCATCGGCGGCGGGACGGCGGGAGGGGAGGGACGCCGACCTCCCCGTCGACGCGGACGTCCAGTTCGAGCAACTCGGTCAGCGGATCGGCGGCGGTGCCGTACATGGTGACCTCCTTCTCGCCACTCCACACCGGACAGGATAACTCCTGATAAGCTATCTTGACAAGCATAAAACAACGTTATACGGTGCCCGCCATGACCGGCTGCCGGAGCCGGCACGGAAAGCAAGGAGAGGCCCATGGCCGTCCAGCAGGTCGACTCGGCGACGCTCCGCCACACCAAGACGGCGTTCAACAGCAGCGCCGGCAACGTCAACTCGCTGATCGCCACCATCCGCAGCTCGGTGAACGCTCTGCTGTGGACCGGTGGCGTCGCCGAGCAGTTCAAGGACACGTTCCACGCCAAGTACGAGCCGATGCTTCGCTCGCTGCAGGAGGACATGGAGACGACCGCCACCGCACTCGAGGCCAAGGCCACCCAGTACGACGAGGTGTTCGGCTGACAGGCCGGAGCCGACGTCGGGCTTGAGCGAGGAGGACGAGATTGTCCACTCCCTACGCCAAGGAGGTGGCCGCAATGAGCCTGCGGGAACACGCCAGGGAGCTCGAATGCGCCCTCGACGGCGTGATCTCCCTCTCGCAGGCGGCGTGGAGCTGCCCGGCGGCCGATGCCCTCGAGGGCGCGGCCGCCGGCCACGCCTCTTCGCTGGACCGGGTCGCCGGGACGTTGCGGGCGGTGGCCGCCGGCCTGGACAAGGCGGCCGCGGCGCAGCGGGCGGCCGAAGCCGCCGGGGGGTAGCGCCACCATGCAGATCACCGTCTCCGGTCCCGAAGGCGGACGCGATGTCGACGTCTCCCTCGGGCCGGAGGTGATGCCGGCCGATGTCGTCGCCGCCGTGCTGCAGACCGGCGGCGAGCCCGGTGGGGATGCAGCGCTCACTCTCGACGGGTCACCCGTCCCCGGAACGGCGTCGGTAGGGGACGCCGGGTTGGTGGCCGGTTCCGTCCTCTCCACCGGGGCTCTGCCGGCCGCGCCGGCGGCGGCACGGATCGCCATCCTCGCCGGTGGGGGCGCCGGCGCCACCGCCCCTCTCCCTGCCGGAACCCACCGCCTTTCCCGCGGCCGGGGCGGTCGCGGCAGCGATGGCGTCATCCTGCAGGTGTCTGCTCCGGGAACGGTACGGGTCTCGGCAGCGGGCGGATCCTGGCGCTCGTGGGCTCCCGGGTGCGTGCTCGCCCTGGGGGGCACCGTCCTCGGCGTCCTCCCCGCGGAAGAAGCGCTCCCGTCACGCCGGCTCCTCCCCGGGCGGCGCGGCACCGTACCCTTCAACCGCCCGCCGCGGCAGATGCCCGCGTCGGTGACGGCACCGGTAACGCTTCCCGCGCCGCCGGAGCCGCCGCCCACCACCAGCCGGCTTGGTGTCGCCGCCCTCGTCGTCCCCCTGCTCCTCGCCGGGGCGATGGCGCTGCTCTATGACCCCCGCTTCGCCCTCTTCGGCCTGCTCGGCCCGGTGATGCTGGCCGGGAACTGGCTCGAGGACAGGCGCCGCCGCCGCCGGCACACCCGATCCTGCGCCGTAGCCGAAGCCGACGCGGTCGAGACGCTACGCCGCGAGCTACGCCGGGCCCGTAGCGCCGAAGCGGTGCGCAGGCGTCGCCATCTCCCCACCGTCCCCGAACTGGCCTACCGCGCCCGGGGAGCGCCCGGGATGTGGGAGCGCCTTCCCGGCCACCCCGACTTCCTGTGCCTCGTCGCCGGGTACGGGCCGGTTCCCTGGCTGCCGCCGCTCGACGGCGATCCCGAGGCGGCGTCGCCGCCGGTGAGGGCGGTCCTTGCCGCCGGCGCCCTCCCGGCGGCCCCGGTACCCCTGGAGTTGGGAGCCGGCCAGGTGCTGGGCGTGACCGGGGCACGTACCGACACCCTCGCCCTGGCCCGCGGCCTGGTGGTGCAGGCGGTGACGCTGCACGGCCCGGCCCACCTCCAACTGGCCGTCGTCACCGACCATCCCGGGGACTGGGACTGGGTGAAGTGGGCGCCGCACACGCTGGCCCGCTCCTCGTCGGGGCGGCGGCTGCTGGCGGCAGGTCCCGCCGACGAGGCCACCGTCACCGGTCTCCTCCTCCCCACCTCCCCCCCTCCGGGGCTCCACGGAGCCGATCCGTCGCGGCCCACCGACGCGATCACCCTGCTCGTCGTCGACGTCGACGACCTTTCCCTGCCCGATCACACCGCCGTCCGCCACCTGCTCGGTGGGCGGGGTGCCGCCGTCGCCGGCTTGGTGCTCGGCCGGGAACGGGCCCACCTACCCTCCACCTGCACCGCGGTCGCCGAGGCCGCCACCGGGACGGTGCGCCTCGACGGCGACGCCCTGGCCGTGGTCGGCGCCACCGAACAGGCGGCCACGGCGTTGACGCGCCGCCTGGCACGGTGGGACGATCCCGACCGGCCCGACGACGGGGCCGAGCTCCCGACTTCCGTCCCGCTCCTCGAGGTGCTGGGGATGCCGGCGCCCACTCCCGACCAGGTGGTGCAGCGCTGGAAATTCCCCGGCGGGTCGGCGGCACCGATCGGCGTCACCGATGCCGGTGAGCTCCTCGTCGACCTGCTCTCCGACGGCCCCCACGGGCTGCTCGCCGGCACCACCGGGTCGGGCAAGAGTGAGTTGCTGCGCACCCTGGTGGCGTCGCTGGCGTCCGGTACCGACCCCGAGCACCTGGCCTTCGTGCTCATCGACTACAAGGGAGGCAGCGCCTTCGACGCCTGCGCCGGGCTGCCCCACATCGCCGGGATGGTCACCGACCTCGACGACAGCCTCGCCGAGAGGGCGCTGCGCTGCCTCGAAGCCGAACTGCGCCACCGCGAGCAACGCCTCCGGGAGGCCGGCGTCGACGACCTGCGCCTCTTCGACCCCGGCCCCGGGGACGATCCACTGCCCCGCATGCTCATCGTCATCGACGAGTTCGCCGCGCTGGCCAAGGAACTGCCCGACTTCATGGACGCCCTCGTCGACATCGCCGCCCGGGGACGCTCCCTCGGCGTCCACCTGCTGCTCGCCACCCAGCGCCCCGCCGGGGTCATCCGCGACAACGTCCGGGCCAACACCAACCTGCGCATCGCGCTCCGGGTCCAGGACGCCGGTGACTCCACCGACGTGATAGGTGACTCCCGGGCCGCTTCCCTGGCACGCTCCCAGCCGGGCCGCGGCTACCTCCGGCTCGGTCCCGGCGAGGTGGTCGCCTTCCAAGCGGCCATCGTCACCGGCCGCAGCGGCGGCTCCGGCGGGGGGAACGTCATCGCCCGCCCCTTCACATTCGGCGCCGAACCGCCGGCACCGCCACCCGTCGCCGGGGACATCTCCGACGGCCCCACCGACCTCGCTCTTCTCGTGGCCGCCATCACCGCGGCGGCCCGCCGCGCCGGGATGCGACCGGTGCGGCGACCCTGGCCCGACCCGCTTCCCGACCGCCTCGCCGCCGGTGCCCTGCCGGCTGCCTCCCCTCCCGTCGAGGGCGCCGTCGCCCTGGGACTTGCCGACGAGCCCGAGGAGCAGCGCCAGAGCGTGTACTGGTGGGATCCCCGGCAGGGGTCGACCATCCTCTACGGTGTCGCCGGGTCGGGCACCACCACCGCCCTGGCCACATTGGCCCTGGGTCTGGCTGCCTCCCGGCCGCCGGACGACCTTCACCTGTACGTCCTCGACTGCGACTGCGGTGGCCTGGCCCCGCTGGTGCACCTGCCCCACACCGGGGCCGTGGTCGGGCCCCACCAGCGGGATCGCCAACGCCACCTGCTGAGGATGCTCACCGCCGAGATCGACTCCCGCCTCGCCGGCGCCGGCCGCCACCGAGGCGACCCCACCGTGGTGTTGCTCGTCGACGGCTACCACGGCTTCACCGCGGCCCACGACGGCATCGACGACCAGGTGTACAAGGACGCACTCAACCGCATCATCACCGACGGCGCCGGCGTCGGCATCGTGGCCGCGGTCTCGGTGAGCCGCTACAGCGCCGTTCCCGCCGCCGTGACGGGAGCCGTCGAGTCCAAGCTGCTCTTCCGCACCGCCGACCCCACCGCCGCCACCATGCTCGGGGTGCGCTCCCTGCCCGCCGACATGCCCCCGGGGCGCTGCGTCGACACCACCACCGGCAGGGTGGTCCAGGTCGCCGTCCCCCATCCGGACGGCATCAGCGCCGCCGTGTCGGTGGTGGCCGCCACCTGGCCCGGTGGGCGGGGAGGCCCGCTCCCGGTCGAAGAACTCCCGGCCGCGGTCAAGGTCCCCGACGTGGTCGCCTGGCTGCACCTCGACGACGACGGCTGGCGCCTCCCCGCCGGGATCGGCGACGAGCGGCTCGCCCCGGTGGGCTGGCGGCTCGGCGAGGGCGACCACGTGCTGGTGGCCGGTGAGCCTCGTAGCGGGCGCTCCACCCTGCTGGCGGCACTGGCCACCATGGTCGCCGAGCGCCATCCCGCGGCGACGGTGCTGGGGATCGCCCCGCGCCGGTCCCCGCTGCGCGAGGTCCCCGGACTCACCCGTCTCGTCACCGACCCGGGCGGCATCGAAGCCGCCGTCGCCGACCTTCTCGGGATCGAGGGGCCCCGTCTGGTCCTCGTCGACGACGCCGACGACCTCGACGACGGCGACGGAGCACTCACCCGCCTGGCGGCGCAGCGCCACCCCGACGTCCACGTCGTCGCCGCCGCCCGCCGCGACGTCAAGGGACGCTACGGCCACTGGTCCCGCGAGCTGTGCCGCTCCCGCCAGGGTCTCTGGCTCAAGCCCAGCGACGGTGTCGACGGCGACCTGTGGAGCACCCCGCTTCCGAGGCGGGTCCCCCTGCCCATGCCTCCCGGCCGGGGCTACCTGGTGACCGAGGGAACGGTGGAAGTGGTACAGGCGGTGATGTGAGGAGAGGTACTAAGTACTAGGTACTAAGTACTAGGTACTACGCAGTAGGTATCACGTACTGGATACTGGATACTGGATACTGGATACTGGCTCGATGGAACCCACCTGTCCTGCCTGTGAGTCCTCTCGCCTCGCCATCTTCCACCGGCAGGCTTCGGTACCGGCGAACAGTTGCCTGCTGCTGGACGACGAGGACGAGGCGCGCCGCTTTCCCCGGGGCGCCCTCACCCTTGCCGCCTGCCATGCCTGCGGGGTCATCTGCAACGTCGACTTCGACCCGGCTCTCACCGAATACTCGGGACGGTACGAGGAGACCCAGGCGTTCTCGCCGCGCTTCACCGAGTTCGCCGCCTCCCTGGCGCGGCGTTGGGTGGACACCTACCACCTCGCCGGCGGCACCGTGCTGGAGATCGGCAGCGGCAAGGGCGAGTTCCTGGCGCACATGGCCGACGCCGGCATCGGCAAGGGGATCGGCATCGACCCCGCCATCGACCTCGACCGGCTCGACCACGCCGACCACGCCCGCCTCACCTGGATCACCGACCGGTTCGACGACCGGTGGGCACAGGCGGCGGGCGCCGGCATCGAGCCCGACGCCGTCGTCTGCCGCCATACCCTGGAGCACATCGCACCGGTGGCGGAGTTCGTGTCCTCCATTCGCCGCTACATCGGCGACCGGGGCGCCGTCACCCTCTTCGAGCTGCCCGACGTCCAGCGCGTCCTCGACGAGGTCGCCTTCTGGGACGTCTACTACGAGCACTGCACGTACTTCACCGAAGGCTCGCTGGCACGACTCTTCGAGCGCTGCGGCTTCGCCGTGATCGACATCCGCAGGGAGTACGACGGCCAGTACCTGGTGCTGGAGGCCCGTCCCGTGCCGGCAGGGGTCGCAACTCCGACGTGGCCGGTCGACGACATGCCGGCGATCCTCACCGGTGTGGAGAGATTCCGCACCGGGTACGCCGAGACGGTGGGAGCCTGGCGGTCCCGGTTGGAGGCCAGGACCGGCGACCCGGTCGTGATCTGGGGCGCCAGCTCCAAGGGCGTCGCCTTCCTGGCTGAGATGGGAGAGCACGTCGCCGCCGCGGTCGACATCAACCCCTACAAGCAAGGCATGTACATGGCGGGCACCGGCCACCGCGTGGTGGCTCCCGCCGAGTTGGTGGACATCGCTCCCGGCCTGGTGGTGGTGATGAACCCGGTCTACGTCGAGGAGATCACCGCCGAACTGGCGTCACTCGGAGTCCGGTCCGAGGTCGTCGCCCTGTGAACCGGCAGCGGCGTGGCGCCGGTCGGGCGTAGTACGCAGTACGTAGCATCCGCGACCCGGGTGATAGTATCCCCGGCGTGAGCGACACCTACGACCAACTCCTCCGCCTCCGCGCCGTGCGCGCCTACCGGAACGAAGCTCTGTCGGAGGAGGACCTCACCGCCATCCTCGAGGCGGGGCGGTGGACCGGTTCGGCCAAGAACCGCCAGCAGTGGTCGTTCGTCGTCGTCACCGACCCCGAGCAGAAGCAGCGCCTGGCTACCTGCGGGGACTTCACGCAGCCGATCCTGGCCGCACCGTGCGTGGTGGCCCTGGTCCAGGAGCCGCAGGGCTACGAGTTCGACACCGGGCGGGTGGCGCAGAACATCATGCTCGCCGCCGCCTCGATCGGCGTGGCGAGCTGCCCCATCACCTTGCACCGCGACGCCGAGGTGACGGCGGTGCTCGGCCTACCCGAGGGCCGGCGCTGCCGCTACGCGGTCACCCTCGGCTACCCCGGACCGGAGTCGCGACCGGCCCGTCTCGGCGGGCGCCGGGCCCTCGACGAGCTGGTGCACCACGACCGGTACGGCTGACCGGCGTCAGGACTTTTTGGGGCTGCCTAATGCGACGTTGTCCATTACACTGCCCACTGCGGGCGGGCATCTGATGCAGGGCGGCAGGTAGCCGCCGGAAAGCGCAGGGGGATCGGACAGCCGTGAAGCTCCGTATCGTCGCAGGCTTGTTACTGGGCGCCATCATCCTTGGAGGTGCTGCGCTGGGACGCGCCCTCGTCGATGATGCATCGGGCGGGGGCTGGTGGCACGAGGCCGGAGAGGCGTGGGATGCCGAACGCACCCTGATCGGCCGCTTCGGTACCGGCCGTCCCAATCTGGTCTTCCTGGTCGATGCCGCCGACGGCGATATCGACTCCGCCGCCTCGAGGGACGCCGGACAGGAGTTCGTCGCCTCACTGGAGGAGTCCGGCCTCGTCGCCGAGATCGAGTCCTACTGGGGGCTGGGCACCCCCGACTGGTACCGCAGCGCCGACGGCTCCTCCGCCCTGGTGACGGCTCGTATCCCCGGACCCACCGCCGCCTGGGCGGCACGCGCCGATGTCGTCGACCGGTTCACCCGCAACGCCGATCCTGCGGTGAGCGTCACCATGGGCGGCGAAGCCACACTGGCCCGCGACGTCAAGGATTCCCTCGGGGACATGGTTCCGCTGCTGGGCGCGGCGGCGCTTGTCACCCTCGTCGCCGCCGGGGCCTTCCTGCGGAGCTGGCGCGCCGCCCTCCTCATCGGAGTCACCGCGGTGTTGGCCGTGGCTGTCACCCTTGCCGGGCTCTACGGCGTCGCCACCTACCGGGAGGTCCCCCTGCTGGCGGTGCTGCTCGGCGTCGCCGTCGCCTGGGGCCTCACCTCCGCCAACGGCCTGCTGATGACATCCCGCTTCGCCGACGAGCGCCGCCTGGGCAACAGCCGCCGCGACTCCATGCTGGCCACCATCCCCACCGCGGGTCGCACCGTCGCCCTCGCATCCGGGGTCGTCGCCGTCGTCGGTGCCGCCCTGTGGTTCCTCCCCACCGCCCTGCTGCGCTCCGCCGGGTACGCCTTCGCCGCCGGTGGCGTAGCCGCCGGGCTGGCCTCGGTGGTGGTCCTCGGCTTCGCCCTCGCCATCGTCGGTACCGGGTCGTCCGCCCAGGGCGCAATGCGGGACAGAACCGGGGTGGACCGCGTCTCGGCGTGGTCCCGCCGTCACACCTTCGCCGCCCTGGCCGTCACCGCGGTGTTGGTGGTGCCCCCCATCGTCGCCGGCCTCGGCGTCGCCACCCGCCCTTCGGGGCCCGAGTCACTCGCCGCCGGCACCCCGGCGCGGCAGGCAGCCGAGGCCTTGGACGAAGGGTTTGCCTCCGACGATGCCGGCGCCCCCTTCGTCGTCGCCCGCACGGTCTCCGACGCCGCCGGAACCGACCGGCTCACACGCGACTACCTCAAGCAGATCTCCACCATCCCCGGTGTCACCCGGGTCGACTCCGCCATGGGCGTCTACGTCGCCGGTGAGCAGGTGGCGGCGCCGCGGGCGGCCACGGCGCGCCACCGCGGCGGCGATGAGGGGATGTGGTTCCTCGTCGCTACCGAGGGGAGCGCCGGCGGCAGGACTGCGGCTGCCGTCACTGCGGACGTGGCCGCCGCCGAGGCCCCGTTCCGTACCCAGATGGGCGGGCTGGCTCTCCGCCAGGACGGCACGGTGTCGGCCGTGGAAGGCCGCACCCTCGCCGCCCTCGGCCTCGCTGCCGTCGGGATAATGCTCCTCGCCGCCTGGATGCTGCGCAGCGGTTCGCTGGGGGCTCGCCTCGGGATCGCCGCCGCCGCCATGACGGCCGGTGGCTACGCCGTGCTCGACCTGGGCATGGCGCGCGGCGGCCTGGGCCGGATCGTCGGCTTCGACCCCACCGGCTGGATCGGTGTCAGTGTCCCCCCACTGGGGCTGGGCCTCGGCCTCGCCCTGGCGGCGGCGCTGCTGGTATACGGGGGAGGCGCTGCCCGTGAGGAGACCGACGTCACCGGCAACGCCCGCGGCGACGGCTCGCGCGCCCTGGCCGCCTCGCTGAAGGTCCACTCCGAGATGGCGTTCCTGCTCGCCCTGCCGCTGCTCCCGGTGGTCTTCTCCTCGTGGAGCACCGCCCAGGGCATCGGCGCCGCCGCCATTGCCACCGTGCTGGTGGCTGCCACCGTGGGCCGCTTCCTGGTGCTCCCGATCGTCCTCACCGTGGCGCCTCAGCGACTGTGGACCAGGGAGGGCGACGACGAGTTGCGCCGCGTCTACCCGCCGACGCCGGTGACGCGCCACCTCTTCGTCGCCGAACCGGCCCTCCCGACCGCCCACGAGCCGGTGCCGCAGGGTGTCCCTGCTGCCGCTGCCGTGGCGCCCCCCGAGCCGGTGGCGGCTCCCGAGGCCCCCGCCGCCGCTGTTGTGGCGCCCGCCGAGCCGGAGCCGGTCGAGCCTGTGATCGCCGAGGCACCGGCCGTTGCCGAACCCGTCGCGGTGGCTCCGGACCCGATAACGGTCGTTCCTGAACCCGTCACCGAGGCCGCGGCCCCGGCAACCGCTGCCGAGGTGGAACCGGAGCCCATGGTCGAGGCCGAGCCGGTGGTACCCGTGGCAGCCGTCC
>CAZOGW010000046.1:0-20468 GCA_964579415.1 uncultured Acidimicrobiaceae bacterium | reverse complement strand
CCGCCGATGCTGCTTCCGGTTGAGTCGGGGCGACGCTGTCCAGCGCCCGGTGAGTTACTTGACTGTAACTACACGCTTGTAGTAGCTTCGGCCGTGCTGATGGTTCGCCCCATTCGGGGCGAGGCAAGAGGGAACCCGGTGCGATTCCGGGACTGCCCCGCAGCGGTGAGCGGGAACGAAAGCCGCCACCTCGGCTCTCCGAGGTCAAGCACTGGACGGACAGCGTCCGGGAAGCGGTGGTGAGTAGGCCGCCGGTCGTGTCGACCGGGTGCCCGTGAGTCCGAAGACCTGCCGTCGGCCGGCCCGCCACGACATGTGGGCCGTGGTCCGGAGCCTCGCGGGATGGGCGACAGGACGGATGGCGGCGCTCGCTGTCCGTATCTCTACTTCACCCCCGAGTACCGGGCTGGTAGCCAGTTGACTCGCGAGGAGAGAGGACGGCCGGATGAGCCACATCACCGTGGTCAAGCGCGACGGGTCGGTGGAGCCTTGCGACGGTCACAAGATCGCCTGGGCGATCGAGGACGCCGGCGTCGGGCTGGACACCGAGGTGGTGCGAGCCACCCAGCTCCTCTCCGAACTGGAGATCACCCTGTTCGACGGCATCACCTCCGAACAGCTCGACGAAGCGGTGATCCAGGTGGCGCTGCAGAACGTCCGCGACGACCCGCAGTTCGACACGGTGGCCGCCCGGCTGCTGCGCAAGACCATCTACAAGCGGGTGCTCGGCGACTACGACACCCCCGCCGAGCTCGCTGCCCTGCATCGCAGGCGCCGCGGCGCCTCCTCACCGCCTTGGCACATGACCGTTCACCCCAGGTCCGCGGATGGGTCGCCGCCAACCCCTCGACGCCGCCCGCCCTCCTCGCCGCCCTCGCCGTCGACCCCGATCCCACGGTGCGCCGCATCGTTTCCTGGGCACGGAACTGGTAACCATCCCGATCAACACAAGGAGAGACCCTGATGCCTGACACCCCCGCCATCGGAGCCACCGTGCTCGGCTACCCCCGGATCGGGCCCGACCGGCAGCTCAAGCGCGCCGTCGAGGCCTTCTGGTCCGGCACCATCGACGTGACCGAACTGCAGGCCCGTGCCGAGACGCTGCGCGCCGGCACGTGGCGGGAACTGGTCGGCGCCGGGCTCGACTCGGTGCCGGGCAACACCTTCTCGCTCTACGACCAGGTGCTGGACACCGCCTGGATGCTGGGTGCCGTGCCGGAGCGGTTCACCGCGCTGGGCCTCCCGCCCCTCGACACCTACTTCACCGCGGCCCGCGGCGCCGGCGACGTCCCGGCTCTGGAGATGACCAAGTGGTTCGACACCAACTACCACTACCTGGTCCCCGAGCTGGGACCGGACACGGCATTCACCCTCGACCCGGCCAAGCCGCTCGGCGAGTACCGCCAGGCGCGGCGCCTCGGCATCGAGACCCGCCCGGTCGTGGTCGGGCCGCTCAGCTTCCTGCTGCTGTCGAAGCCGCACGCCGGCGCCCCGGACGGGTTCCGAACCCTCGACCTCCTCGATGCCGTCGTGGACGCCTACGCCGAACTGCTCGCCGCCCTCGCCGCCGAAGGGGTGGGCTGGGTGCAACTCGACGAGCCGTGCCTGGCCCAGGACCGCACCGCCGCCGACCTGGAGGCGCTGGCGGTTGCCTATGACCGGCTGACCGCAGCGCCGCTCCGCCCCCGCATCCTGGTGGCCACCTACTTCGGGGACCCCGCCGCGGCGCTGCCGGTGCTGGCGGCGTCAGCGGTGGAGGCGGTCGCCGTCGACCTGGTGACCGGCCCGCTCTCCACCCTCGGCGAGGCCGCCGCCGGTCTGGCCACCAAGACGGTGGTGGCCGGGGTCGTCGACGGGCGCAACGTGTGGCGCACCGATCTGGAGGCGGCGCTGCAGAAGCTGGTTCCGCTGATGGGCGTGGCGGGCGACGTCGCCCCCGCGACCTCGTGCTCACTGCTGCATGTCCCCTACGACGTCGACGCCGAGACCAACCTCGACCCCGAGGTGCGCTCCTGGCTGGCGTTCGCCCGCCAGAAGCTCGGCGAGGTGGTGACCCTGCGCAGGGCGCTCACCGAGGGCCGGGAGGCGGTGACCACCGAGCTGGCACATGCCGAGTACCTGGCCCACCAGCGCCGCCGCTCGCCGCGGCTCCGCAACGAGGAGGTGCGCCACCGTCTCGACGCCATCGGGCCCGACCAGCGGCGCCGCGGCGAGTACACCGAGCGCCGCCGCCACCAGCAGGCTCTCAACCTTCCCGACCTGGCCAGCACCACCATCGGGTCGTTCCCCCAGACCGGCGAGGTGCGCCAGGCGCGAGCGGCGCACAGCGCCGGCCGCCTCTCCGCGGAGGGCTACACGACCGCGATGAGGGCTGAGATCGAGCGTGTCGTCCGGCTCCAGGAGTCGCTGGGTCTCGACGTGCTGGTCCATGGCGAGCCGGAGCGCAACGACATGGTGCAGTTCTTCGCCGAGCAGCTCGACGGGTACGCCGCCACCGAACACGGCTGGGTCCAGTCGTACGGCTCCCGGGGGGTGCGGCCGCCGATCCTGTTCGGGGACATCTCCCGCCCGGCGCCGATGACGGTCGCCTGGTCGGCGTACGCCCAGTCGCTCACCGCCAAGCCGGTCAAAGGCATGCTCACCGGCCCGGTGACCATGCTGGCGTGGTCGTTCGTCCGTGACGACCAGCCCCTGGCGGACACCGCCCAGCAGGTTGCCCTCGCCATCCGCGACGAGACGGTGGATCTGGAGGACGCCGGGCTGGGGGTGATCCAGGTCGACGAGCCGGCGCTGCGCGAGCTGCTCCCGCTGCGTGAGGCGGACCGGACCGCCTACCTGGAGTGGGCGGTCGCCGCCTTCCGTATGGCGACCTCGGGCGTCTCCGACGCGGTGCAGGTCCACACCCACATGTGTTACGGCGACTTCGGCGACATCATCGACGCCATCGAGGCGATGGACATCGACGTCATCAGCCTGGAGGCGTCGCGCTCGCAGATGGAGATCCTCGACGAGCTCGCCGGGGGAGGCTTCACCCGCGCTGTCGGCCCCGGTGTCTACGACGTCCACTCTCCCCGGGTCCCCACCGTGGAGGAGGTCAGCGGACTGCTGGTCAAGGCACGGGCTGCGGTCGGAGCCGGGAGGCTGTGGGTCAATCCGGATTGCGGCCTCAAGACCCGCGCCTACGCCGAGGTGGAGCCGGCGCTGCGCAACCTGGTGACGGCGGCGGCCGCGGTGCGCGCTGCCGGACCGTGACGGCGCCGCGCTCCACCGCCGGGGGAGGGCGGCACCAGATCCCCGCCGGCTCGGCGCACACCCGCACCATGCGCCTGGTGTTCGCCGACCAGGCCAACGAGGGCTGCGTGATGATCGTGGTCGGCGCGACCCCGGCGCCGTTAGCCATCGACGCCGACGGTGTCGGGATCGAGCCTGAACTCACCGATGAGCCGGTCCCGCACGGCCCGCATGGCGAGCACCTCGCCGGCGGCCCAGACGTAGACGTCGGCGCCGCCGACTTCCGCTGACCCTTGGCGGATACGGCACCGGGGGCTACGCTCCCCGCCCGAGGAGTCCGGCACCCTGGTCGATGCGAACGGCCGCCGGAGAACCTCGGGTGGTGGGGATTGCGCGTCTTCCGGTCGGATCGTCTCCGTCCCGGGTCGCTTCCGTGGGGGACCCCGCGATATGTCCGTACCCATGATGGAGGGAGACCATCTGATGAAACCTCGCTCGTCGACCGCTCAGTCCCGCCCGGCGGGGGCGATACGACGCATCGCTGCCGCGGTGGCCCTGGCTGCCGCCCTGGTCGCCCTCAGCCCGGTGGGAGGGGCCGCGGCCCAGGTCCCGACCGGCGTCACCGTCGACGCCGGATGGGGTATCGCCACCGTTGCCTGGGGCGAGGTGGCGGGAGCCACCAGCTACGAGATCGAACGCACCCACCTGATCGACGGTCAGCCGGCCGGACCCGGCGCAGTCGTCGGTATCTGGACCCCGACGCGAGGCGGCGACCTGGTCACGCCGGGGCCGCTTACCTTCGCCGACTCCGGCTTCGCCGTCGGGGAACGCTATAGCTGGCGGGTCCGCGGCATCGTCGCCGGTGTCCCCGGTGCCTGGTCGGATCCGGTGGCGGCCGACCTTCCGGACCATCCCGGCCCCGAGGCATTCCTCACCGGGTTCGAGTTGAGCGACGGGGAGCGATGGACGACCCACCAGGAGGAGGTGGCGTTGGTCGCGGCGATCGCGGCAGCCAGCGACCGGGTCCGTCTCGAGACGATCGGCACCACACTCCAGGGTCGACCGATTCAACTCGCAGTCATCGGCGATGGGGCGCCCGGCAGCGCCACCGAGATCGCGGCCGGCGACGTGGTGCTCATCTCGGGAACGGTGCACGGAACCGAACGGTCGGGACGCGAAGGAGCGATGATGTTCCTGCGCCACCTGGCGTTCTCGAACGACCCCTGGGTGGAGGAGATCCTCGCCGGCACCACGGTGCTCCTCAACCCCACCCTGAACCCTGACGGTATGGTCAACGCCACCCGGGGGAACACCACCGGGCAGGATCTCAACCGGGATCACCTCCTGTTGCGCAACCCGGAGAACTTCGCGCTGGCCAAGGTGATCCGGGACTACCAGCCGGACATCGTCGTCGATTCACACGAGAACCCTGGTCGCGGCGGGGACATGGAGTTCCTGTGGCCGCGCAGCCGGGCGGTCGAGGAGAACCTGTTCCACTTCAACCAGAGCACGTTCGCCCGTGGCTACGTCTACAACGCTCTCTCTCAGGCCGGACTGTCGCCGGGCCAGTGGGGCACCCACCGCACCGACAACTGGGAGACGCTGCTGAGCAACGCCGCGGGCCTCAAGAACACGGTCGGACTCCTCCAGGAGGTGCCGAGCCGAGCATCGGCCGCCCATCCCGCCGAAGGAGCCACCGGGACACCGGCGAACCAACGCCGACGTGCCTACGCCGCTCTGTGGAACATGCACAACGTGCTCGACATCCACCACGACCACGCCGACACCATCCAGTCGCTGCGCGACGGCGCCGAGGCCTACCACACCGCCAACTCCGGCCCGCTCTACATCGACGGCGCCTATGACATCCCGGTCAACCCGCCGCCCAACGAGCCGCCCACCACGGTGTTCGACGGTGTGTGCGGCTACCGGCTGGACGCGGAGCAGTTCGCCTCCCGGCAGGGCAGTGCTCCCGGCGCCGAGGTCGAGTGGATCTCCGAGACGGTCGAGGATCGCCTCGCCGCCCACGGTGTCACCGTGGAGGGGATCGGCGGCGGGATCGTCGATGTGCGTCTCGCCCAGCCGCTGCGACCGCTGATCCCGTTCCTCCTCGACCCGGATCTCGACACCGCGGTCCGGCCCGAGGGGACCCCCAACATAAGCATGGTGGAGGCGGAGCGGCTCGACGACGACCGGGCAACGGTGTTCGTCCGTGGCAACAACACCCGGGTAGCCAACCGGACGACCGCCGAGGGATGCTCCATCAACGATCTCATCGCCGATGAGCAGCAGTGGCCCGACTACCCGTCGTTCGTGGCGCATGTCACTGACGTGGTCGACGAGCTCCTCGGCGAAGGCATCATCGACGACAGGGAAGCGGTGGCCATCCTGCGCCGGGTAACTCGCTCCCGCTGAGGCCTCCGGCGGCCCAGGGGACTACAACTCACAACCGGGTGGGACGTCGATGGAGACGCCCCACCCGGTTGCCTGTCCCGAGTAGGGCTGGCTACGAGCACGTGTTGCAGCGCCCGCTCGTTCGTGTAGGCGGAGATGGTCGGTGTGCGCCACTCGCCGCCGCCGGTCCTGATCATGACGGGGTTGGTGTCACCGATGGGCGCTCGGGGTTGTCGAGGTCGGCGGTCCGCCGCGGGCGGCCTCCCAGATGCGCCAGTCGAGCTCGTAGGCGTTGAGCCCGATGCGCTGCGCTGCCTGTGTGACGACTTCAACCACCTCTCGATCGGTGAGGGGGCGACCCACCGCCGCCGCGGCGAAGCGGTGGACGTGGACGTCGGGCTTGACCGTGTTCACACCCTGACGCATCACCAGCCACTGGTATACCGCGATGCCGAGGCCCCGCACCCGTCCCTCGAAGTCCCGGGGGAAGTTGCTGCGGGCCGCCCAGCGGCGCAGGCGCTCCTGGTCAATGACCCCGATGCTGCGGAAGTAGCGCACCAGCCCGCGGAGTTGCTCGACCCGCTTCCAGTGGTTGTACTCCCACAGGTACTGAGCCAGAGCGGTGTTGCCCTCCCTATCGTCCGGAAAGCGCGAGAGCACCGCTTCGACGTCGTCGATCGTGCGCATCTCGTCCCACCGGTTGGCCCGATAGCTTTCCAGCGCCCTGACGACTGCGGTCGTGTGCATCTGGTAGTCGAGAACCGTCTCCAACAGGTTCATCACGAAGTCGTCCTCGATGTAGACCCCGGACGCAGGCGGAAGGTCGCCGGCGGCGCGGGCGACCCGTTCGACGTCATGAGCGCTGATCATCGGCGCAACGTAGCTCTCGCGTCCCCTTCCGGTCCACTGCACCGGATCGGTCATCGGCATCCCCCTTCAACCTGGTCCCCGGCTGAGACCATACGGGACGGGTATGACAGACTTGGACCGCTGATGCGTCCTGGCGCGGACGAGCCCGGTGCCTCGCCAAACGCCGCTGGACGGCTGAGCTCGAAGCGAGGCCGGCCTGACAGTTGCGATGCCACCGTCCCGACAGGGGTACAGTTCCCAGGCTCGCCTCTCGGGCGGCATGGCGTACAGGAACCAGGATGTCCCGGCACCAGAATCAGACATCTCGATCGGCAGCGACGGTGGCGACCCACGGTTGGTCCCGTCTCCGATCGGCGTACCGGGCCAGCCTCGGCACCGACCCGGCGTGGCGCTAAACGAGCCTCCCGGAGGCCCGGATACCGTGCCGCCCCGCCTGGTGGAGCAGCGGCTGTTGCGCAACCACCCTCTAGCCCTGCGCATCGCGATCGTGCTCCTCGTGGCAGGGACGCTGGTGTTCCTCGCTCTCGCCTTCCCCACCACCGCGGTATGGGTACAAGACGTCGACGACGCGGTGCATCGGCTTGCCGTCGACCTGGAGTGGGCGCCGCTGGTGGCGGTGGCGAAGCTTCTCGACCTGGTCGGATCGACCTGGGTGACCCTCCCACTCATGGTGGCGGTGGCGGTGGTTCTCGCCCGGCGCACCCGCTGGGAGGCGCTGATCACCTGGGTGGCGACAATGGCCCTGTCCCAGCTTCTCATCGGCCCGATGAAGGAGCTTTACCAACGCCCCCGGCCACCGCTGCCATTGGTGGAGACCGTCGGCTACTCCTTCCCGTCGGGTCACGCCGTCGCCACCGGGGCCATCGCCGTCGCCATGACCATCGTCCTGGTCCCGGCAGGCCCGCGCCGGCGCAACCTCGAAGTGCTGGCGATCCTGGTGGTGGTGGCGATGGCGACGAGCCGGGTCTACCTGCGGGCCCACTGGTTCTCGGACGCCCTCGCCGGTGCAGTGATGGGCGCCGGGATCGCCATGGCCGTGGCCGCGGTGGTCCACGCCATCGACGAGCGCCGGGAAGCCTGATTGTCTTTCGCGGTGGTCGCCACGGCACCGGCATCTTCTGCGTCGGTTGATCTCTGCCGGCGGGGACTGGCCTCGGGGAGCGCCCGGTCAGGCAGGCCCCCGTGCGGAGATGGCGACCTGGGTCTTGCGGCCGGCGGGGATGTCGTCCACCGAGGCGGAGGCGAACCCCATCCGGAGCAGCTGCGACGCCAGCTCCTCGGCGTCGGCGGGATCGAGACCGTGGCCCTCGCCGCGCTTCAGCTTCTGTTCGACGAGCAGGAAGCGACCGCCCGGAGCGAGAACCCGGCGTATCTCGGCGAGACCGGCTGCGCGGTCGGCCCAATGGTGGTAGGTGGCCACCGCCAGCACCACGGTGAACGCCCCGTCAGGGAAGGGGATGTCCTCGGCGGAACCGACTTCGATGGTGGCGGTGGGGACCCGGCGGCGGGCCCGGTCCACCATGGGTGGGCTGGGGTCGATACCGGCGACCTCGGCTCCCATCGACGCCGCCCGCTCCAGGGCGGCGCCCAACCCGCAGCCGACGTCGAGGAGCCGGTCACCAGGACCGGGGGCGACCCGATCGACCGCGGCCAGGTTGTTGTGCGGGGTGCGGCTGCTGCCCAAGGAGAACAGCCAGACCTTGAAACGCGACCAGCGTTCGACCTGGGGTGGGTGCGGCATCGGCGGGGAGCCTAACGGCTCCCCGGCAGGGCGAGGGCAGCGACGGCGGTCAGCTCGGACGTCACATGACCGCCGCCGGTGGGCGCCGCCCGGGCCGTATCAGGCGTCGAGGACCTGGCGGAGCTTGGAGGCGAAGGCGTCCGGGTCGCCGGTCTGGCCGTACTCGCCTCCGAGGAACCCGCCGTGGCCGCTCGGGAAAGGGGTGAGCTCGACTCCGATCTGCTCGGCGACGGCATAGCCTCCCCGGCTGGCCATCTCGCCTTCGGACTCGACGCCGGCAGCGACGACGATCCGGGTGGGGGCGGCCCGCAGGGCCCCGAAGTCCGGTTGGTACAACGTGGTGGTGATGATGGTCTGGCTCAGCATCGGGTCGTTGCGGGAGCCGTCGTCCTCGGCCGGCATCCCGAACATCGCCGGATCCGGAGCGGGCTGGGCGGCCACGTCGGCGGTGAACGGCCCGCGATGGCCGACGATGCCGATGAAGTGGGCCATACCGGCCCCGAAGCCGCGGCTCATGTAGGTGTCCTGGACCGCCCGGACCGCCGCTTCGGCGAACTCCCGATCAGGGAGGATCGAGGCGAGCGGGGGCTCGTGAGCGACCAGGGTGCGGACGTCGCCGGGATGCGCCGCCACCAGCGCCAGCGCGTTCACCGCGCCGCCGCTGGAGGCGAAGACGTCGACGGGCCCTCCGATCTCGGTGACGAGGCGATGCAGGTCGTCGGCGTGGATCTCCGGGGTGATGGCGCTGCCCTCATCGGAGAGCCGGCTGCGCTCGGTGCCCCGCGGATCGTAGGTGACCACGGTGCGGTCGGTGAAGTGGCCCGCCAGGGTTCCGAACCCGGCGGCGCCCATCGGCGAGCCGATGAGGAGCAAGGCGGGTTGGCTGCTGTCGGCGTTGGCGCGGACGTCGTAGACCAGGGTGGCGCCCGGCACTTCCAGGGTGCGGGTGGTGGGTTCGGTGGCGGTCGTCATGGTGCTGTCTCCCTCGGAGAGTGCGGTCGTCGAATTGGACGGATTGAGGCGCCGGATTCCATCGGTCAGCCGGCGGCGAGGATGGCGTCGATCTGGCCGACGGCCTGCGCGAGCCCTTCCTCCATGCCCATCGCCACCAGCTGTTCCATCGCCTCCAGGCTGGGGAAGATGCCGGTGATGGTCATCCGGGTGCGGCCATCGTCGATCGGGGTGATCGTCACGTGGCTCTCCGCCGAGGGCAGGTCATCGTTGGGGAGGCCGTCGTCGTCGGCGAAACCGTCGCGGAACACCAGGCGGTAGGGTGGCTCGACCTCTTCGATCTCCCAGTAACCGCGGGGTTGGTCGCCCTCGGGACCGGTCATGTGGTACTCGACCCGGCCGCCGGCGCGCAGGTCGTGTGCGTCGACGGTGGCGGGGTAGGTGGGCGGTCCCCACCAGCTCTCGAGCTGGCGCGGGTCGGCCCACAGTTGCCACACCCGCTCGGGGGAGGCGTCGAACTCGGCGTCGATGGTCAGGGTCAGCGATGCGGGATCCTTGCGGATGGCGGTGACGGTCATGGTGTCTCCTCCTCGGGGTTCTCGGTCAGCAGGGCGTTCATGCGATCGACCCGGCCCCGCCACATCTCCTCGTACTGGTCGAGGAGGCGTCGGGCCGCCAGCAGGGCGGGGACGTTGGTGCGGACCACCTTGCGCCGCCCCACCTGCTGCTTGGTCACCAGACCGGCGCGCTCCAGGACGGCGATGTGCTTCTGTACCGCGGCAAAGCTCATCGGGTAGTGGCCGGCCAACTCGGCGACCCCCTCGGTGCCGTCGATGGCCCGCCGCACGATGTCGCGCCGGGTGGCATCGGCCAGGGCACCGAACATCCGATCGAAGTCAGGGGGAGCGAGCTGCATAGATACAACCATACGGTTGTATGAAGGAACTGTCAAGAGCCAGGGACCGCGCCCGAGCGACACGTGTGAACCGGCGAGCGTGGCGGTGCACGCCGTGGCGGCGTCAGCGGAGGGAGTCCACCAGGTGGTCGGCGATCCACTCCGACACCGCGGCGATGGTCATCGCCGGATGGCTGCCGATGGCGGTGGGGATCACCGAACCGTCGGCGACGTAGAGGCCGGGGTGGCCGTGGACCTGGCCGTCGATGCCGACGACGCCGTGGTCGGGATCCTCGGAGAGGGCGCAGCCACCCAGGTTGTGGACGGTGGTGGTGTGGCCGAAGACCTTCCACAGCGGGAAGTCGGAGTAGGTGCCGCCGTACTCACCGGCCAGGTCCCGCATCGCCTGCTGCTGGCGGGCGATCAGCGCCTGGTTCTCCCTGGCGTAGTCCCAGGTGATGTCGAGCCTGCCCTTGCGCAGGATCATGCGGCCCCCGGCGTTGTCTCGGCCGATGGAGAAGATGGTGGTCATCCGATCGGGGGGACCGGCGCCCTCGGCGGGCCGCTTGCGGGGCTTGGCCATCAGCCCGCTGGCGAAGACGAGTCCCAGCAACCCGGGGAGCCGCCCCCACAGCGCCGGCGCCACCTTCTTCACCCAACCCGGGGTGGCCGGTTGGCCCATGGACGCCAGCACCTCCATCACCGCCTGGTTGAAGGTGGGGGTGGCCATGACGAACCGGGGCAGTTCGGGGTCGTCGTCGTAGCGCATGATCGAGGTGACGTCGGGGCCCCACCACGGGTCGAGGCGCACCTGGGCGCTCTGCACGTTGCCGAGGAAGTCGCCGTTGCCCGAGTAGCCGACGCCGAGGCGATGCGACAGGCGGGGCAGGGTGCGGGTGACGTCGCGGCTGCGGAGGAGGATCTCGTTGCTGCCCAGCGTGCCGGCGGACATCACCACCTTGCGGCCGGTTACCGCGCCGGGAAGGCCGCTGTCGAGATCGGTGAAGTGCACCTCCCAGCCACCGTCGCGGCCGGGGGCGACATGGCTCACCAGCACACCGGTGGCGACCTCGGCGCCGAGGCTCTCGGCATCGGCCAGGTAGGTGAAGTCGAGGGTGTTCTTGGCGCCGTAGTTGCAGCCGAACTCGCATTCGCAACACATGCGGCAGGTGCTGCGCAGATCGGCGTCGGAGCCGTGGATTCGGTCCCAGCTCACCGCCTGCGGGGTGTCCATCGATGTGCGGCCCAGGGCCCGGGCGGCGGCGTGGAAGGCGTCGCGCTTGGGCAGGGTGACCGACACGGGGATGGTCTCCACCGCCAGCTCGCGCTCGATGCGGGAGTAATACGGCTCGAGGGTGTCGGGGGTGAACTGCGCCGGCCAGCGGGGATCGTCGAAGACGCTGGGGTGGGGCCGGTAATGGATGGAGGCGTACACCAGCGACCCGCCGCCGACGCCGGCAGCCGACAGGGTCGAGATGCCGGAGAAGGTGCGGAACTCGAACAGGCCCCGGGAGTCCTTGGGGCGGGGGTAGCGCCACAGCAAGGAGTCGAGGTGGCGCACGTTGCGGGGGAAGTCCCCGGGCAGGTACCGCCGGCCCCGCTCCATCACCAGCACCGAGTGGCCCGCCTGGGAGGAGCGCAGCGCGGTGATGGAACCTCCGAAGCCGGAGCCGATGACGACGACGTCGTATCCGTTGCGCCGGGTCACGCCGTCACCTCCAGGTGCTCGAGGATGAGGGGGAACACGTCGGTGGCGGCTCTCTCGCCGAAGATGCAGTCGAGGTGCCCGTACCTCGGGATCTCGAAGCGGGAGTAGAGGGCGGGGTCGTTGTGCTCCTGGAGCCACTCCAGGGTCCGGGCGCTGGAGGTGGGGGAGAAGCAGGCGTTCTCGGCGCCGTGGACCAGACGCAGCGGGATGGCGAGCCGCTCCGGGTGCGACATGTAGACGTCGTTGCCGTTCTTGTCGACGGCGTGGCCGGCTTGGACCATCTTGAGCACGTGCGCCGAGGCGGAGATGTTGCACACCCCGAACAGCTCCTGGAGGTTGTCGTGGGTGGCGTCGGCGAGTTGGCTGTGCTCGTACAACAGCGAGTACATGAACGAGACCCTCCGGCAGATCGGGTTCCCGCAGCGCTCGTCGTCGGGGAGGGGGTACAGCCGCAGAGCGGTGTCCCACAGCCGGCCCCGCCACGGCGTGTCGGTGTCGGTGTAGGCGTCGAGGGTGTCGATGCCTACCGCCTGGAGGAGGCGGGCCAGGCGCAGGTTGGCCTTGACACGCAGGGCGGGTGCCCCGTCGACGTAGGGCATGGCTTGGGACGCCACCGCCGAGCGGACGTGGTGCAGGGCGCCGGAGAGCATCGAGATGAAGAACACCGTGGCACCGAAACAGTGCACCACCATCTGCACGTCTTCGGTGCCGGTGAGGCGCAGCACCTCGGAGACGGCCTCGGGGAAGTCGATGCGGCCGATGAGGTCGGCGTCGGCGGGCGCGGTGGCCGAGGGCAGGTCGCTGGAGGAGCGATAGTCGAGCGTCCACACGTCGTAGCCTTGCTCGTAGAGGTACTCGACCATGTTGGTGTCGATGGTGTCGAGCGTGAAGATGTGGCTCGACACGCCGAGCCCGTGGACCAGGATCACCGGGCCCTTGTCGCCGCCCTGGTACCGGGCGAGGAGGAGCTGGGCGCCGTCGGATGTGTACCAGTGGTGGTACTGCGGCGGGCCGGTGCGCAGCGTCCGCCGAGCGCGGGGCGGGGCATCCGGGTCGAGGAGATTCCGGCGCCGCTGGGCGTCCGTGCCCGTCACGGCGTCCATGGACGCTCGCACCGTGTGCCTGGCTGGCGGGGAACCCCGCCGGACTCCCTCATGGCCACCCCCCTGACTCGTGCCGGTCCTGTGAGTGTACGGGTGGGGACGGAGGATAGCGACAGCGTTATGACCGGGTCGGAGGAAGCCTTCGATGGTGGGGGCCGTCCCCGGTCGCTCCATCGGCCGGTCCAGGGAGTGGATGTCAGCCGAGCAGTGACGCCGGCGTCAAGGTGAACCGGATCGGTCCGATATCGACGTCTGCGGTCTCGTCGCCGAGGTACCGGGCGATCTCGACCAGTTGGCCCAGGTCGTTGAGCTCGAAGACTATGAGAGTCGGGCCGTCGGGATCGATGATCCAGTAGCGGGGGAGTCCGACCTCGGAGTACTTGCGCAGTTTGCGGACGGTGTCCGCCGACCGGTCCTGCGATAGGACTTCGATCACCAGATGCGGGGTGGCGGTGTACCGCTTGTCGTCGCCGTCGTCCGGATGCACGATGACGTCGGGGACGAACTCGTCAGCGGCGGGCTTCCAGCCCCACCCGGCCACGGCGGCGTGCCCCGGTGGGAGGGCCTGGTGGATCCGGTATGCCAATCGGGTGCAGACCTGCTGGTGCAGGTGGTTCGGTGCGGCGCTCACGACGAGGCACCCGTCGATGTATTCGCCGCGGACGCTGTCGACCAGGGCTTCGTAGTCTTCCCACGACATCGGGATCCACTGCTCTCGCAGGCGGGTGGCCATCGTCCCATCCACGTTACTCCTCGCTTCCCTGGACGCCACCGCCGCAGTCAAGATATGTGGAGGGTGTGACGGAATTCAGAGACCCGAGCTGGGTAGGGGGCCGGGGCGGTCCGAAGGGAGGAGAAGTGTCCATGGTCTCCCCCGCGTCGGACCTCTGGCCGGCGTTGGCATGACGGCATGGTTCCCGGTGCGGGCGAACAAGATCCGCCCCGAACCCTGGTGCATCGGGACACCCCTCAGCTCCTCGTGAGCTGTCCTCTACGACAACGACCCGCCCCCGGCCCGGATGCACATGGCAGGGTCGAGCACATCGCGGTGGTTCGCCATCCGGACCTGATCGGACGGCGTCAATCTGCCCGGGTCCACACTCCGCAGCCACTCGAACCGAATCCGGCGTCACTCTCTGATATGTCCACGATCGCGGATCCAGACTCCACGTTGTCGTTGGCGAGAATGTCCCCGAGCTCACCGGAGAAGCCCGAGAGCCGTTGCCAGTAGCAGAGTTCGGTGACTTCGGCCCGATAGCGGCCAGGTTCTACGTGCAACCCCACGGCCCAGGTACCCGATGGGATCTCTGCCAATAGATCGTCGAACGCAGCCAGTTCGTACCAGGCTCCGCACCCAGACGAGTTGAACGCCTCGTCACTGTCGGCAATTGCGACAATGGCGTGGTTATCGGCGTTGTCATTGGCGAGAATGGCTTCGAGCTCGCCGGAGAGATCGGACAGGCGTTCCCAATAGCAGCCAAAGGACCCCAGGTCGAAAGCCTCGTAGGTGCCCGAGGGGATGTCCGTGCCGACCAATTGGGTGCCTTCTCCGAAGACAGGTTCCGGGCCGGGCTGTGTGGTTGTCGTCGGCGCGGTGGTCGTGGTCGGTGCCGCCGTTGTCGTTGTCGCCGGAGGTGATGTGGTGGTCTGGTCGGGCGTGGACGACGTGGTCGGCTCCTCATTGACGTTGGTCGTGTCGCCGGCGGATGTCGTGGATGTCACAAGAGTGGTGTCGGTAGCCACAGAGGTGTCGTCGGTATCCGTGTCGCCGTCACCGCCGAAGATGGCACTGAGGATGCTGATGCCAAGAATCACCCAGAGTACGATCGCCCACCATCGGCGCCACCAAGGTCCCTTGGTATCCGGCGGACCCGAATCGGGGTCGGGTGTGTCGGGCGTGCTGCCCGAAAGTGGGCCTTGGTCTGTCATCAGTGTCCTCCCTCGAACCCGATCTCGCACAGGGTCGAATCCAACCGTACACGCACCGGGCCGAGTTGCTCCAGGAAGTGGGAGCGATCGTTGTCCGTGACCCCGGCAATGCACCAACGAACACGGGATCGCCCTGGGACCCAGCCCGGCGATGTGGCTGTGGCAGGCGCCCCGGTGGGGCGAAACATCAGCCTTCTCGGGTTCGTCGCGTCATTGGTCAGGGTTCACCTGCGTGCTCTCCCAGTGCGAACCTCACAGCATCGGTCACCGAACGGACGATCTTGGCTCCGCGCCTCTTGTAGCCGAGCTCGCCGATCATCTCGTCGATGAGCTCCGCTTCCGTCCTGAGGAGTCCGTCCGAAGCCACCCAACGGGCGAACTCGATGAGCTGCGGTGGGGTGTACTCGTCGATCGGCCTGCCGCCGCCCATACCCGGCGGACGCGGCCCCGTCCGGGTGAACGCCGGTTCGACGGCGCCCTCGGCCGGGGTGACAGCAACCACCGGGAAACGGTCGACCTCCGGGCCCCGGTCGTTCACCGCGGCGGAATACGCGTCCAGGGCGCGTCGGGTCGCCGCCTCCGGGTCTCGGAACCAGTCGGTGGCCCAGATCCTGTGGAAGCGCCAGCCGAGCCGCTCGAGCACCTGCTGGCGCAACCGATCCCGGTCCCGGGCCGTCGCCGCGGTGCGGTAGGACTCCCCGTCGGTCTCGATAGCGAGCAGCATCTGCCCGCGGTTCTCCGGGTGGGGGACGGCGAAGTCGATGCGGAAGTCGGAGACCCCGAACCGGGGGACCACCGTCAGCCCTGCGCCGGTCAGCCGCCGCTTGACGTCGTCCTCGAACGGATCGAGTGTCCGCAGGGTGTCAGCACCCTCCAGCTCCCGACCGCCTGAAGCCGCGTACTCGAGATAGCGCCGGAGCAGCGCCACGCCACGCTTCGACGACCGGCCCGGGTCCATGTCGGCATGCGAGAACGACGCGACGAGCGTGAGCCGGCGCCGGGCGCGGCTCACGGCGACATTGAGGCGCCGCTCCCCGCCTTCCTGGAGGAGCGGCCCGAATCGGTACGGAAGGCGTCCGTCGGCGGTCTTCCCGTACCCGATCGACAGGATGATGGCGTCTCTCTCATCGCCCTGGACACGCTCCAGGTTCTTTACGAAGGGGCGCTCGGGTTGGTGCTGGTCGAAGAAGGTGTCCAGCGCCGGGTCATCCTCGTCGAGCAACCGCTTGCGCAACCCAGCGTCGACACGATCGGCGTGGTAGACGCCCATCGCTATCACCCCCAACGACTCGTCCGGGTGGGTGCGGGCGTGTTCGATCATCAGGTCGACGACCGTGGCAACCTCGTCGGGATTGCTCCGGGTATCCACCGGGACACCCGGGTGGTGCGGCACGCCCACATAGGAGAGGCAGCTGTCGCTGCGGCTCCCGGGGAACGTCGTCAACGCTCCGTCGTAGATGTTGGCGTTGGAGAATGCGATGAGCCGTTCGTCTTCGGAGCGGTAGTGCCAGGTGAGCATCCGGCTGCGGAGCAGCGACGAGAGGACCTGAAGGATCGACTCGAACCCTCCCGTCAGCGCCAGGTCGATCTGGTCCTCGTCCTGCGGTTCCTCTCCGTAGTCGGCTTCCGATCCGAAGAAGGTCGTGGGAGGTAGCTGCATCTCATCGCCGGCGACGATCGCCTGAGGGGCACGGAGCAGGGCGGGAACCGCGTCGGCGGGAAGCACCTGGCTCGCCTCGTCGAAGATCACCAGATCGAAGACCGGGCGCGCCGGGAGCGTCTGAGCCACCACCAGCGGCGACATGACCCAGCAGGGGCGGAGGGCGGTGAGGACGTCGGGTGCCTGTTCGAAGAGTGCGCGTAGCGGGAGGTGTCCCCGCTTTCGCTTCGCCTGGGCGCGTACCAGTTGGTCCTGTTCCGGATGCTCGTCCATGGCGCCAACCGCCGCTTCGGCGGCGCGGCGGCGGACCCGCGGCGGAGTGGAGTCGATGTGTCGCCGGTCGGACTTACGGAACTCGGCGAGTTGGCGGTAGTGGCGGTCGACGTCGAAGGTCGCCAGCCGGCGATCGGCGGCGGTGACGGCCATGCGGACCGCGTAGCTCCATGCATGGTCGAACGTGTCGGGGAGCTGGGCGACGGGGAGTGTCCCGGCGCGGGCTGCGTCGAGGAACCGTCGCAGCCCCAGCTCGTCGAGACGGCGCTCGATCCTCCTGATGTGAGGCATCCGTTGCAGCGCCTGCTCGTCGCGCAGGAGACGTCCGAGATGTGCGTCGAGTGATTCCACGCTGCGATCGGTGAGAGCCTCCACCGGAAGGAAGCCGCCCAGGGCGGTGAGCCGGTCGGTGAGTTCCTCGTAGCCTGCGGCGGCTGTGGCGAGGTTGGCCGGGTACGTCGGCCGGCCGGTGCCTCCGAATCTCCGCCATGTGGAGACAGCTTCGTTCGCATGGAGCGTGGCCTCGAGAAGCGCCGGGCCGTCCGGTTTGGCGTCGAGGCGCCACAGCTCGCCGAGCTGCTTCTTGGCGGCCCGGTAGCCGCCGTTGAACACGTGCGCCAGAGCACGCCTGACGGCGCTCTCGCCGCCCGGAGCCAGCGCTGCGGTCAAGCCGTCGAAATCGAGGGAGAACCCCTCGCTTCCCAGAGTCGCCTCGGATTCGGCCACGGTGGCGAAGAGGTCGATCAATGCCCTCCAGTCGCCGAGGGTCGCCGGGGCGGGAACTGCGATGTCGTCGAGAGCGTCGTCGAGAAGTACCCCCACCTCAGCTACCCGGCCCGCGACCAGCTCGCCGACGATGGCGTGCGCCCGGCGAACGTCGTCGTCGGAATCGATGCGGGCGCTCAGCCACGGCGAGCCGATCGCCAGCGCGGGGCGGACCAGGTCCCCCCACTCCCCGAGGAGCTCGATCACCTCGCGATGCGCCGCCTCCCCGATGGCGTCGAGGTCGCCCGGACCCGGCATCACCGGTGGCGGATCGAGGCCACGCCCGAGATCGATGAGCCGTTGGATCAGGCCATGGAAAGAGATGCCCCAGGGGTCACGGATCTGGTGCACCGCGTCGGCGTGGTCCACCAATGCCGATCGAGCGGACTCGAGGCCACGATGCAGGTCGTCCTGGTCGTGCTTGGGCACCTGGGCGATCCGGTCGAGGCTGGATTGGATGTCGCCGGCGAGCTGCCGCCGCGATCTGACACCACCGTGGAGATCCATCACCAGGTCGGCGAGGCCGGCGCCTTCCAGTCGCTTGGTGACGGCGTCGATGGCGGCCCGCTTCTCGGCGACGAACAGCACCCGCTTGCCGCGGGCCACGAACGTGGCGACCAGGTTGGCGATGGTCTGCGACTTCCCGGTTCCGGGTGGGCCCTGGACGACGAGGGACTCGCCGTTGAGGGCGGCGTTGATCACATAGTTCTGAGAAGCGTCCGCGTCGAGGATCAGGTATTCGTCACGGGGATGGGTGCGGTCCGGCGCGGATTCCGTGACGCTGTCTGCTCGCCGGGAACGCAACGCCGCCCGGGCAGTCGCATCGCCGGCGATGGCGGCGATGATGTCATGCTCGGCGAGTGCCGCCACGTTGCCTCCGATGTCCCGCACCATCGGCAGCTTGGTGTAGGCGAAGGTGCCCACCACCAGGCGCCGGTCGATCTGTAGACCCGGCACCTTGCCGGAGTCGAGCAACGCCCCGGCATCGTGCTCGACCGAATACTCGGTGGCGAGGTAGTGGACCAGGGTGTGGTTGACGTCCCAGTCGCCCTCCAGCCGCAGCTCGAAGTCGGTCTGAGCTGCCCCCTTCGGATCGATGGCGAGGGGCCGGAGCAGCACCGGTGCCGACGGGGTGGCGGCGGTGCTGGTGGTGGTCCACGTCGCCATGCCGACGGCCAGGAACAGCGTCTCGATGCCCCGTTCCTCGAAGTGCTCCATCGCCTTGGCGTGAATGGTCCGGGCCCGTCTACGGGCGTTCTCGAACCGGTCCGGCTCGGCTGCGGTGGCTGTGAACAGGCTCGACAACGACACTCCGCGGCCACTGAGCAGGAGGTCGACGTTCAGCTCATCGGCGTCCGTCAACTCCAAGGTGCCCCGCTTCAGAGTCCGGTAGAACAGCAGGCGATTGCGTCCCGACATGTCGACGAGCTTCTTGACCCACTCGGTCATGGCTCGTTCAACCGCGCGCTGTCGTTCCACCGGTACCGCCATCAACTCACCTGCTCGCCAGTGATCGACCGGGAGCATATTGAGCGCCGGTCGCCACTGTGAGTCCCGGCGGTGCAAGCAGACCTCGCTGAACACTGAATACGTCGCCGCCCACCAGGAAGGTCTCCGTGGTTGTGTGGCACTAACGCGACAGTTCGAAGAAGACCCGCTCGGTCCCGCCGAACGAGAACGTCGGCTCCGCGAGCATCTCGAGTGCGGTCGCGTCCGTTGTGCGGACGCTCCAGCAGGTGTTGCCGGTGACGGTGCCGTTGGTGTCGGGGTGGGCAAAGAACAAGGGATCGGGGATCATCCCGCAGGGGAAGACGAAGTCTTCGTAGGCGACGTTCGATGGTCCTACCGCCTTGAGCGTCAGGTCGAAGGCGACGTTGGGTGAGCCGGTGCCGTGATGGGTGGCTTCCAGCGTCACCAAGAAGAACTGCTCGCCGTCGGGAGGCGGTGTGTTGAGGACGTTCTCGTCGAGGATCTGCCCGCTCGCGTCCGGGTACACCGAAGCGACGCGGAGCGTCCACTCGCCGACGTTGGCGGGCATCCCGAGCCGGACGGCATCGGGGCGGAGCGCAGGGGTGACGCCATCGCTCGTCGAGCCGGTGACAGGCATCGCCGCCGGGTCGAGCGACAGGTAGGCCGCCTGGCCGGTCGTGAAGGTCGGCTCGGCGACGAGGATGAGCGATCCGACGTCAGCGCTGGGGACGTTCCAGCAGGCGTTGCCCTCGATGGTCCCGCCGGGGAACACCTCGCCGGCATTGCCGATGGCATCAGGGATGACACCGCAGTAAGAGCCGAACTCGTCCAACAGGTCACCGGCGGGTCCCATCGGGCGCAACATCACGTCGAACGAGAACCGGCTCGACTCCGTCCCCACGTACGTCGCCTGAAGCGTTGCCACGAAGTACTGCTCACCGTCGGCAGGAGGATCGTCGAACGGGTTCTCCGCCAGGACCATGGACGTGGCGTCGGCGCTCACGCCGGACACGCGGAGGCGCCAGTCGCCGACCGTCGCCACCTCGCCGACAGGGAGCGGTTCGTCGGCTGTGCCGGTGACGGGTGGCATCGTCGAAGCCGGGGGAGCGGTCGAGGTCGGTGCCGCCGTGCTCTGGGGCCGTAGGGCCACCTTGGAGGCCGTATGTGAGGTGCCGTCGCTGCCACACGCGACGACGAGCAGGACGGCTGCAGCGGTCAGAAGGAGGCGTCGAGCCGGCGACATCGACGGAACATAGCCGATGGTCGCTTCGTCTCCCCCGGCTTCGCCGAGGGCGGATCGAGGGGCGTCCTCAGCGCGCCACCTTGCAATGCTTGCTCCGGCGACGTCCGGTCCAGTGTCTGGTGTGAGCACAAGCGACCACCGTGGCGAAGACCCCCTCCGTCCGATCGGCCTGTCGCCGGACCGCAGACGTGATGCGGTCTCGTCGCGCCAGGCGTGCCGATCGGACACCTCCCCC
>CAZOGW010000045.1:0-21375 GCA_964579415.1 uncultured Acidimicrobiaceae bacterium | reverse complement strand
GCGTGACCAGCCCGAAGATGGACCGCATCGCCGTGGTCTTGCCGGCGCCGTTGGGGCCGAGGAACCCGAGGATGCGTCCCGGCCGTGCCGAGAAGGTGCACCCGTCCAGGGCGGCCAGGTCCCCGTATCGCTTGCGGAGATCGTTGAGTTCCAGCATCCCGCCAACCTACTCGTCGGAGCCGGCATCGAGGTCATCGGCAACGTGATGGTCGGCCGGACGCGGCCGCCGATCGGACTGACGCGATGCTTCGTTTGCAATTGTCGATAAAGTCAGTATGTTTGCTCGACGTCGTGCATGGGCACGCCGTCGGACCGGGTACGCCCACCGGGGTAGGGCCGCAGCGGACGAACGAACTCGAGGGGAGAATGTCGTGTCGCACCAAGCGCTGGATGCTTTCGTACGATGTGCCGACGACGTCGTCACATCCACCGACCACCCGGTAGAAACGGCGACGGAGGTCGGGAACGCTCTGAAGGCGTTACTGGCCCACCCGGAATTCCTCGAACCACGGTTCCGGCGCGAGGATGAGGAGAAATACGCCCAGCACATCGTCCACGTCCACCCCGAGGGGCGGTACTCGATCGTGTCGCTGGTGTGGAAGCCGGGTCAGATGACTCCCGTCCACGACCACGTCTGCTGGTGCGTCGTCGGCGTCCTCATCGGCACCGAATACGAGACCCGCTACGAGCTGGCGTCCGGAGGCCGGGAGCTGGTCGAAGCCGAGTCCACCCGCCACGGCCCAGGGAGTGTCGCCGTCGTGGTGCCACCCATGCCCAACATCCACCGCGTCCACAACGTCGGCGAGGGCACCGCCATCTCCATCCACGTCTACGGCGCCGACATCGCCAAGCTCGGTACCAGCATCAACCGCACCTTCGACCAGCCCATCCGCACGGCAGCGGTCGCCTGACGGTCCTAGATCATCTCCCCCCTCCGGGGGAAATACCTAGAGTCTGGGACAGGCCATCCCGGAGGGCGCAAGGGTGGATCGCATTCCCGTCACCTCGTCTCTCATCACCGCGGCCGGCCACGACGAGGCGACGCATGTGCTCGAGGTGGAACTCGCCACCGGGCCCGTGTACCGGTACTTCGCGGTGCCGCGGCGAGTGTTCGAGGGGCTGATGGCGGCCGAGTCCCCCGGCGCCTTCTTCAACGGGAAGATCCGCGACACGTACCCGTACCAGCGACTCCCCGACATGTGACGCCGGGACCGGCTACGGCTCGGAGTCGTGCACACCGAGGAGGCGGACCCGGCGCAGCCCGGAGCCGGGCAGGGTCGTCACATACAGGTCGGGACCTGCCTGGACCATGGGCTGCGCCGAGGGGCTGAAGTCGGTGAGGGCGACCGTGCCCTCCTCGATGTGGAGGACACCGGCGGAGTCGAGGGCGCCGGTGAGTCCCTCGATGGTGACGATGCCGGCGATCTCGTCGGCCACGTCGAAGGCTCCGGCGACGTCGCCGGTCCGGGCATCGAGCGACGTGACCCGGGTGCCACCTCCGCGGACCGGCCCGGCAACGATGATCCGGGCGCCGTCGGTGCCCAGGTACTGGGCAAAGTGGTCAAGGCTCACGGGGATCGGCTCCCCGCCGTCGATCCGGTAAGCGGCCTGACCCGACGCGACCCAGGGCGTGCCGGCAGCGACGGCCAGGGCGTGGAGCTGGTCGTCGGTGCGCAGCTCGTGGATCGTGACATCCTCGCCGCCGTCCCTGACCTCGGCGAGCGCACCGCGGGCGGTGAGCACCCACGCCACGCCCCCGTCCACCACCAGGGCGTTGGGCAGGAACTTGGTGCCATCGGGTCCGCCCACGTCGAAGGGAAGTTCCAGCTCCACCTCCGCATCGACGCGACCGCTGTCACGGTCGAGCCGGGTCAGGTGGCCCGTGGTCCAGTGCGCCACCCAGACGGCCTCGGGGTCCCCTGCCACGAGTGTCGGCGTGCCCGGGAGCGACAACGTGGCGTGATGGGCGCCCGTGACGGGATCGATGCCTGTCACGATGCCCCGCTCCGGCGGCCCGTCTCCGACTGCCACGCCGGTGATCGCCCACAGCAGGCTCCCGTCCCAGGCAAGGTCGGTCACCTCGCGGCCGAGGCCGAGGCGCAGCGGCGGGTCGAAGCTGTCGAGGACGGTGACGGCCTCGGTCACACGCGAGGCGGGCGCGTCCCGGCCGACGGCGACGATGGCGTAGAACCCGCGACCGGCGCGTGTGAACGTTATCCACTGCAGGACGCCCAGGTCTGTTCTGCCCGCAGGTGTAAGGCACCAATAGGGCATGCTCGATTCGTCGACTCCGTCGATCAGTTCGGCGAACGAGCTCGGCTGGTCGGCGCCCGCCGGTCCGGCGGACCCGCCCTCCTCGACCCAGACGAAGGCGTCCTCGGGACCCATGTCCTCGACGGCCTGCGCCGGGATGTGGACGCAGTCCTCGAGGCTGGGGCGCATCTCGAATGTGCCGACGGCGAACAGTTGGCCTCCGGCACCTCCCAGGGGCGACAGCGACTCGCTCGCCATCCCCCAGCCTGTCGGAACGGCCAACCGGAACCGGTCTTCAGGATCGGCTACCAGGCTGAACCCGGTGAGGGCATCGCCTGGCACGGCGGTCGCCGCGACCGGT
Organism: uncultured Acidimicrobiaceae bacterium; assembly: GCA_964579415.1. GTDB lineage: Bacteria > Actinomycetota > Acidimicrobiia > Spongiisociales > UBA5794 > CAZOGW01. The sequence continues at coordinate 18,761 of CAZOGW010000045.1, read as the reverse complement.
GGAACGTCCTCCTCACCGGGCCGGTACTCGCCGATGAGACGCACGTCCAGTAGCGACGACCCGCCGCCGATCGCCGCCCACAGCTCGGGACCGGCCTGTACGGTCGCCGTCCACGATACGGCGTCTGTCTGCCACGCCTCGCCGCCGGCGGTGTGCAACACCCCGCCGGCATCGAGGACACCGGTGACGCCCTCGACGGTGACCGGCTCGGCCACGTCGCCTTCTATGTCGAAGCCTGCCACCACCTGGCGGGCGCGGGTATCGACGACGCTCACCTGGGACCGCCCGTCGGGATCGGGGCCGGATACGAGGAGCTGCCCACCGTCGGTTCCCAGCGACTGGGCGGCATGATCCAGTTCGACGGTGACGATGCTCCCGGCCTCGACGCCGTACACGGCCCGGCCCGACGCCACCCAGGGAACGCCGTCCACGACGGCAAGGTCGTGGAGCCGGTCGTCCATCCGTAGATCGTGGACGATCAAGCCCGGCTCGACGCCCCCGCGTTCGACGTCCCGGTACTCGGCGAGAGCACCACGGGCGGCGAGGATCCACACCGTCCCGTCCTCGGCGGCAAGGCCGTTGGGCACGAACGTCACGCCGTCCGGCCCGCCGACGTCGAAGGGAAGGGTGAAGAACAACGTGCCGACCGCTTCGCTGCTCTCACGGTCGATCCGCGTCAGGCGGCCGGTCGCCCAGTGGGCCACCCATATGTTCCCGGAGTCACCGGCGACCAGCACCGGCGCTCCCAGGACTTCCGTCTCGGCGAGCAATTCCCTCGAGTCGGGATCGAAGGCCCGCACCGTCCCCAGGTCGGGAGGCTGGGGCCCGGGTCGCACCGTGCTGATCGTCAGCAGGCGTTCCCCGTCCCATCCCAGGGCGGAGAAGATGCGGCCCGGTGCGGCGCGGATGGCCGGATCGAAGCTGTCGAGGACGGCCACGGCCTCGGCGACACGCTCTGCCGGGGCATCCCGCCCGGCGGCGATCACTCCCCAGTAGCCGCTCCCCGCCTGACTGAACGAGAAGTAGTGGAGGACACCCACGTCGGACCTGCCCTCCGGGGTGAGGCACTCGTACGCGTCGAGGTTCTCGTCCACCCCGCTCGCCAGGTCGCCGAAGGACCCCGGACGCGGCGGTCCTTCCCAGTTCCTCATCCCCTGCTCGATCCACACGAAGGCGTCGTCCGGGCCCATGTCCTCCAGCTGTGCCGGAACATGGACGCACATGTCGATGCTGGGGCGCATCTCGAAGGTGCCTGCGGCGACCAGGTCGGTGAAGCCGCCCTGAGGAGTGACGTCTTCGGTCTCGATGTTCCAGCCCTCCGGATACCCGACTCGGAAGCGTCCGTCCGGGTCCATATGAGTTTGCAGGCTCGGTGGCTGCGGCGTCTCCGGCATCGTGGTGGTCGGCGCTGGAATCACCGGCTCGTCGGTCGACTGGAAGCGGGCAAGGACGAAACCGACGCCGACCACCGCACACAGCGCCACTGCCGCCGTCAGCCCCCGCCACCCTCCGGGCCCATCACCCGGCGGCCCACCGTGCCCGTGCCGGGGCGAGCCGGTGTCGGGCTCGACGGGACGCACCGCCGACGCCGAGACACCAACTGGAGAAGCACGTCTGGCACGATTGGCCACAGCGCTCCCTCCCTTCGACCGGGTCGCTGTACAAACGATCGAGACCCGCCTTGCGGTTCCAGCAGCTACCAGCCGCCCTGATCCGGTGTCAACCGGTACACCGGCGCCGCCGTGAAGGTTCGCAGTCCGACGGTGCCGTCGTTAGACCAGCACCAGGTCGGGGATGTCGGCGAAGTCACCCGGATTCAGCGTCCACAGGCGGGCGCCGCGGCTGAGGGCGACGGCGGCGATGGCGAGATCGATCTCCCGGCCGCGTGGGCGAGAAACCAACCCATAGAGGCGTGCCGCGACCTCCGCCTCCTCCGCCCCGAAGGGCAGCGACTCAGCGGAGGGGAAGAGCGCCTCCTGGGCGATCAGCTCCTCGTTCCTCCTGGGGCCACGCCACCATTCATAGAGAACAAGTGTGGGCAGCGCCATCCTCTCGCCGGCGGCGATCCGTGAACGCATTGCCGGTGCCGAGAGCTTGTCCCCGGTCAGGCTGTGGACCAGGACGGAGGTATCGAGGGTGATCACGACGGGTGGAGTCTCCCGCCCCCTCGCCTCGCCTCGCGGATGGCGTCGAGCTCCCGGTCAACCTCGTCCTGGGGGCGGGAAGGTATCGCCGGAACCAGTTCGTCGAACGCCTCGAGAAGCCGGCGCTTCTCGGCTTCGGTGAGGCGGCCCACCCGCTCGGAGTAGTCGAGGATCGCTTCCCGCACCACCTCACTCTTCGACTTACGCAGGGACTCCGCCGTGCGGCGCAGCGTCGAAGCCGTTGCTTCGTCGAGGCTGAAGGTCATCTTAACGGCTGCCATAAGGCAGCCATACTACCATACCGCTAGTCCTCCGGCAGCAGCGCCACTACCGCGCTGAGGCGCTCCACGGCGTCGGCGGTGATGGGGTCGACGACGAGCTGGAGGTGATCCACGCCGGCACGGGCGAAGCGGCTCAGTTGCTCGGCCATGACTTCGGGGGGGCCGGCCACCGGTCGTGCCTGCTTGGCGGGGTCGCCCGGGTTGCGGCCGGTACCCTCGTCCATCTGCACGTACACCGCCGCCGTCTTGACGACCTTCGACGGCTTCCGGCCCACCTCACGGGCGGTGTCGTCGACGAAGGCGACCAGCTCGGCGAGCCGGCCGGGGTCGTTCCCGTAGGAGGTGTACCAGGTGTTCCACAGGTTCACGTGAGGGAGCGCCAGCCGCAGGACGCGGGGGCCGTTGGATCCGATGAGGAGCGGCAGCCCGGGACGGGCTCCCGGAACCAGCTCCATCTCCCGCAGCCGGAAGAACTCCCCGGAGAAGTCGATGCTCCCGTCCCGGAGCAGGGTGCGGATGATGGTGAACGCCTCGGCGAACCGCTTCACCCGGTGGTCGTAGGGGAACCCGTAGGCGTCGAATTCTGTCCGGTTCCAGCCCGCCCCCAGCCCGAGGACCAACCGCCCACCCGAGATCTCGTCGACGGTGGCGGCCTTCTTCGCCAGCATGGCCGGGTTGTGGAAGGCGGTCGCCGCCACCAGCGGGCCGATGAGGACCCGCTCGGTGGCCTCCCCCAGCGCCGCCAGCACCGACCACGCCTCCCAGGGGCCGCGCACCCCCTGGTCGTCGTCCCGGTAGAGCAGGTGGTCACCCACCCAGACCGAGTCGAACCCGACCGCCTCGGCGGTGCGGGCGATCTGACGCACCTCACTCCAGCGGACCGGCCGCTCGACCTCCGGTAACTGCACCCCGATCTTCACCTTCACTCCTCCCTCACGAGCCGGTCATGCTATCCGGGATCGCCTCCGCGACGCCCGCCCGCGCGGCCTATCCCACCTTTACTTGGAACGATCCTGCCGGGTCATCCGCGGCACGCACAGCACATTGTGAAGGATGTCTCATGAGCGCCTCATCCTGATCTCATCGCCGGACGGGAACATGGAGCAAGATCCTGAAAGGAGAACGACATGCGACTCAGGAAGACCATGGCGGTGATGGCGGTGGCGGGGACGGCATTCGCCGGCTTCCCCGGGGCGGCGTTGGCCGACGACAAGATCGTCGTCAACGGCAACTACACCGTGCCCGCCGGTAGGACGATCGACGCCGACGTGACCGTCCGCAACGGCATCCTCAGCGTCAGGGGAACCATCGACGGCAACGTGACCCAGACCGGCAAGGGCGGCGTGCGGGTGTACGGCAACGGCACCATCAAGGGCAACCTCACCGAGAAGGGCAGCGGCCACGTCCGCATCGACGGGTTGGTCGAGGGCAACGTCACCGAACGCGATCGCGGTCGGATCAACGTCACCAGGAAGGGCTACATCAAGGGCAATGCCGAGGAGCACGGCAGTGGCCAGATCCGGGTGGCCGGCAAGGTCGACGGCAACGCCGAAGAGCGCGGCGCCGGCCAACTGCTCATCACCAAGGGCGCCACGGTCGACGGCAACGCCATCGAGCGTGGCACCGGAAACCTGAGGGTGAACGGCTACCTCGACGGCAACGCCGAGGAGTGGGGCACCGGCCACATCCTCATCAAGGGCTACGTCGACGGCAACGCCATCGAGCGCAGCAACGGCAACATCGTCATCTACAAGGGCGCAACCCTGAAGGGTGACGCCGAGGAGAATGGTCCGGGCAGGGTCATCCGCAACAAGTGAATCAGCGCTGCCGCCTTCGCACCTGACCGGTGCGAACCGAAAGCGGGTGGCAGGCCGGACCGATCCGCCCCGGCCTGCCACCCCCTCTTCTCGCGTCCGTTCCGTCCTCCTCACCGCCGCCGGGTCACCGCCTCCCGTCGTGCCGCCAGCAGCGCCACCGTGCCCAGCACCGCGGCGCTTCCCAGCACCCAGGCCAGGTGCACCCACACCGGGCGATTAGCGGCGCCGGTGAACTCGGCGACGTCGCCGAGGGGCATCACCAGGCGGTAGGCGAGTTGCCCGAAGTGGAACGTGGGGAGGAAGCGTGCCACCTGCCCGACCACGTCGGGGAGTTCTCCCAGCGGCATGAAGAAGCCGGAGGCGAAGGCCAGGGGAAGGAAGATCAGGTTGGCGACCACGGTCGCCGCCCGGGGACGTGCCAGGAAGGCTATGGCGAAGCCCAGCGTGCTGAAGAGCAGCACCCCGCCGATCATGGTGCCGAAGAAGGCGAGCCACGCCCCCGGTGACAGGGTGACACCGCCGACTGTCGACGCCAGCAGGGTCATCGCCGCCACGATGAGGGTGGCGTGGGCCACCGCGGTGAGCGACTTGCCCGCCAGGTGGATGCCGATGGGGAGCGGTGTCGCCCGCATGGTGCGGGTCCAGCCCCGTCCCCGTTCCTTGGCGACGTCCTCTCCGAAGGTGAAGATCGCCAGTGACACCACCCCGTAGGAGGCCAGCGAGACCATCATGGCGGCCCCGATGCGGGTTCCTCCGGGGAGCAGGTTGGAGGCGTTGGGCAGTCCGAACATGGCGTAGAGCAGCACCGGGATGGCCACTGCTCCCACGGCGAACTCGACGCTGCGGAAGCTGGAGCGCAGTGACGTCACCGTGTGCAGCCAGAGCAGGCCGGGGCGGCCGCCGTTGGGCTGCGGCAGGCGGCGGGTCGGGTGGTCGATGTTCGGTGCGGCCGATCGTGCAGTCATCACAGGTCTCCTTCCTCATCGGCGGCGGACACCTCACGGGTGAGCGCCAGGAAGACCTCTTCGAGATCCTCGCGGCCGCCGTCGGTCAGTTCTTCGGGGGTCGAATCGACGACCACCCTGCCGGCGTCCATCACCAGCACCCGCTGGGCCATCGCCGATGCCTCGGCCAGGTCGTGGGTGGCGAACACGATGGTGGCGCCGTCCCCGGCGCTGGCTCTGGCCTGGTCCCAGAAGGCCCGGCGCGAGGCGACATCCATCGCCGCGGTGGGCTCGTCGAGGAGCAGCAGGTCGGGTGCGCCGATCAGGGCCAGTGCCAGCAGCAGCCGCTGCCGCTCCCCGCCCGAGAGCAGGGTGACGGTGCGATCGGCGCGCCGGGCGAGGGCGGTGCGCTCCAGCACGTCGTCGACGTCGTGCGCTTGCGGGTAGCTACGCCCGATCAGCCGCACCAGTTCCCGCACCGTGGTCTGCTCGGGCAGCCCGGCGCCTTGCATCATCGCCCCGATCCGCCCCGGCTGCGCCCCCGGAGCGCTGCCCAGCACCTCCACGGTGCCCGAGCTGGGCCGGGCCAGGCCCAGCAGCAGCTCGAATGCCGTCGTCTTCCCGGCGCCGTTGGGTCCCAGGATGGCGACGATCTCGCCGCGCCGCACCTGCAGGTCGATACCGTCGAGGGCTCGCACCCCCGGGTAATCCTTGTGGACGTCTCTCATCTCCACCACAGCCATGGCCGGTCTCCTTCACGTTGTGGCACAACTCCCTGGTGCGACAACGTAAGGGGGACAGCGGGTCGGCACATGTGCCGCCGGTCACCGATTCCACCCGTGACTTGTGGCACATGTGCCTGCCGGCCATCCCCCGTAAGATCAGGCGGTGACGATGCGCCGAACGGACGCCGCGTTCCGTGACGAACAGGTGGGGACCGGGACCGCAATCCTCACTGTGGTGGCGGTGGGGGTGGCGATGCTCGTCTTCCTGAGCACCGGGGCCGACATCGGCACCGGAAGTCTCCTGGTGGCCTGGAGCGCCTACGGGCTCTATCTGGCGACGCTCCTCGTCGACAGCAGCAGCCGCTTCCCTGCCCTGCGGCGGCAGGGGCCGCAGCGGGCGATGATCGGCATCCTGGTCGTCACCGGCGTCACCCTGCGGCTGGCGATCCCCCCCTTCGACTGGCTGGCGGTCCTGTTCGTGATCACGGCGGCAGGGGCGACATTCGTGCTTCCCATGGGCCAGGTGGCGGGGATCATCGTCGCCCAGACCGTGGTTGCCGCCACCGGGTCGGCGCTGGCCGGCAACGACACCTTCTCAGTGGTGTTCACCTCGACGATCTACCTCATGTTCCAGGTGTTCGCCGCGCTGATGGTCCGCACCGCCATCCGCGAGGTGCGAGCACGCCGGGCCCTGGCGGCGTCGAACGCCGAGCTGTCCGCCGCCACCACGATGCTGGCCGCGTCGAGCCGCAACACCGAGCGCCTCCGCATCGCCCGGGACCTCCACGACGTCGTCGGTCACCAGCTCACCGCACTCGCACTCGAGCTGGAGATCGCCGGACACCACGTCGACGGCGCCGCCGCCGAGCACGTGGAGCGGGCCAGGATCATCACCAAGGACCTGCTCACCGACATCCGCGGGGTCGTCGGCGAGCTGCGTGACGCTTCCCACGGGCTCGACGCCACGCTGCGCCCCATGCTGGGCCGGCTCCCCAGCGTCGCCGTCGACCTCACCGTCGACGAGCAGCGCACCGTCGACGACACACGCGCCCTGGCCGTGGTCCGCTTGGTGCAGGAAGTCGCCACCAACACGTTGCGCCACGCCTCCGCCGACCGGCTCACCGTGCGGGTCACCTCCGACGAGGCCGGGGTCCGAGTGGAGGCCCGCGACAACGGGACCGGCGCGTCGCGATGGCAGATGGGCAACGGTCTCACCGGGATGGAGGAGCGGTTCGCCGACCTGGGCGGGACGGTGGCCATCGATCCCGGTCCGAGCCGGGGGTTCGGTGTCGAAGCATGGTTGCCGGCGACGTGATCCGGATCGTCCTCGTCGACGACCAGACCCTGATCCGGGAGGGCATCCGCGGCCTGCTGGCGCTCGCCGACGACGTGGAGGTGGTCGCCGACGGCGGCGACGGTGACGAGGCACTGTCGCTGGTGGCGGAGCACCGTCCCGACGTCCTACTCCTCGACCTGCGCATGCCCCGCCGGGACGGAATCGCCACCCTGGAAGCGTTGCAGCAGCGCGGCGACGCGGTGCCCGTGCTGGTGCTGACCACCTTCGACGACGACGAGCTCGTATTCGGGGCGATGCGGGCCGGCGCCGCCGGCTACATGCTCAAAGATGTCACCCTCGACCAACTCGTCGGGGCGATCCGGGAGCTGGCCGGCGGGGGGACCCTGTGGCAGCCGGCGGTGACGGACCGGCTGTTGCGGGCGGTGCGGCAACGTCCCGCGGTGGTGGAGGGTATCGAGCGTCCCCCGCCGCTAACCGAGCGGGAGCTGGACATCCTGCGCCTCGTCGTCGCCGGCTATTCCAACCGGGAGATCGCGGCCGCCATCCACCTCGCCCCGGGCACGGTGAAGAACCACGTCTCCAACGTCCTCCTCAAGCTGGGGGTGAGGGACCGCACCCGCGCCGCCATCCGGGCACTGGATCTGGGGCTACTGGATCCCTGAAGACGGTATCCGGTATCCAGAAACCCGGGTGAGGCGTAAACCGGTGGTGTCCATAGACTCGGAGGATGCTGGCCGAGGATCTTCTGCTGCTGCTGACGGACGACACCACGGGCAGGCCGCTGGTCGACACCACCCGGCTCGACCTGGCGCTGGCCGGCGCTGTCCTGGTGGAACTCACCGAGAGGGGCCACGTCGGCCTCTCAGAACCGGGAGGCGAGGTCAAGCCAGGACGGGTGGTCGTCACCAATGCGGGCCTCACCCTCGACTCGCTGCTCGATGACGCCATGCAGCGCATCTCGGCACGCAAACCCGTCAAGCCGGAGAGTGTGCTCCCCCGCCTCACCAAAGGCCTGCGCCCGGCGCTGCTGGAACGACTCACCAACCGCGGCATCCTCCGTGCCGAGGAGGGCACGATCCTCGGAGTCTTCCCCAGGCGGTCGTGGCCGGCCGCCAATTCCACCTATGAAGACGAGGTGAGGCGCGGCCTTCGTACCGTTCTCGTCGACGAGGCGCCTCCCGGACCTCACGAGACCGCCCTTGTCTCGCTGCTCTACGCCGTGGACGCCATCCCCAAGGTCGTCAACGACTCGGCGCTACCCAAGCGGGAGCTGAAACAGCGTGCCAAGCGCATCGCCAAGGGGGAGTTCGCCGGCGCAGCGGTGCAAAGCGTCATCGCCTCCATGACCGCGGCGGTGGCGGCCGCCGTCGCCACCACCGCAGCCGCGTCCGATTGACAGGCACTCACCCTCCGCTGGGAAGCTGCTTCGTCATCCTGAGCAATGGGATGGTGACACCGGAGACGTCCGTCTCGATGCGCTCCACGACCCCGTAGCCGCACCTGGTGTACAGCGGCTCGCCGGCGAGTGTGGACACAAGCTGCAGCGACCCGTAGCCGGCTGAGGCCGCCGCCTCCTCCGCCAGCGACAGGATGAGCCGGGCGACGCCGCGTCGGGCGAAGTCGGGGTGGGTGTACATGGCACGGACCCGCGCCGGGCCGGTGGCCGGGTCGACGAACCCGTCGCCCTCGACACCGTGGGGATCGCCGGTGTAATAGGTGGTGCGCCGGCTCCAGCCGCCGCATCCGGCGATCCGTCCCTCGCACTCGACCACGAAGTAGGTGCCGTCTTCGACCAGCCGCTCGTCGATGGTCATGATGGCGCGGCTCGCCGCCACCTGAATGGGATCCAGGTGCTGGCGCTGCAGGATGTCGATGGCGGCGTCGGCGAGGGCCTGCAGAGCCGGCACGTCATCACGAGTGGCGAGGCGATGGGTCAGCACAGGGAACTCCTTTGCGCCTCTGCGGCTCCCGGCGAGGACGCGCTCCATCACGATCACCCTTCCAGTGTTGAGCCTATTGCGCTGCGACGTTGTAACACATGTGTAACGATCGCGCAACAGTTATAGTCGTCACATGAGCGTTCAGATCGACGACGCAGTACTCGACGCCGTTACCCGGGTCCTCGAAGAGGACGGCGTGAAGGGTCTCACCATCTCTGCTATCGCCGGACAGGCCGACCTGTCGCGGGTCACCTTGCACCGGCGCGGCGCCAACCTCGACGACTACGTGGTGGCGGTGCTGGCTCGCGCCAGCGACGACCTGCGGACCTCGCTATGGCCCGCTATCACCGGCACCGACGACGCAGCCACCCGGCTCGCCACCGCCCTCCACATCCTCTGCGATGTGGCCGAACGCCACGCCGTGGTCCTCACCTCTTTCTACGGCGCCGCGGCGCGACCCATCCCGGGCAAGCCGGGGCGCACCACCAGCTTCGAGTTCATCGAGCCGTTCGAACGGCTGCTTCTCGACGGCAGCATGGACGGGTCCCTTCACGTCGAGGACCCCCGCGGCGAGGCGACCCTCGTCGCCAACTCGGTGTGCTGGACCTACCTGCACATGCGCCGCGCTCACGGCTGGCCGCCCCGGCGCGCCGCCGAACGCGTGGTCGCCATGGCCACCGCGCACCTGCTCCCCCGCTGACCTCCCGTACACTCCCGCCCATGTACGGCATCGCGCTCACCGTGGCCGCATGCCTGCGCTCCGGGACACGGGCGGACGTGGCCTGGGTGGTGGAGGCTGATGGGCTCCCCGTCGGCGACTGGTCCGACGCCGTCGTGTTCACCCCCGGAGGTGGCCGCATCGGGTCACTCGCCGGCGGTGCTCTCGACGGGCAGCTTGCCGACCTGGCGGGGCGGTGGAACGCGGGCCGCCTGGTCGGCATCGAGGTCGGCCAGGTCGACGCCCTCATCGCCGGGCTCGATGCGGGCGGTTCGGCCACCTGCCTGCTTGCCCCGGCCGCGACCCTCCCTGGCGATCTGTGGGACCTGGCGCTGGAGCGGCTTCCGCTGTGCCTGGTGGCGAGACTCGACGCCGACGAGGTGGTCGAGACCCGCCTCTATACCGCCGGCAACATCGCCGAGGCAGACGACGAGGTGGCCCGGCTGTTCACCGGCGGCGCCTCCGGCTCGACACGGATCGGCGACCTGGTGGTCTCCGTGTTCCGCGCCGTGCCTCAGCTCGTCGTGATCGGGTCCGGGCCGATCCCCGAGAAGCTGGCCGAGGTCGCCTCGTCGCTGGGGTGGCAGACCCGGATCGTCACCGACGCCGACACCGCCGCCGGCGTCATCGCCACTCTCTCCATGCTCGACAAGGTGGTGGTGGCCGGGCACGACCTGGAGCTCACCGGCTCCGCCCTCATGGCCGCGCTGGAACACCAGGTCGGCTACATCGGTGCCCTGGGGAGCCGCCGCATGCGACAGGACCGGGCCGACTGGCTTGCCTACCGCGGCGTCACCGACCTCGACCGCATCCACGGTCCCGCCGGCCTCGACATCGGTGCCGACACTCCTGGTGAGATCGCCGTGGCCGTACTCGCCGAGGCCATCGCCGACCGCCACTCCCCTGCGCCTCCCGCGTCCTGAAGCCGCGCCGGCGGGACGGCCCGGCGACCCGCACCGCCGCGCAGGGGGACCATCGGCACTGTGCCCGGGATGCGGCGCGGCGGATGATCGGGTTGTGAGCGAACCGAGAGCCGCACGTGGGCAGGCGGGGTCGGGCAGCGGCGGGCCCATCGTGAAGGTGGGGGCGCCGCCACCGGTCCCGGTTGGATTGAGCACGGAGGAGGCACACCTCCGGCTGGAGGAGCATGGCCCCAACCGACTCCCCGTCCCCAGGCGCCCCGGCGTGTGGCGACAGATCGTGGCGCACCTCTTCCACTTCTTCGCGGTTCTCCTCTGGATCGCCGGAGGGTTGGCGATCGTCGCCGACCTCCCCGAACTGGGCGTGGCCATCTTCGGTGTCATCGTCCTCAACGGGGCGTTCGCCTTCGTCCAGGAGCACCGGGCGGAGAAGGCGGCAGAGCGCCTCCGCGAGATCGTCCCCCGCCGTTCCGTCGTGGTTCGTGACGGAATCCCCCGTGAGGTCGACGCCGCGGAGCTGGTCCCCGGAGACCTGGTGGTCCTGGGAGGCGGCGACCGGATCGGTGCCGATATGACCGCCATCGAAGCCCACGCCGCCAAGGTCGACGAGTCGATCCTCACCGGCGAGAGCGTCGCCGTGAACAAGGAAACCGGGGACCCGCTCCACGCCGGGACGTTCTTCGTCGAGGGTGAGGCGCTCGGCGTGGTCGCGGCCACCGGCGCCGCCACCCGGCTGGCAGCGGTCGCCGCCCTCACCACCGGGGTGCGCCGGTCCCTCTCACCGCTGGGACGCGAGATACACCGGCTGGTTCGTACCACGGCGTTCACCGCCGTCGGCGTCGGTGTCGCCTTCATCGGCGCCGGCCTGCTGCTGGGTATGGAACCCGCTTCAGGTCTCATCTTGGGGATCGGGGTCATGGTTGCCCTGGTGCCCGAGGCCCTGCTTCCCACGGTGACCTTGTCGCTGGCCATCGGAGCACAGCGCATGGCCTCCCATCACGCCCTGGTGCGGCGCCTCGAGGCGGCGGAGACGCTCGGCTCGACGACCTTCCTGTGCACCGACAAAACAGGCACCCTCACCCAGAACCGCATGGCGGTGGTGGAGATATGGACGCCGCATGGCTCGGTCAACATCGCCGGCACCGGCTACGAGCCCGACGCGGGCGTTGTGGCGGAATCACCCTCTGCGGCGGCGACCGCGGCCGAGGTGGCAGCTGCGGCACGCCGCTGCTCGACGGGCCGGGCCGTCCCCAGGGAGGGGAACTGGGTGGCGGTGGGCGATCCCATGGAGGCCGCGCTCGACGCCTGCGCCCGCAGGCTGGGAGTGACGGTGGATGCCGCCGACGGCACCGAGGTGGCCCGCTACCCCTTCGACAGCCAGCGCCGGCGCATGTCGGTGATGACCGCCGACCACCTCTACGTGAAAGGCGCGCCCGACGCGGTGCTCCCGGTGTGCCGCGGCGACACGACGGCCCCCTCCGCGATGGCGGAGGCTCTCTCCGGCCGTGGTCTCAGGGTGCTGGCCGTCGCCGGCCGCCCGGTGACGATGACGCCATCGCCGCCCGATGCAGCCACCGTCGAGCGCGACCTGGAGTTCCTCGGCCTGCTCGGCATCGAGGACCCGCCCCGACCCCGGGCGGCGGCATCGGTGGCTGCCATCCGGGCCGCCGGTATCAAGGTGGCCCTTGTCACCGGTGACCATGCCGCCACCGCCCTGGCGATCGCCGGCGAGGTGGGGCTCCACCTGCCGGGGGCGCCGGTTCTGACCGGAGCCGACCTGCCCACCGACGATGACCAGCTCGCCTCCGTGGTGGATCACGACGGGGTCGTGGTGAGCCAGGTGACCCCGGAGGACAAGCTGAGGATCGCGCGTGCCCTCAAGCGGAAGGGCCACGTCGTCGCCATGACCGGTGACGGCGTCAACGACGGTCCCGCTCTGCGGGAAGCCGACATCGGGATCGCCATGGGCGAGGGTGGAACCGACGTCGCCCGCGAGGCGGCCGATCTCGTCCTGCTCGACGACGACCTCGCCACCATCATCACCGCCGTCCACCAGGGCAGGGCCATCTTCACCAACGCCCGGCGTTTCCTCACCTACCACCTGACCGACAACGTCGCCGAGATAACGCCGTTCCTGATCTGGGCGCTGTCGGGTAGCCGCATCCCGCTGGCTCTGGGTGTGCTCCAGATCCTGGCGCTCGACCTCGGCACCGATACCCTCTCCGCCACGGCTCTGGGCGCCGAGCCCACCCACCGCGACGGCGCAGATCCCACGCCCAGCAGCGGGCGCCTCCTCAACCGCGCCGTCGCCTTCCGGTCCTTCGGCCTGCTCGGACCGGTGGAGGCCGCTGCCGAGATGGCGGCGTTCTTCGCCGTGTTCCTCGCCGCCGGCTGGCGACCCGGCGAGGCGTTCCCCGGCGACGCCATGGCGGCCGCATCGGGGGCAGCCTTCGCCACCGTGGTCCTTGCGCAGACCGCCAACGCATTCGCCTGCCGGAGCACGACCCGACCGGCGTGGCGGGTCCCGCTGTCGACCAACCGGCTCCTTCTCGGCGCCGCCGCCATCGAGCTGGCGGTGGCGGCGGTATTCCTCCTCGCCCCGGCAGTGGCCGCCGTCCTCGGTCACGAGAGCCCCTCCGGCGTCGGATGGGCGGTCGCCTTCGCCTCCATGCCGCTCCTCCTCGCCGCCGACGCCGCCCACAAATGGCTCAGGCGGCGCCGCGATCCCGCTTCGGGTCCGGGGCTACAATCGGCTGCGCAAGCATCGTCCCCAGGGGGTAGTCGATGAGCCGGCACCAAGACATGACGGGCGACGTCATCGATTCGATCTGGACAGTCGACTACGGCCGCGATCCCTCCCTGGACGAGGACTGCAGTCCCACCAAGGCATGCCGCAACATGAAGGACGTCACCTTCGACGGCTACGCCGAGGCCGGCACCGATCTGGCGACAGCGTGGCGCGACCGGCTGGCCCGGGAGGGCAAGCTCAACGAGGGTGGATCGGTGCGCGATCTGATCCTCGGCCGGGACGCCCAGCCCTGAGCGTGGCCACCCACCGGAGGGCTACCCCATGAGCGACCAACGGCCGCTCCCGCCTCCTGTGGACGTCGACCAGCTCACCGGGCTGTTGCGGCAGGACGGCTACCTCGCCGACCGGGGCCTCGCCACCGCGGTCCACGTGGCACTGACGCTGGGTCGCCCCCTCCTGCTCGAGGGAGAGGTCGGGGTGGGCAAGACCGAGATTGCCAAGGCGCTGGCCACCACCTTGGGACGGCGCCTCATCCGCCTCCAGTGTTACGAGGGCATCGACACCAACCAGGCGCTCTACGAGTGGGACTACGCCCGGCAGATGCTGCAGATACGCGCCCTGTCCGAACACGACCTCGCCGGGGATGAGCAGGTCGACAAGCTGTTCGGCCCCAAGTTCCTGCTGGAGCGGCCGCTGCTCACCGCGGTTCGTGAGGGTGACCGGGCGGTGCTGCTCATCGACGAGGTGGACCGGGCCGACGACGAGTTCGAGGCGTTCCTGCTCGAGCTGCTCTCCGACTTCCAGATCACGATCCCCGAGATCGGCACCGTCGCCGCCGAATCCCCTCCCCTGGTCATCCTCACCTCGAACCGCACCCGAGAGCTCCACGACGCCCTCAAGCGGCGCTGCCTGTGGCACTGGGTGGGCTACCCCGACCCGGAGCGGGAGGTGGAGATCGTCCTGGTGCGCGCTCCCGGCGCCACCGAGGAACTGGCCCGCAAGGTGGTGGCGGCGGTCAACCGCCTCCGCGGCCTCGACCTGGCCAAACCACCCGGTGTCGCCGAGACGCTGGACTGGGTGGCGACCCTCACCGTGCTCGGCCAACCCGACCTCGACGCCGAGACCGTGCAGTACACGCTCGGCGCCGTGGTGAAGGAGCGCGACGACCTCGACCTCGTGCTGGGACACCTCGACGAACTCGCCGCCGATGCCTGAAGCCGCCATCGCCGCGGCCCCACCGGAGTCACTGGTCGGCATGCTGGTCGGCTTCGGCGGCCGTCTCCGCCAAGCCGGCGTGCCCGTCGGGTCGGGCGACATCCTCACCTACGCCGCCGCCGTCGCCGCCCTCGACCCCGGCGACCTGGTCGACCTCTACTGGGCGGGTCGGACCACGCTGGTGAGCCGCCGCGAGCACATCACGGTGTACGACCGGGTATTCCGCTCCTTCTTCCTCGACGGCGCCGAGGACCTGCCCGACCCGCTCCGCAGGGCCCTGGAGAAGTCGGCCATCGAGAACGACTCCGTCATCGAGGTGCCCGCCACCGACCCCGGGGAGCGGGGCGGCGACGAGGAGGAGGCCCGGCTCGGGCTGATGGCTTCCGACACCGAGCTCTGGCGCCACAAGGCGTTCGCCGCCTGCACCGACGAGGAGTTGGCGGCACTACGGCGCATCATGGCCCGGATGCGGGTGGTGCCGCCCCGGCGCCGCAGCCGGCGCCACCGTTCCTCCCGCCGGGGTGGGCGGCCCGACCTGCGCCGCACCGTCCGCGCCACCATGCGTATGCACGGCGAGCCGTCCGAGCTGTACTGGCGGGAGCGCCGGCTGCGGGTACGGCCGCTGGTGCTGATCCTCGACGTGTCCGGGTCGATGGCGGACTACTCCCGCAACCTGCTGCAGTTCGCCTACTCGACGCGCCGTGCCGCCGGGCGGGTCGAGGTGTTCTGCTTCGGCACCCGCCTCACCCGCATCACCCGGGCCCTGGAGCGGCGCCGCCCCGACGACGCCCTCGACGAGGCGGCGCGGGCGGTGTTCGACTGGGAGGGCGGTACCCGCATCGGCCACGCCCTCGACAGCTTCGTGCGCCACTGGGGCCGCCGCGGCATGAGCCGGGGGGCCGTGGTGGTGATCTGCTCCGACGGCCTCGACCGGGGCGACCCGGCGGTGCTGGAAGGGGCCATGGAGCGCCTCTCCCGCCTGTGCCACAAGATCGTGTGGATGAACCCGCACAAGGGCGACGACGCCGCCTTTCGGCCCACCACGCTGGGGATGCTGGTGGCCGAGCCCCACATCGACCTGCTCCTGTCGGGCCACGACCTGGCCAGCCTGGAAGACTTGGCCGGCCGGCTCCCGGAGCTGCGATGAAGCCGGATGCCATCAGGTGGAGCGTCTCGCTGACGGCCGAGGGTGACCGTGTCATCGAGCTGGACGAGGTGGTGGAACTGGCCGACGCCGTCGCCGCCGCCGGCGGGATCGCCTCCGGCATGGGAACACATTCGTACGGCGCCCAGATCGTGGTCGAGGCCGCATCCAGCGACGAGGCGGTCGACCTTGCGATGGCGCTGTTCACCGCCGCCGCCGAGCGGGCCGGGCTGCCGCCCTGGCCGGTGACCCGGGCGGAGACCGTCGCCGACGAGGACGACCTGGACTACGGTCTCGAGGAGGGCCACCTCGGATGATCCGCCTCGGCTCGCTGGCCGGCTACCCCTTCGAAGGCCCCCGGGTGCTGGCGGGCTGGACCCCGCCGGACCGGGCTGCCGTCTACGCCGTGATGTACCGGCCCGACGCGGAGGCGAAGTCCCAGGAGTACGGCGTGCTCTACGTGGGCCACGCCGACGACCTGTCCACCCTGGGGTTCCCCTTCCGCCACGCTGCCGCGCCGTGCTGGTTGGAGCGGGTGGGCGGCAAGCGGTTCAGCCTCTACATCTGTAGCTACGAGGTTCCCGGCGGTACCGCGGCCCATCGGGAGCAGATCACCCGCGAGCTCATCGCCCTCTACCGCCCCGGCTGCAACCTCGAACAGTACGACCCGGCGTGGAAAGACGAGTGGATCGGTTCCTACCAGGCCCCCGGTACCACCGGCCCCCTGACGACCGGTCGTAACCCATCGAAGTAGTGCCGTGAACTGGGGTCATTTCTAGGCGCGGTGTCATTCCTTCGACGAGATCCAAGGCACCGACACTTTGTGCAGTAGCCTCTCGACACTTTGCTCAGTTGGAGGGCGACGTTTTGTCCAGTAGGCTATCGACACTCTGCTCAGTAGAAGGCGGACGACTTGACCGATCGCCCTGACCTCCTCCCGCCTGCCCAACTACCGAGACGCCTTGAGCACGTCGTTGGTGACGCGCTGGCAGCCTTCAGAGTGGTCGTCGTGACCGGTCCGCGGCAAGCTGGCAAGACAACATTGGTACGTCGTGTGCTGGGCGACCGCGGAACGTTCACCCGACTCGACGACGAGACCAACCTCCAGGCCGCCCTCGCGGATCCGGTGGGCCTGGCGTCGTATGGCCGGCCACCACGCGCCTTCGACGAGATCCAGCGCGCCGGCGACCCGCTGGTGCGCGCCATCAAGGCAGTGGTTGACGACGATCCAACCCCGGGCCAGTACCTCCTCAACGGATCGGCAGACTTCCTCACCGTGCCGACGATCTCTGAGTCGCTCGCCGGTCGCGCCGTTTTCATGGAGCAGTGGCCGTTCACCCAGGGAGAACTCGAGACGGCGCCGGACCGATTCCTGGAGCGAGCCTTCTCCGACCCCGATTCCCTGCTCAACCAGGACTCCCCGGCCATTTCCTCAGGCAGCTACACCGAACGGATCTGCCGAGGTGGTTTCCCCGAGCCCGCAACCATGACCGGTCGAGCCCGACGCGACTGGTTCGCCAACTACGTCCGCACTGTCACACAACGCGACATCACAGAGATGACCGGCGCCCGCCGCGCCCCACAGCTACCGAAGATCCTCTCACTGCTGGCGGCCCGCACGTCTGGAGAGCTCGTCGTCGCTCACATTCACGACGAATCGGGCCTGGGAAGCCGGCACACCACCGACGACTACATCGCATACCTCGAGATGACCTACCTGGTCAAGCTCCTCCCCGCGTGGTCACGCAACCTGACCCGCAAGGTGACCCGGCACCCCAAGATTCACATCACCGATACCGGGCTCGCCGCTCACCTCCTCGGCAAGGACGCGACCGCTATCAACCGACCCACGGATCCCGCCCGGGGACCACTACACGAGACATTCGTGATCAACGAGCTCATCCGCCAGACAACGTGGGCCGATCAGGACTTCCGCCTCCGTCACCTGCGAGATCGCGACGGAGCAGAGATCGACATCGTCGCCGAGGCGTCAGACGGGCGCGTGGTCGCCATCGAGGTGAAAGCGTCCACCACCGTCAACCGAGCCGACGCCAAGTGGCTCAAGTGGCTTCGGGATCGTCTCGGGCCTGACTTCGTTGTCGGAGTCGTCCTCTACACCGGCGAGCGACCGTTCCGGTTGGGGGACCGGCTCTTCGCCATCCCCATCCACCAGGTGTGGACCACGGAGTGAGTCCGACGTCGCCGGTTACCGGTGTCGGTGAGGGTCGCAGGAACCAACTTCAGCACGCCGAGCTTGTGTAGGAGATGACGCACCGCCGACGCATGTGATGACTGCTTCCGCCAACATCGAGAGTCGATGTCTTCAGCTACGAGCGGAGAGCAGCCGCCGTCCAGTCATCTCGTGACATACGTCGGCCTTCGATCTCAACCATCATCTCGTGCGTCGTGTGTGATACATGCGGATAGTCACCATTGACGCCGCTCACCGAAATTCCCCAGGGTTGCTCATCGAAAGTCCCCACCCTGGTGGTGGTGGTGGGACTTTAGGCATCACCTCCTGTGGTGAGTTGGCGGGTGCGGGCTCGGTGGGTGCGCATGCGGTAGCTGTCGCCGGTGATGTTGAGCACCACGGAGCGGTGCAGCAGCCGGTCCAACATGGCGGCGGCGATGGTGGTGTCGGCGAAGATGTCGCCCCACGATGCGACACCGCGGTTGGTGGTGAGGATGATCGAGCCGCGTAGGTAGCGTTGGGCGACGACTTGGAACAGGGCGTTGGCGTCTTCGGCGGGCATGGGCAGGTAGCCGAGCTCGTCGACGATGAGCACCGACGGTCCGTTGAAGAACCGCATGGTGGTGGCCCAGCGGCCCTCGACGGCGGCTTTGCGGCAGCGGGCTGCCAGGTCGGC
>CAZOGW010000044.1:13612-21524 GCA_964579415.1 uncultured Acidimicrobiaceae bacterium | reverse complement strand
TACGTAGTACGTAGTACGTAGTACGTAGTACGTAGTGCGTGACCTTGCTTGCCTGAGACGCGGTGCGACGCCACACTGACCTCATGACCGAACTCGACAGCACGTATCCGGCAGGGGCCGAGAATTACACGGCCCGAGGAAAACTGCGGGCGGGCTTCTATGCGAAGGAACTGGCCCGCCTCCAAGAGGAGCTGGTGAAGCTGCAGTACTGGGTGGCCAACCGGGGCCTCAAGGTGCTGATCATCTTCGAAGGCCGCGGATCGGCGGGCAAGGGCGGCGCCATCAAGGAGATCAACGCCCGCACCAGCCCCCGCATCGTGCGCACCGAGGCGCTCCCCAAGCCGACGGAACGCGAGCAGACCCAGTGGTACTTCCAGCGCTACGTCGAGTTGCTGCCCGCCGGCGGCGAGATCGTCCTGTTCGACCGTAGCTGGTACAACCGCTCCAACGTCGAATGGGTGATGGGTTTCTGCACCGAGGAACAGCACCAGGAGTTCCTGCGGAGCTGCCCGGAGTTCGAGCGGATGCTGGTGCGGTCGGGGATCGTCGTCCTCAAGTACTGGTTCTCGGTCAGCTTCGAAGAGCAGAAGCGGCGGTTCACCGCCCGCAACGAGGAACCGCTCAAGCGGTGGAAGCTCTCCGACATGGACCTGGAAGAGCACCGGCTCTACGACAGGTACTCCGAGGCCAAGGACATCACCTTCCAATTCACCGACATCAAGCAGGCCCCGTGGTTCGTGGTGCCGTCCGACGACAAGCGAGCCGCCCGCCTCAACTGCATCTCGCACATCCTGGAGTCGATCCCGCACGACGACGTCCTCCCCGACCCGGTGAAGCTCCCCGAACGCAAGCACATCCCCTACGTCCGCCCCCCCATGAACGAGCAGACCTTCGTCCCAAGAGAGTATTGAGTAGGGCTCACTTCGTGAGCCCTACTCAATACGTACTTGGTACTTGGTACTTGGTACTTGGTACTTGGTAGTCGCGGATACCAAGTACCAAGTACCAAGTACCCCCCCACGCCGAGATACCCCGAACACCCACGGAAAGGCCCTCGTGTGTTCAGACACATCGCTCTGTTCCGGTTCAAGGAGGATGCCGACCCGGTGGCGGTGGCCGCTTTCGGGGAGGCGCTGGCGAAGCTGCCGGAGAGCATCCCCGAGATCCGCGGGTTCGCCCCCCACCCCGATCTGGGGCTCGGCGACGCCACCTACGACTTCGGCCTGGTGGCCGACTTCGACGACGAAGCCGGGTGGCGCGCCTACGTCGACCACCCCGCCCACGTGGAGTTCATCGAGGCGCACTCCAAGCCCCTTCTCGCCGGGATTGCCCGTGTCCAGCAACAGATCTAGCGGGCTCAATCCCGGAATCGTGCCCGCGGCCATCGGTCCCGTGTTGAAACCCCACGGGGGCAGTCGCTAGTTTCGTCCCTGGAAAACGCGTCCGCGCGACGCATAGAGGAGGAATCCCCCCATGACACGACCCACCACTCGATGGCTGGTTCTGCTGCTGGCGCTGGTACTGGCGCTGGCCGCGTGCACCAGTGATGCCGACGAACCCACAACCACGACCGCCGCCGGCGACGCCGGCGATCAGACCACGACGACCGCCGCTCCGGAGGCCGCCTCGGGCTCGGTGCTCGCCGCCGTCGTCGACCGCGGTTCGCTGCGCTGCGGCGTCAACCAGGCGGTCCCCGGCTTCGGGCTGATCGATGCCGACGGCAACTTCGCCGGCTTCGACATCGACTACTGCAAGGCTGTCGCCACCGCAGTGCTCGGCGACCCGGAGGCCGTGGAGTACATCCCGCTCGACGCCGCCCAGCGGTTCACCAGCCTGCAGTCCGGTGAGATCGACGTCCTCATCCGCAACACCACCTTCACCGCCACCCGTGACGGGGCCGAAGGCGCCACCTTCCTCACCACCACGTTCTATGACGGGCAGGGCATGATGGTGCGGGCCGAGGACAACATCACATCGATCGAGGACCTGGCCGACACCGCCATCTGCGTGCTGACCGGGACGACCACCGAACTCAACCTAGCCACGAGGATGGGTGACATCCCGTACACCCCGCAGACCTTCGAGGACAACGAGACGCTGCAGGCGGCGTTCATCGCCGGAACCTGCGACGGCTGGACCTCCGACAAGAGCCAGCTCGCCGGGGTGCGCTCGGCGTTCCCCGAGGCCGAGGGCGGCCCCGAGGCCCTGGTGATCCTCGACGAGACCTTCTCCAAGGAGCCGCTGGGCCCGGTGGTCCGTGACGGCGACAGCCAGTGGGCGCAGATCGTCAACTGGGTGGTCATCGCCACCATCATCGCCGAGGAGCTGGACATCGACTCGACCAACGTCGGGTCCTTCGCCGACACCGACAACGCCGAAATCCGGCGTTTCCTCGGCCTGGAGATCGAGGACTCCGACGGCAACCTCACCGTCTTCGATCCCGGCCTCGGCATCGACCCGGGCTGGCCGGCAGCAGTCATCGGCGCCGTCGGCAACTACGCCGAGATCTACGAGCGCAACATCACTCCCCTCGGTGTCCCCCGCGGCATCAACGAGTTGTACGCCAACGGCGGCCTCCTCTACGCGCCGCCCTACCGGTGAGCTGAACGACCTGTGAGGAGGGGTGCCCCGGCTGTGCGCCGGGGCACCCCTCCTCGGTCATTGCGATGACGGCCGAAACGCCCACCCGCAGCCGGACCCCGCTGTGGCGCGACCTGCGCGTGTTGCGGGTGGTGAGCCAGCTGGTGGCGGTCGCCGTCGTCGGGATCGTCCTCTACGTCCTCTACTTCAACCTCACCACCAACATGCGCAACCAGGGGCTGCGCACCGACTTCGGGTTCCTCAGCCAACCCTTCGGGGTACCCATCGCCGATTCCAGCATGAGCCCCAACGCCTCCATCGGGCGAGCTCTGATCGTCGGCATCAAGAACACGTTCGCCCTCGTGATCGTGGGTATCCCGTTGCTCACCATCATCGGCGTGGTCATCGGGGTGGCCCGGCTGTCCAACAACTGGCTGGCGCAGAAGGCGGCGACGCTGTACGTCGAGCTCTTCCGCAACCTGCCGCCGCTGCTCATCATCGTGTTCGGCTACCGGGCGGTGATCCTCTCCCTCCCCCGACCGGCGGAGTCGGCCACCCCGCTCGACATGTTCGTCATCAACAACCTGCGCATCAGCGTCCCCGGCTTCGCCGCCGGAGACGGCTACGGCACCTTCATGGCGATCATGGCAGGGGCGGTGCTGGTGGCCGCGGTGGTGTGGTGGTGGCGGTCGCGCCGCTTCGTCGAGACCGGTGAGCCCCACCACCGGGTGCTGTGGGCTCTCGGCATCATCGCCGGCGTCGGCATCGTCGCCTGGGTGGCCCTGGGTCGCCCGGTGACCCTCTCCATCCCCACACTCGACGGCCGGGCCCTCGAAGGCGGCTTCAGTGGCCTCGGCTCCTACTTCGCCGTGCTCGGCGCCCTCGTCCTCTACACCGCCAGCCACGTCGCCGAGATCGTCCGCGGCTCGATCCAGGCGGTGCCCCGGGGCCAGACCGAGGCCGCCAACGCCCTGGCACTGACCGGGTTCCAGCGGCTGCGCCATGTCACCCTGCCCCAGGCGATGCGTATCGCCATCCCGCCCACCATCAACCAGTACCTCAACTTCACCAAGAACACGTCGCTGGCGATCGCCGTCGCCTACGCCGAGGTCACCGTCGTCGCCTTCCAGGCCATCGGTAACGGCCAGCCGGCGCCGCAGCTCATCCTGATCCTGATGGGCGTCTACCTCATGTTCTCGCTGGTCATCTCCTTCCTCGTCAACGTGGTCAACCGTCGCCTGCAGTTGGTGACCCGCTGATGACCGTCGACGCCCCCATCGACGCACCACCGCCCGACACACGTCGTCGCCACGACGAGAAGCTCCGGCCGGGAGCGTGGGTCCGCCGCCACCTGTTCCGCACCTGGTACGACGCATTGACCACCATCGTCCTCGGGTCCGCCGCGGTGTGGGCCGCGGTGTCGCTGCTGCGATTCGTGCTGACGGCCGACTACACCATCCTCAGGGTCAACCTGGCGCTGTTCATGGTGGGGCGCTTCCCCCGCGATCAGTTGTGGCGCCCCGCCACCGCCCTGGTTCTGGTGGCGGTGCTCCTCGGCTTCCTCGTCGGCGTCGCCGCCGCCTCGGCGAGGGACCGTGCCACCGAGGCCGGACTGCCCTTCGCCCGGAGCCGGCCCCTCGACGTGCTCCGCCGCTTCTGGCCGATCCTGGTGCTGGTGGGCGGCACCCTCCTGCTCACGACGACCCCGGGACCGGCGCTGACCGTGGCGGCAACGCTCGGTGGGGGAATCGCCGCCAACTGGCTGGGGTACCGGACACCGGCACCCATCCGCCGGTTCGCCTGGGCCATCGTCATCGCTCTGGTCGTCGCGGTCTATGCAGTGCTCACCGGGGGAGGGGTCTCTTGGAACGAGTGGGGCGGCATCCACCTCAACCTGTTCCTCACCATCGCCGGTATCGCCCTGGCGTTCCCCCTCGGCCTGCTGCTGGCCCTGGGCCGGCGCTCCTCGCTCCCCACCATCCGCTGGATGTCGATCAGCTACATCGAGATCATCCGCGGCGTCCCGCTGATCACCCTGCTCCTCATGGGCATCTTCGCCATCGGCTTCTTCCTGCCCTCCGGCTTCCGTCCCGGACCGATGGTGCGAGTGGTCATCGCCCTCACCCTCTTCGAGTCGGCCTACATGGCGGAGGTGGTGCGCGGCGGGCTCCAGGCGGTGGACAAGGGGCAGACCGAGGCATCCCAGGCTCTGGGGATGCCACCGTGGAAGACGATGCGCCTCATCGTGCTCCCCCAGGCGCTCCGGGCCACCATCCCTGCCATGGTGGGCCAGTTCATCAGTCTCTACAAGGACACCACGCTGGTCAGCCTGGTGGGCCTGCTCGACATCCTCACGGTATCCGGGGTGGCCAACGCCCAACCGGAGTTCCTCGCCCAGGGACTCGAGCTGGTCACCCTGGGGTATGTCGGCCTGGTGTTCTGGGTTGGTTCGTACACGATGTCCAGGGAGGCCCGCCGGCTGGAGAAGAGACTCGGAGTAGGTGAGAGATGACTGACAGAGTATTCGCCGACGCCACCCAGGCCACCGGCGACACCATGATCGAGATCGACCAGATGGACAAGTTCTTCGGCGACTTCCACGCCTTGAAGAACATCAACATGAACGTCGGCCGCCGCGAGGTCGTCGTCGTCATCGGGCCGTCCGGCTCCGGCAAGTCGACCCTGATCCGTTGCGTCAACCGGTTGGAGCAACATGACCGGGGCCGGATCGTCGTCGACGGCATCGAGCTGAACGACGATGTCAAGAAGATCCAGGAGATTCGCCGGGAGACCGGCATGGTGTTCCAGTCCTTCAACCTCTTCCCCCACCTCACCGTCCTCGACAACGTCACTCTGGCCCCGCGCCAGGTTCGCCATCTGGCGAAGAAGGAGGCCGAGGAGCTGGCGATGAAGATGCTGGAGCGGGTCAAGATCCCCGAGCAGGCGCGCAAGTACCCGGGTCAGCTCTCCGGCGGTCAGCAGCAGCGGGTGGCCATCGCCCGGGCGCTGGCGATGCAGCCCAAGGTGATGCTGTTCGACGAGCCCACCTCGGCGCTCGACCCGGAGATGATCAAAGAGGTGCTCGACGTGATGGTGGAGTTGGCCGGGACCGGCATGACCATGATCGTGGTCACCCACGAGATGGGCTTCGCCCGCGCCGTGGCCGACCGGGTGGTGTTCATGGCCGACGGCGAGATCGTCGAGGTGGGTACTCCCGAGCACTTCTTCAAGAGCCCGCAGGAAGAGCGGACGAAGCTGTTTCTGTCGCAGATCTTGTAGTCAGCGGTCGGATCTCGCAGCAAGGGGTACTTGGTACTTGGTACTTGGTATCCGCGACTACCAAGTACCAAGTACCAAGTACCTCCCCGCATCGAGAGACTTCGGGAGCCTGCGATGCCTCGCGCTCAGCCTGGAAGAGATCTCAGGTCCGGGCCCACGTAATACACATCCGGGCGGATCAGGACGTCGGCTTCGGACTGCTCCAGGCAGTGGGCGGTCCAGCCGGCGTGGCGGGCCAGGGCGAAGGTGGCCGGGAAGACGTCGTGGGGAAGGCCGACGCCCTGGAGGACGGCGGCGGTGTAGTACTCGACGTTGGTCTTGATCGGGTAGTCCGGCTTGTGCTCGGCGAGCACCCGCAACGCCACCTCCTCGATGGCTACGGCCCGGTCGAGCCACTCCGTCGAACCCTCCAGCGACTCCGCCACCGACCGGAGAGCTGCCGCCCGGGGGTCGTAGGCCCGGTAGACGCGGTGGCCGAAGCCCATGAGCCGCTCGCCGCGGGAAAGGAGATCCCTGATCCAGCCTTCGGCCTGGTCAGCCGAGCCGATCTGGTGGAGCTGGTCGACCACCTCCGACGGGGCACCACCGTGCAGGGGTCCCTTGAGAGCCCCGATGGCGCCGGTGACCGCCGAGGCGAGATCGGAGCGGGTGCTGATGATGACCCTGGCGGCGAAGGTGGAGGCGTTGAACCCGTGCTCGGCGGCGACGACGAAGTAGGCGTCGAGAGCCTTTACCGAGGCGACGTCGGGGAGCTTCCCTTCGAGCTGGTGGAGGAAGCCGGAGACGAGGTCGAGGTCCGGGTCGGGATCGACGGGGTCGAGACCCTGGCGGATACGCACGAAGGCTGCCAGGGCGGAAGGGACGAACGAGGTGAGGGCGCGGGCCTGTGCCACAGTGGGGGGCCAGGTGGCTTCGGTGACGGTGCCCCACACCGACACCGCGGTGCGAAGCGCGTCCATGGGGCTGGCGTATGACGGCACGAGCCGCAGCGCCGCGATCACCTCGCCAGGGACCGGCTCGCAGCCGAGGAAGGCGTCGGGGTGCCACTCGCCGCTCCACAGCAGCTCGGCGACCGAGCCGAAGGTCCCCGAGGCCACCAGGTCGCCGATGGGGTATCCCCGGTACATGAGCCGCCCTTTGGCGCCGTCGACCATCCCCAGCGAGGTCTGGCCGGCCACGACACCCTTGAGGCCGGGCGAGTAGGGGCTGGTCGTCGTCATCGTCGGAACCTTTCCCGGGCGCCTACGGGGTTAGCTGACGGGCTCGGGCCGGAAAGCCGCCCTACCCGGCATTCCTGCCGGGATTCGCCCCGTGCCTTGCGGCATTGGTTCCCCCGTCTCGGCCTCCTGCCGAGCTCGGCGATTGGCGCCACTCTACCCAGCGTCGGGACGCCGATGTCCCGCACCGGCCGTACCGCGTACGACGTACCACGTCGTACGTAGTACGTAGTACGTTCTCATCCGAACTCGATGCCTTGCGCCAGCGGCAGTTCGTCGCTCCAGTTGATGGTCACCGTCTGGCGGCGCATGTAGGCCTTCCAGGAGTCGGAGCCGGCCTCGCGGCCGCCGCCGGTGGCCTTCTCGCCTCCGAAGGCGCCACCGATCTCGGCGCCCGAGGTCCCGATGTTGACGTTGGCGATCCCGCAGTCCGAACCGGCGGACGAGAGGAACCGCTCGCCGTACCTGAGCGAATCGGTGAAGATCGCCGACGAGAGCCCCTGGGGCACACCGTTGTTGGCGGCCAGCGCCTCCTCGAAGGTGTCCACCTCGACGAGGTAGAGGATGGGGGCGAAGGTCTCCTCCTGGACGATGGGTGCGTCGGCGGGGATGCGGATGATGGTGGGCTCCACGAAGTTCCCCGGCCCGTCGATTGCATTGCCCCCGGTGAGCACCTCGCCGCCCTGCTCCTGTGCGGTGGCCACCGCGGCGAGCATGTTGTCGACCGCAGTGCTGCTGATCAGCGGGCCCATCAGGGTGCCCTCGGCGAGAGGGTCCCCGATGGGGACCTGGGCGTAGGCCTCGACGAGGCGCTTGGCGAGGACGTCGGCGATGCC
>CAZOGW010000044.1:1387-13602 GCA_964579415.1 uncultured Acidimicrobiaceae bacterium | reverse complement strand
GCCGCAGCGTGGTGCAGCGCTGCCCCGCCGTACCCACCGCGGCGAACAGGGCGGCGCGGGTCGCCAGGTCGGGATCGGCGTCGTCCATGACGATGATGGCGTTGTTGCCGCCCAGCTCGAGGAGCGAGCGTCCCAGCCTGGCGGCGACGGCGGTACCCACGATCTCGCCCATGCGGGTCGATCCGGTCGCCGAGATCAAGGGGAGGCGCCGGTCGGCGAGCATGGCGCTGCCCACTACGTCGTCGGGTCCGATGACGAGGTTGAAGACCCCCTCGTAGCCGGTCCCGGCCATCACCTGGTGACATATGTTGGTGACCGCCAGCGCGGTCAGCGGTGCCTGCAGCGACGGCTTCCAGATGTTGGCGTCGCCGCACACGGCGGCGACCAGGCTGTTCCAGCTCCAAACCGCCACCGGGAAGTTGAAGGCGGTGATGACGCCCACCGTCCCCAGCGGGTGCCACTGCTCGTACATGCGGTGCCGGGGCCGCTCCGAGGCCATGGTGAGGCCGTAGAGCTGGCGGGAGAGGCCGACGGCGAAGTCGCCGATGTCGATCATCTCCTGGACCTCACCCTCGCCCTCGGGCCGGATCTTCCCCACCTCGAGGCTGACCAGGGCGCCCAGCGGCTCCTTGCTCTCCCTGAGGGCGTTGCCGATGCGGCGCACGTACTCGCCCCGTGCCGGGGGCGGCAGTACCCGCCAGGCGGCAAAGGCCTCCTCGGCGGAGGCGACCACCTGCTGGTACTCGTCTGCGGTGGCCTGGGCGACGGTGGCGATGGGCTCGCCGTCGGCGGGGTTGTAGCTGGTCAGCTCGGCGCCGGTGGTGTCGATCCAGCCGGCGGCGTAGGCTCCGCGGTTGACGCCCGATCCGTGGGCGTGGATGCCGAGGGCGGAGAGGATGGCGTCACGGTTCACGTCACGGCCTTTCGTCGGGCCGGCTCAGCGAGCGGCGATGATGTCGATCTCGACCCGCAGCCCGTTGCCCGGCAGGGCGCCGGCCTGGACGGTGGTGCGGGCGGGCTTGGAGTCCCCGACGTACTCTGCATAGACGGCGTTCATCGCGGCGAACTCCCCGATGTCGGCGAGGAAGATCGTGGTCTTGACGATGTCGGCGTAGGTGAGGCCGAGCTCGTTGAGCATGGCCCCGATGTTGCGCATCGTCTGGTGGGTCTGCTCGGCGACGTCGGAGGAGACGACCTGGCCGGTCTCGGGGTCGATACCGCCCTGGCCGGCGAAGAACACCAGGCCGGCAGCCTCGGTGGCAACCGAATACGGGCCGAGCGGCGCGGGGGCCGAGGTGAGGGGGAGGATCCGCTTCGGCATGGTCAGGCGGGCCGGCTCAGCAGAAGCTCTGGCCGCAGCCGCAGGAGCGGGTCTGGTTCGGGTTGTTGATGGCAAACCCGGCCCCCTGCAGGCCGTCCTTGTAGTCGATGGTGGCGCCGGAGAGCATCGAGGTGGACTCGGCGTCTACGACCAGCTTCACCCCGTCCGTCTCGGTGATGAAGTCGGTGTCGTCGGTCTCGGCGTCGAAGAACATGTCGTAGGAGAAGCCGGAACACCCACCGGGTCGCACGGAGAGACGCAACGCCAGCGTGGTGTCGCCGTCGGCCTCGAGGAGCTGCATGACCTTGGCGGCGGCAGTCTCGGTGAGCATGACGGGAGTGACCGTCGTACCGGCCTCTTCGAGGGCTTCGTTGGTGATCACGCCGGGGCCTCCTGGTGGCTGTCTCGTGGAGGGATTATAGGGGCGGGTGGGGCGCCGAACTGCCGGAAGGCGAAACTTCTGCCTCCGCAAGCAGGTGTTGGGTCACCAGCAATTCAGTATTCGGTATTCGGTCGAAGACCTTGCCGGTCCCGCCACCTGGGTGGCCCTGCCGTCCGGGACAGTCCGGGAAGGATCCGCCCCGGGCGTACAATGTGGTCGTGCCTGACATCTCCGCCATCGAGTCCGCCCTCCGCGGTGTGATCGATCCCGAGCTGGGTACGGACATCGTCGAGCTGGGCATGGTCAAAGGGGTATCCGTCGACGGGGGTCATGTCACCGTGCGGATCGCCCTCACCATCGCCGCCTGCCCGATGCGGGACCAGATCGAGAACGATGTGGTCCGCAAGGTGGGCGCCATGCCCGATGTCGACTCCGTCGACGTCCGGATCGCCGTGATGACCAGTGCCGAGCGCTCCGCCCTCATGGAGCGTGCCCGGCGCCACGCCCGGGACACCGCCATCACCACCCAGGTGAGCCCGCTGACCAGGGTCATCGCGGTGAGCAGCGGCAAGGGCGGCGTCGGCAAGTCTTCATTGTCGGTGAACCTGGCGCTGGCCATCGCCGATCAGGGTCATCAGGTGGGCCTGCTCGACGCCGACATCTGGGGCTTCTCTGCACCGCGCATGCTGGGTGCCCTCGACGTGAAGTTGTCGGCCGGGGACGATCGCAGGATCATCCCGGCCGTCGCCGGAGGCATCCACGTCGTATCCACCGGGCTCATCGTCGAGGACGAGCAGACCGCACTGATGTGGCGCGGCCTCATGCTGTCCAAGGCACTGGAGCAGTTCCTCCACGACGTCGCCTGGCCGGCCGACCTGGGTTACCTGGTGCTGGACATGCCGCCGGGCACCGGCGACATCCAGATGGCTCTGTCCCGGCTGCTGCCGCAGGCCGAGATGGTGGTGGTGACGACACCGCAGCAGGCCGCCCAGAAAGTGGCGGCCCGGGTGGCCGACATGGCGCGCCGATCCTTCATGCCGGTCGTCGGCGTCATCGAGAACATGTCCGGGTTCACCACCGAGGAGGGACGCCATTACGCCCTGTTCGGAGAGGGCGGCGGCCAAGCCCTCGCCGACGACCTCGGTGTCCCTCTGCTGGGCAAGGTGCCGCTCGACCCCCAGGTCGTCAGCGGTGGAGACGATGGCCGCCCCGTGGTGCGGGCGCAGCCGGACTCGCCGGCGGCGCAGGCTATTTCGGACATCGCCAAGCATCTCACCGACCTGGTACCGCCCGCTGCCGACGAGACGTGCACCTCGCGGATCACTCTTCTCGCCGACCAGTTGGAGCGACTCTCCCAGGTAGGTTGATGCCCACGTACTTGGTACCTGGTATGGAACCCCGAGGAGGAGCACCTGTTGGACAGTGAGACGTTGCGGTCTGTCACGATCGAGAGGTTGGACCTGGGGCGCTACCGGGCCACCAATGTGCGAGGGGGCACGCTGGAGTTCGGAGCGGGAGGGGACGGCACGTCGTTCTCGTCGGTGGAGTTGCTGCTCACTGCGCTGGCGGGGTGCTCCGGCGCCGACGTCGACCACATCACCAGCCGCCGCTCCGAGCCGGAGAGCTTCGCCGCCGAAGCGACGGCGCACAAGGTGCGCGACGGGAACGGCAACCACCTCGCCGACATCGAGCTGGTCTTCCGCATCCGCTTCCCCGAAGGCGAAGACGGCGACGAGGCCCGCAAGATGCTCCCCCGCGCCGTCAGCCAGTCTCACGATCGGCTGTGCACCGTGTCGAGGACGCTGGAGATGGCCACGCCTGTGTCGGTGAATGTGGAGTAGTGGAGAGGGAGTACTTGGTACTTGGTACTTGGTACTTGGCGACCCAGGGCGCGGGCCTGCAATCGAATAGCGCCATGCGTACTACCGAATACCGAGTACTAAGTACTAAGTACCAAGTACCTCCCCGCGTCAGAGGGGCATTGCGCCCGTCAGCAGAGTCCTCGGACCAAAGGCGTGGGATTCGCTGCGCCGCCGCCGCCGGGGTGGTACTCGAAGTGGAGGTGGGAGACCGTGTAGCGGGCGTTGCCCGAGTTGCCCACGTAGCCGATGAGCTCACCGGCGCTCACCGAGTCCCCGGAGCCGATGCCGGAGGCGTAGCCGTCGAGGTGGGCGTAGTAGAAGGTGTCGCCACTCTTGCCATACAGGTAGATGGTGATGCCGCCCAGCGTGCTCGACTTGAGGCTGACGCTCCCGCCCTCGAGGGCGACCACGGGCGTGCCCTTCTGGGCGATCATGTCGACGCCCTGATGCCGGCGACCGCCGGAGCGGGGGGCCCCGTAGGTGTCGGTGAAGGTGACGGCGCCTTTGACCGGGCAGGCTCTACCGCCCTTCGGCGGTGGCGGGGGAGGTGCCGCGGTGGTCGTCGTGGTGTTGTCCGGCGGCTGTGTCGTGGTGGTGTCGTCGCCGCCCCCGCCGCCGTCATCGTCGGGCGCCTGGGTCGTGGTGGTGTCGCCGCCCCCGCCATCGCCGCCATCGCCGTCATCGCCGTTGGGCGCCTGGGTGGTGGTGGAGGTGGCCCGGCGGCGCTCCTCCTCCTCACGGCGGCGACGCTCCTCCTCCGCCTTGCGCCGCTTTTCCGCCTCCTGCGCCTCGTAGGCCGCCGAGATGTTCTGGTACTCCTGGTCGGCCTGGACGAGCCGCTCCACGATGCCTGCCGCCAGCTCGTCGAGCTCGGCGACCGTCTCTTCCTGATCCTCCTGGAGGGACGCCAGCAGTTCCTGCTGGTCGGCGTAGGCATCCTCCAGGGCCATCAGCCGGGACAGGGTCTCCTGACCCGACCTGGAGACGGTGGAGAGGTAGCCCTCCCGGATGGGCAGCTCGTTGATCGACTCGGCGTCGAGGGCCGTCACTGCGGGGCTGGCGCCCACTTCCATGTACATGGTGCGGGCCACGTTCTCGGCCTCGATACGCAGCTCGGCGAGGATGCGCTCGGCGACGGCGATGTCGGCGGCGACGCGACGGAGCTGGTCGAGGAGCGTGGTGTTGCGCGACACGGCCTCCTCGTAGGCCGCGGTGGCCTCACCGAGCTCGGCGCCCACGGCACGACGGCGGGCGTCGGCGGCGGCGATGTCCTCCGGCGTTATCTCCTGAGCGCCCGATGCGGCGTAGGCAGGCACAAGAAGCAGGCCCACGACGATGAGCGATGCGGTGATCCGTTTCAAACGTCCTCCACGAGTCGCATCGCGGCGTCCTCCCCGGCCCCGCGACCCGGGAACTCTAGCCGACGTTCGTCACTGAGCTTCTGGGCGACGGTTTTCACCTGGAAGATTGCGGCAGGAACCAGTTCCTGATCCAGTCCGGCGTAGACCACATCGACCACTTCGCGCACGGTGCCGGCTCCGGAGGCGACGGCGGCCAGCACCTGCCGCTCCCTCTCCAGACGGTGGGCGATGTAGGCGTCGATGGTGGCCGCGCCGTCGGGCATCTCCTCGCCGTGGCCGGGGCAGAGGCGCCCCGGTGAGAGGTCACGGAGGCGGTGCAGCGACTGCATGTAGGCGGCGGCGTCCTCGATCATCACCGTGGACCCGCCGATGATGTGGTCACCGGTGAAGAGGATCTTCCCGGCGCGCAGGCAGATGTGGTCCGGGGTGTGGCCCGGGGTGTGGACAACCTGCAGCGAGGTACCCCCGACATCCACCGTGTCTCCGTCGGCGAGGGTCCCGTCGGGCCGGAACTCCGGCCCCGGGGCGAAGCCGAGGGCGGGCACGCCCAGGCGCGCCGCCAGGGGGTTGGCCGCCGGAGCGTGATCGGGATGGGTGTGGGTGACGAGCACGGCCACCGGTTCCGAATCACCCAGGGCGTGGCCGATGGCCACCAGGTGCGATGCGATCACCGGCCCGGGGTCGATCACGGCGGAGCGGCCGGCATCGTGCACCACGTAGGTGTTGGTGCCGGGCCCGGTGAGCGGGCCGGGGTTGGGAGCGAGGACCCTCTCAATCCGCACGGCGCACCAGTTCGGGCACGACCTCGCCATCCAGGCCGGTGGCACGAGGCGCCATAGCCGGCGCCGCCGGGTCGGGAGGCAGGTCCGGGGTCTCGTCGAAGCCGGGATCACCCGGTACCAGCACCCGGATCGAGCCGTCGGTATCGACCCGGAACCGCGGCTGCACCACGGGCACCACGGGAAG
Source organism: uncultured Acidimicrobiaceae bacterium (assembly GCA_964579415.1). Lineage (GTDB taxonomy): Bacteria > Actinomycetota > Acidimicrobiia > Spongiisociales > UBA5794 > CAZOGW01. Next base: position 7,710 of record CAZOGW010000044.1, on the reverse strand, counting down.
CGACCGGGCGTGGGCGACGGCGTCGGCGGGCTTCCCCAGCCCGGCCAGTTGGAGGAGGATGCGCCGGGTGGGGAAGGCGATCAGCATGGTGCCGCGGTCGGCGTCGGCGACGGCATCGGCGGGCCGCACCCAGCGCAACGCCTCGATCTCGCCGCCGTCGGGAGCCCCGTCGACCCCGTCCGGTATCTCGCCGACGTAGAAGCGGGTGTCGAAGCGGACCGGCACCATGGTGGGGGTGATCCAGTTGGCGAGGAAGGCGAAGCCCCCCAGCGCCAGGCTGGCGCCGGCGCCGGCCAGCTCCTCATAGACGGCAGGCCCCGCCGGCCTGCCCACCGGTCCAGCCACCCGGGGCGGGTCGGTGAGCCAGATGCCCGACTCCTCCAGGGTCTCCCGGGCGCCTGCGGCGAGCCAGGGGGCATGGTCCGGCCCGATGCCTTCCCCCAGGACGGCGGAGGCCTGCGGGCTGCCGTCGACCGGGTCGACCACCCCACCGGGAAAGACCCACGCCCCGGGCATGAAGCGGGCGGCGCTGCCCCGGCGACCAAGGAGCACCTCGCTGGAGTCACCGGAGGCCCGGAGCAGGCACATGCTGGCCGACCGGCGCGGCGGCTCCGTCACCACACCCGGACCCGCCTGCCGATCTGCCACCCGGCGATGCGTCGAACGGTGCGCCGGACCGGTTCCGCCAGCAGGGCGAACCCGACGGCGTCGGTGAGAAAGCCGGGCAGGACGAGAAGCAGGCCGGCTACGGCGAGCAGGACGGTATCGGCAAGGTCGGTTCCGGGAAACATGCCCTGCCGGAAGGACGCGGTCGCACGGGCGAGCTGCCCCCTGCCCTGCGAGAACACCAGGGACACCCCGATCACCGTCGTGGCCGCCATCAGCACCAGCGTCCACCAGAAGCCGATCGACATCGCCACCATGACGAACAGGACGATCTCCATAACGGGGAGTACGAACAACAAACCAAGAGCGAGGGGCCGCAGGAGCATCCCACCAGGTTACCGCCCCCTGGAACTCCAGGCCCAGGCGGCGGCGATAGGCGGAGCCACCGGCTACTGGATACTGGCTACTGCCACTCAGATCGCCTCGGCCGGTATGAGCTGACGCCGCTCGGCCTCGGTGAAGCCGCCCCAGATGCCGTAGGGCTCGCGGATGGTCATGGCGTACTCCAGACACGCCACCTTCACCGGGCACACCTGGCACACGGCTTTGGCCCTGAGCTCTCGTCGCTCCCGTTCCTCCTTGCGCTCCTGGGTACTCGGCGGGAAGAACAGGTGGGAATGGTTGCCGCGGCACAGCGCTGTCGGCTGCCAACTGCGATCGAGAGCGGTCACTAAAGAACCTCCTGGGAGCGACGGTCCTTGAGAATGTGTCGGGAAGGTAGCGAGGTGCCGGTGGATGCACAAGGAAAAGTCTGGCACCGGTGCTAGCTATTCGCGAGCAGGGAACACGCTCGAAACGCTGCGCCCTGCGTGCTGCGCAACGCCGGTTGCCGGCATCACAGGTGGTCAGCCGGCGTCATCCACCGGACCCACCTCGAGCATGATGCCCGAGACCGACAGGATCTCGACCGGATCGCCGGGCGCTATCCCGGCGGCGCGGTGGCTGCGTCCCCGCCAGCGGGCGCCGTCGACGTCGACCACTCCCATCGGGTCGAAGCCGGTCTCGGCGACACCGCGGCGACCCACCAGGTGCTCGCGGCCGATGGTGCGGGTGGATAGCCGGGACCGCACCACCGTCGTCATCGCAACCATATAGAAGGCGGCCACGGTCGCCACCACGAGGACGACCACCCACCACAGCGTCGACATCTGCGGGGCTCCGTCTATGAAGGCCAACCCTCCGCCCAGCAGGAACGCCGTGCCCAGGACGCCGCGCCAGCTCACCCTGGCCCCCTGCAGGTCGGCGGTGTAGAGCACCACCCCGGCCACCACCGCCGCCAGCGCCCACCACCGCATCGGGAGCGAGGCGATGCCGAATCCGGCGAGGAACAGGCATATCACCCCGACCCCGGCTGCGATGCCGGCGCCCAGCGTGTAGAACTCGAAGGCCACCATCACCAGGCCGGTCACGAAGAAGAAGAAGGCCGCCTCGGGGCGGATGGCGAGGCGGAGGGTGCGGTCGACCAGTCCCGGCTTGACGAGCCGCAGCGGGTGGGTGAAGCCCCCGGGTTCACCGTCGCCCGAGTCGGCGATCGTGTCCAGTGTCACCACGCCGGTCCCCGGAGACTCGACCACCTGCCCGTCGAGGTCGGCGATGAAGTTGAGAAGCGTGGGGGCGACGGTGTCGACGAAGCCGGGCACCGGTTCGTCCACCACGATCACGCCGGGACCGTACGGCGCCCCCTCCTCGAAGGGCTCCACCGGACCGCCCGCCACAGGTTGGTCGAGGTAGCCGATGCGGGCGCCCGGCGTCGCTCCCGAGTGCGCCGCCAGTGCCACCAGGCGTCCCACTCCGCCCAGGGCCTCGGCTTCGCCGGGTCCCACCCATACGGTGACGGGCACCGTCGCCGCGGCGATGGCGGCATAGAGTCCCTCGATGTCACCGGAGGCCACACCGGGATTGTCGAGCTGGAGGACGACCAGGGCGGCATCAGGGGTGCGCACCGCCTCGGTGAGGAAGTCGATGGCCCGCTGCTCGAGGGGCCCGGCGACTCCGGCCACCACGATGACGGCGTCGTCGTCCGCCGCCCCCACCGGTCCGGCGATGGCGAGACAGAATCCCATCACCATCCCGAAGAGGAGAACCCGGCGCATCCCGAGCGATGTTACCGGGACTGCGCCCTTCCCCGGCTACGGGGCGGCCGCCTCCCGGCGACTGCTACTACCCTGCCGACCATGATCCGGATCCTCGTGGTGACCGATGTTCCCTGGGTGCGCAATGACGTGTCCGCCGCCCTCAACGCCCCCGACTACGAGTTGGTCGAACTCGACGTCCCGGAGATGGCCGCCGGCATGATGACGTCGGGTGACATGGATGTTGCTCTCATCGACCTACAGGTGGCGGCCATGGGCGGCATGGCGATCACGCGATCCATCCGCGACCGCGCCGAGCTGGCCGGCCGCGCGCAGCCGCCTGTGGTGATGCTGCTCGATCGTGGTGCCGACGCCTTCCTGGCCGGCCGCGCCGGCGCCTCCTCCTGGTTGACGAAGCCGTTCACCGCCCACGAGTTGCGCACCGCCATCGCCACCGCCGTGTCAGGAGGAGCGCTCGCCCATGCCGCTACCGCCTCCGCCCCGGCGGACAGCGAGGGAGAAGTGGCTACAATCGAGTGATATCGGGACGTGGCGCAGTTTGGTAGCGCGCCTCGTTCGGGACGAGGAGGTCGCCGGTTCAAATCCGGCCGTCCCGACCAAACGAGATGCCCGGCATCAATCGATGCCGGGCATCTTTCGCATCTACGTATTACGTATCACGTATCACGTATCACGTATCACGTATCACTACAGGGGATCCGGTCCAACGTGAGGTCTGCTTAGTACCTAGTACTTAGTACCTAGTACTTAGTACCTTCCTATCTATCCGCTGTCGCCGGACCTTCTATCGCGACTCGGAGGCGCTCCAGTTCCCGGAGCAGGCGGCGAGGCATGCTGCCGCGGAGGATGGGGGCGAACAGGAAGGATGCGATGCGGGTGGAGAGGCTGTCGGGACCTGCTTCGCTCAGGTTGGTGACCCGGGTCCTGCCCTCGCCGATGTCTTCGAGCCGGATGCCCGCCTCGAAGCTGAACGGTCCCCGCTCACCGGTGAAGCCGAACGCCGCCGGTGGCTCGTAGTCGGTGACGGCGGCCTCCAGCTCGAAGCTGCGCCACCCGCCCATGTACTCGACGACGAAGTGGGTGCCGGGCCCGATGGCGCCACCGACCAACCGCGCCGAGCGTGCACCGGTGACCCAGCGTGGCATGTTGGTCACGTCAGTCACGAAAGCGAAGACGTCCCCGATGGGACGGTCCACCTCGATGCTGGCCTGCTGCTTCATACCGGGCCCATCGTACCCAGCACCGCAGGCTGGGCACATGGTGCGTTGGTCCCCTCCTGGCGGGAACCACCTGCCGGCGCCGGGCCTCATCCCAGAGCGGCGATGCGTTCCACGAGCTGAACGGCGTTGAGGGCGGCTCCCTTGCGCAGGTTGTCGCCGACGACCCACAGGTTGATGCCGCCGGGATCCCCGATGCTGGGACGGACCCGGCCGATGAGCACCTCGTCTCTCCCGGCGCTGTCGAGCGGGGTGGGCACCCTGGCGTCGTCCCACAGCTCCCCACCGGGGGCGGCGGCGAGCAGCTCCCGGGCCTCTTCCACACCGACGGGGCGGCCGAAACGGAGGGTCGCCGCGATGCCATGGCCGACCATGACGGGGACCCGCACGCAGGTGGGCTCGACGAGGATGGCGTCGTCCTCGAGGATCTTGCGAGATTCGTTGACCAGCTTCCATTCCTCGTCGGTATAGCCCGAGTCGGTGAAGGTGCCGGCGTGGGGAAGCACGTTGAAGCCGATGGGACGTGAGTAGAGGTCGCTGCCGGGGTCTGACCAGCCGCCGCGGACCAGCAGTTCGCTGTCCTTTCCCAGCACCTCAATCTGGTGGGAAAGTTCGTCGATCCCGGTCTGACCCGAGCCGGATACCGACTGGTAGGAGGTGGCCACCATCGAGGTGATGCGGGCTGCTCGATGTAACGGGCCGGCGGCGACCATGAGCGCCATCGTGGTGCAGTTCGGGTTGGCGACCAGGCCGCGATGTCGCTTGAGGGCGTCGTCGTTGACGCCGGCCACCACCAGCGGCACGTCGGGCTGCATGCGGAAAGCCGAGGAGTTGTCCACCACGACTGCGCCGGCGTCGACGAATCTGGACGCGTGCTGGCGGGACCGGGCGGCGCCCGCCGAGAAGAGGGCCAGCTCGATGCCGGCCGGGTCGGCGGTTGCCAGGTCCTCCACCTCGACGTCGCCCCAGGGCGTGGGTACGACGCGGCCGGCGGACCGGGAACTGGCGAACAGCCGGATCCCGGCCACGGGGAAATCCCGCTCGGAGAGGATGGAGAGCATGGTGGTGCCTACGGCCCCGGTGGCGCCGACGACGGCGACGTCGCGGCGGCTGGCGTTGCTCATGCTTCCTCCTCGGGACGGAGCGGTGGGGCGAACCCGGCGTGCAGGCTCTTGACGGCGGCCTCGACGTCACTCCCACGCACCACGCAGGATATCCGGATGGGCGACGTAGAGATCATCTCGATGTTGATGCCGTGGTCGGAGAGGATGCGGAACATGCGGGCGGCGATACCCAGTTCCGACTTCATCCCGGCGCCCACCAGGGACACCTTGGCGATGTCCTCGTCGAGATCGACCCCACCGGCGCCCACCCGGGCCGCAGTCTCACTGGATACCCTGGTCGCCTCCGCCGCCTGCATCTTGGGCACGGTGAAGCTGATGTCGGTGGTGCCGGCATGTGACACGTTCTGCACGATCATGTCCACGTTGATGCCGGCCACCGCCAGCGGTTCGAACACCAGGGCGGCCACGCCGGGCTGATCGGGCACGCCGTGGACGGTGACCTTCGCCTCCGATGCGTCATGGGCCACGCCCCGGACGATCGCCTCTTCCATCGTCTCCTCCTTGACCCAGGTGCCCTCCCCGTCGTGGAAGGTGGATCGCACGTGGATGGGTATCCCGTATCTCCTGCCGAACTCGACGGCGCGCGCCATCAGCACCCCGGCGCCGGCGCCGGACAGCTCCAGCATCTCCTCGAAGGAGACGTCATCCAGCTTCCGCGCCCCGGGCACGACGCGGGGGTCTGCCGTGAAGACCCCGTCGACGTCGGTGTAGATCTCGCACAGATCGGCTCCCAGCACGGCTGCCAGGGCAACAGCCGTGGCGTCCGATCCTCCCCGGCCTAGCGTCGTTATCTCCCGCGAATCGGGCGAGAAGCCCTGGAAGCCGGCGACGATGACGGCATACCCCCCGTCGAGGCCCTCGCGGACCCGGTCGCCGCGGATGTCGATGATCTCTGCCTGCCCGTGTACCGAGGTGGTGAGGATCCCCGCCTGCGAGCCGGTGAGGCTCAGCGCGGGGACGCCGTGGTCCTGGATGGCCATGGCGCACAGTGCCATGGAGATGCGCTCACCGGCGGTGAGCAGCATGTCGAGCTCGCGGGGGTAGGTCGTACCGGAGACGTCGGCCGCCAATGCGAGCAGCTCGTCGGTCGTGTGTCCCATCGCCGAGACCACCACCACCACCGAGTTCCCCGCCTGATGGGTGGCGGCGACGCGCCGGGCGACGCGCCGGATCAGGTCAGCCGACCCCACCGATGTTCCCCCGAACTTCTGCACCACGAGCAT
>CAZOGW010000044.1:0-1287 GCA_964579415.1 uncultured Acidimicrobiaceae bacterium | reverse complement strand
CACGCTAGGTTCCCCGATACGTTCGAGGAGAAGGAGAACCCCCATGCGCCGAAGACTCGTCGCCTTCCTTGCCGTCGTCGCAACCGCCCTGGCACTCGCCGTCCCGGTGGCGGCGCAGCCCCAAGACCTGCCCCGCAAACCTGTCGCCATCGGGGAGGGAGGCGCGGTGGCCACCGTCGATCCCCTCGCCACCGAGGCGGGGCTCCGCATCCTCGAACAGGGCGGGAACGCCATCGACGCCGCCGTCACCGCCGCCGCCGTCCTCGGCGTCACCGAGCCTTACTCGGCCGGGGTGGGGGGAGGCGGCTTCATGGTCATCTACCTCGCCGACGAGGATCGCGTGGTCACCATCGACGGCCGCGAAGAGGCGCCCAGCGACCCGCGCTACGACAGCGGGATCCTCGCATCCATACCGGCCGCCCAGCGCCGCAGCTCCGGCCACGCCATCGGCGTCCCGGGAACCCTCGCCACCTGGGAGAAGGCCCTGGAAAGGTACGGGACCATCACGTTGCGCCAGGCGCTGCGGCCGGGCAAGCAGATCGCCGAGAACGGGTTCGTCGTCGACTCTACCTACGCCAGCCAGACTCAGAGCAACCTGACCCTGTTCCGCCGCTTCCCCGCCAGTGCGGCAACGTTCCTGGTGAACAACAACGCACCCGCGGTGGGCTCGGTGGTGCGCAACCCCGACCTCGCCCGTACCTATGCCTATCTGGAGCGGCGGGGTCAGCGGGGCCTGCAGACCGGTCCCCTCGCCGAGGCGCTCGTCGAAGCGGTGCAGAACGCCCAGGTGGCACCTGGCACCATGCCCTTCATCCCCGGGTTCATGACCCTGGAGGATCTGGCCTCGTATCAGGTCCTGGAGCCGCCGCCCACGCACAGCACGTATCGCGGCTACGACATCTACGGCATGGGCCCGCCATCGAGCGGCGGACTCACCGTCGGGCTGACCCTCAACATCATGGAGCGGTTCGATCTCCCCGCGTTGACCGCCGCCGAGCGCTGGCACTACCAGTCGGAGGCGTCCGCACTGGCCTATGCCGACCGGGGCGCCTACATGGCCGACAATCGCCCGCAGTTCAACTACGTGCCGATCACCGGGCTGCTCTCCGACGGCTTCGCCGCGGTCCGCGGCGGCCTGGTGGGCGCCACGGCGATGGCCAAGCCGACCACCCCGGGGAACCCGTGCCCCTTCGACGGCAACCCGGCCTGCGTCTCGGCGGTGTCCACCACCGCCGCGGTGGGCACCGGTACCACCCATCTCACCACGGCGGACCGGTGGGGGAACGT
>CAZOGW010000043.1:0-22306 GCA_964579415.1 uncultured Acidimicrobiaceae bacterium | reverse complement strand
GGGGGAGACGAAGACTCCCACGTCCTGATCAGAGTGCCATTACGCTGCGCGCCGCATGGACTGGATCTCCAACCCCGACATCTGGATCTCGTTCCTCACCCTGGCGACGCTCGAGATCGTGCTCGGCATCGACAACGTGGTGTTCATCTCGATCCTGTCGAGCAAGCTGCCGGCGCATCAGCAACAGCGCGCCCGCACGCTGGGTCTGGGATTGGCGATGGTGATGCGCATCCTGCTGCTGGTCGCCATCTCCTGGGTGATCGGACTCACCGCGACGCTCTTCGTGGTACTCGACCAGGAGATCTCCGGCAGGGACATCATCATGCTCGTCGGCGGCCTCTTCCTCCTCGCCAAGGCCACCTTCGAGATCCATGAGAAGTTGGAGGGCGAGGAGGCACACGGCAGCGACGTGAAGGTGACGTCCTTCGCGGCTGTGATCGCACAGATCCTGGCGCTCGATCTGGTGTTCAGCCTCGACTCGGTCATCACCGCGGTGGGGATGGCTGACGAGATCGGTGTCATGATCGCCGCCGTCATCGTGGCGGTGGGTGTGATGATGCTGTCGGCGAGATCCGTCAGCGAGTTCGTCAACCGGCACCCGACGGTGAAGATGCTGGCGCTCAGCTTCCTGCTCCTCATCGGCATGTCGCTGGTGGCCGAGGGGCTCGACTTCCACATCCCCAAGGGCTACATCTACTTCGCCATGGGCTTCTCGATCTTCGTCGAGGCGCTCAACCTGCGGCTGCGCAAGACGGTCGTGGCGCCTCCGGTGGAGCTGCGGCCCACCCTGGTCAAGGTTCCCGAGGCCGTGGGCGCCGTTGGTCACTTCCAGGCCCAGCACCGCCCTCCCGAGCCGTAGTACGTAGTACGTAGTACGTAGTACCTGGTCTATCCTTCCCGACATGGAGACCGATGTCCTCGTCGTCGGCGGCGGGCCTGCCGGGGCGGCTGCCGCCTACTGGCTGGCCCGCAACGGAGTGTCGGTGCAGGTGGCGGAGCGCAAGTCGTACCCGCGGGACAAGACCTGCGGCGACGGACTGACGCCACGTGCGGTCAAGCAACTCCTCGACATGGGATTCGACTTCGACGTACCCGAACTGCACCGCATCGTCGGCCTGCGCGCCTACTCCGGTGAGCTCATGCTGGAGATCCCCTGGCCGGAGCGCACCGAGTACCCCGACTGGGGAGGTGTCATCCGCCGCGCCGACCTCGACATGCAGGTGGCGATGCTGGCCGAGAAGCAGGGTGCCGTCATCCACCAGCGCACCGAGGCGGTGCCGGTCGTCGTCGAGGGTCGCCTCGAAGCCGTCGAGCTGCGCCAGACGGACTCGGAGGGCACCGTCGAGAGCACCACGGTCCATCCCCGGGTCACGGTGATCGCCTCCGGCTCGCTGAACCGCTTCGGCCGTGCCCTGGGCAGTGAGCGCCGCCGGGACTACCCCTACGGGCTGGCGGTGCGGGGTTATTACGCCAGCCCCAACTCGACCGACGGGTTCCTCGAGAGCCAGCTCGACATCCGCGACGCGGAGGGTCGGTCCATGCCCGGCTATGGGTGGATCTTCCCCCTCGGCGACGGCAGCATCAACGTCGGTGTCGGCGTGATCTCCAGCTTCAAGGGGTGGAAGGACGTCAACACGTCCAAGGTCCTCGACGCCTACCTGGCGTCCCTGCCCGACCACTGGCAGAGCGGCGCCGACCACCAGCTCACCACTCCGGTGGGCGGCAAGCTTCCCATGGCGTTCTCCGTGGGCCCCAAGGTGGGGCCCAACTGGGTGGCGGTGGGCGACGCCGCCGGGGCCGTCAACCCCTTCAACGGGGAGGGCATCGATTATGGCTACGAGACCGGCCGCCTCGCCGCCGGTCACATCGCCGAAGCCCTCGCCACCGGGGACTTCTCGCTGCTGCACCGCTATGCCGCCGACATCGACGACCTCTACGGCGCCTACCACCGAGTCGCCCGCGCCTTCGTCATCGCCATCGGCAACCCGACGCTGATGCGCAGCCTCACTCGTATCGGCCTCCGCTCCCGCCCTCTCATGGAGTGGGTGCTCAAGGTGATGGCCAACCTCCTCGAGCCCGAGGACAAGGGCATCAGCGAGCACGTCTACACCGCCATTGAGAAAGTCGTCGCCCTGGGGCCGGACCCTCTCCTCAAACGCTGACGTAGTACCTAGTACGTAGTACCTAGTACGTAGTGCGCTTCTTGCGACCCTTCGCCCTCCGCACGGCATTACGCTTAGAACTCGTGGGCAGCATGGCCGTTACCGGTGGGGCGTTGGTCGACGAGGACCTGGAAGCTCTAGTCTCTGCAGCGGCAGGTGAGGACGGCTTGCTCGCCGACTTCGCCCGGCGCTACCTGGCACGCATCCCCGAGGCGTACATCGCCCGCCACGGCAATGACGCCGTCGCTGCCCAGGTGCGGTCCGTGTTCTCGTTCTACTCCGAGCGCCGCCCGCCCGGCGCAGTGGTGCGGGCGTTCAACCCGACCACGGAGGCAGACGGCTACGACACCGGCGGCGCCGTCGTCGAGGTCTCCTGCCAGGACATGGCCTTCCTCGTCGACTCGGTGACCAACGGGATCGTCGCCGCCGGTCATGCCGTCGAGAGGGTCTTCCACCCGGTGCTCGGCGTCTCCCGTGACGCCGATGGAGCCCTCGCCGCCATACGCCCCGCCCGCAGCGCCGCCCAGCGGGACTCCGTGCAGCACTACGAGCTGAGCCGTCGCCTCGACGAGGAGGAGTGCAAGAGCCTCGAGGAGGCGGTGCGCGTCGTCCTGCGCGACGTGGGCCGCGCCGTCGCCGACTTCGAGCCGATGCAGGGTGCCGTCTACCGCATGATCAAGACCGCCCGCGACGGCGGCGCCCGCTACTCCCAGCTCGAGATCGGGGAGGCGGTGTCGTTCCTGGAATGGCTGCTGGAGGACAACTTCGTGTTCCTCGGGTACCGGGAGTACTCCATCGAGGACACCCCCGACGGACGGGCGGTGGCGCTGGTTCCCGGCACCGGGTTGGGCATCCTCGGCCAGGAGGACACGTCCGGCTACGCCCAGGCGGTGCCGCTGTCGACGCTGCCCGACGAGCTACGCGCCCGCTACGAGGGTGGCGACCTGGTCGTGATCACCAAGACCAACTCGCTGGCCCGGGTCCACCGCCACGCCAAGATGGACTACATCGGCGTCCGCCGGATCGCCCCGGACGGCACCGTCGTCGGCGAGACCCGCCTCCTCGGGCTGTTTACCTCCAAGGCCTACATGGCGCCGGTGCGGTCCATCCCCATCCTGCGGGCACGCCTCGAGGAGATCCTCCAGCGTGAGGACACCATGGAGGGCTCGCACTACCACAAGCAGCTCGTCGAGCTGTTCGAGAGCTTCCCGAAAGACGAGCTGTTCTCCACACCCATCGACGCCATTCACGACAGCATCGTCGGTCTGGTCGCCCTCCAGGAGGGCGAGCAGGTACGGCTCTTCGTGCGCCGCGACCTGCTCCAACGCAGCGTCTCGGTGCTGGTGGCCATGCCCAGGGACCGCTTCAACGCCGCCCTCCGTCACAGGCTGCAGCAGCTCTTCCTTGAGCGCTTCGACGGTACGTCCATCGACTACCGGCTCGCCATGGGCGACTCGCCCACCGCCCGCCTCCACTTCACCATCTGGGTCGACCAGCAGCGCGACACCATCCCCTACGCCGACCTGGAGGCCGAGGTCATCGCTCTCACCCGCACCTGGGAGGAGCAGGTCTCCGAGTTGCTGGTGGAGCGCTACGGCGCAGACGAGGGGAGGCGGTTGGCGGACGACTGGCTCGCCGAGTTCCCCAGCTACTACCGCTCCTCGGTGAGCCGGGAGCTCACCGTCGGCGACATCGCCCGGCTGGAGGAGTTGGTGTCCGACACCGGCGGTCCCGTGGTCGGGCTGCAGAACGAAGTCAACGGTGCCGAGCACCTGACCCGGCTCGCCGTCTACAAGGCCGACGGGAAGCTGCGGCTCTCCGAGGTGATGCCCACCCTGGAAGCGCTGGGCCTCAGCATCGTCGAGGAGGTCCCCACCCGGCTGCGGGAGTCCGGCATCGTCATCCACGACTTCGGCGTGGTCGACGGCGAGGGCAATCAGCTCGACATCGACGCCTGCGGTGCCCGGGTCGCCGACGCGGTCAGGGCCGTCCTCACCGGTGAAGGGGAGTCGGACTCGCTCAACCGGCTCATCGTCAGTTCACCCCTCGACTACCGCCAGGTGGGCATCCTGCGCGCCTACCGCACCTACTGGCGGCGGGTCAGCCCCAGCTTCACCATCGAGTACGTCAACGACGCTCTCGCCAACCACCCCGCCACCGCCACCCTGCTCTACCGGCTCTTCGAGGCCCGCTTCGACCCCGCCGCCGACCCCGGAGTCGACTTCGACGCCAGGGTCGCCGATGTAGAGACCGCCCTCGACGCGGTGACGTCGCTTGACGAGGACCGCATCCTGCGTGGGTTCCTCGGCCTCATCCAGGCCACGGTGCGCACCAGCGCCTATCGCCCCGACCGGGCAGGTCTCAGTTTCAAGTTCCGCTCCTTCCTCGTCCCGGGTATGCCGCAACCGGCGCCGCTGTTCGAGATCTTCGTCTACGCCCCCGACGTCGAGGGCATCCACCTGCGCGGCGGGCGGGTGGCCCGCGGCGGGTTGCGCTGGTCGACGCGGCGGGAGGACTACCGCACCGAGGTTCTCGGCCTGATGAAGGCCCAGATGACGAAGAACGCCGTCATCGTCCCCACCGGCGCCAAGGGCGGGTTCGTATTGCGCCGCCCCATCCCCGACCCGCCCCACCACATGGAGGCGGTCCGTTCCGCCTACACCACCTTCATCCGGGGGCTCCTCGACGTCACCGACAACCTCGTCGGCGGCGCCGTGGTCCATCCCCCCTCGGTCCGCATCCACGACACCGACGACCCCTACCTGGTTGTCGCCGCCGACAAGGGCACCGCCACCTTCTCCGATACCGCCAACGCCATCGCCGCCGATTACGGGTTCTGGCTTGGCGACGCCTTCGCCTCCGGCGGCTCCGCCGGCTATGACCACAAGGCGCTGGGCATCACCGCACGGGGGGCGTGGGAGTCGGTGAAGTGGCACTTCCGCGAGTTGGGGATCGACGTGATGAGTCAGCCCTTCACCGCCGTCGGCATCGGCGACATGTCCGGCGACGTCTTCGGCAACGGGATGCTGATCAGCGATCAGCTCCGGCTGGTGGCGGCATTCGACCACCGCGACATCTTCATCGACCCCGACCCCGACCCGACCCGCTCCCACCAGGAGCGCCAGCGCCTCTTCACCACACCAGGCTCGCGCTGGCAGGACTACGACCCCTCCCTGATCTCACCCGGTGGCGGCGTCTTCTCCCGCCAGGCGAAAAAGGTCGACCTCTCCGAGCAGGCCCGTCGGGCCCTCGACATCCCCCTCACTGAGGCCACCCCCGACGAGGTGATCCACGCCATCCTCACCGCCCCTGTCGACCTGCTGTGGAACGGCGGCATCGGCACCTACGTCAAAGCCACCGTCGAAACCCATACCGACGTCGGCGACCGCACCAACGACACCCTGCGAGCCAACGGCGCCGAACTGCGCTGCCGCGTCGTCGGTGAGGGCGGCAACCTCGGATTCACCCAGCTCGGCAGGATCGAATACGCCGGCAACGGGGGCCGCATCAACGCCGACTTCATCGACAACTCCGGTGGTGTCCACTGCTCCGACCGGGAGGTCAACCTCAAGGTCCTTCTCGGACTTGCCGAGGAGCGTGGTGAGATGGACCGTGCCGGACGCGACACCCTGGTCGCCGCGGTGGCCGACGACGTGGTCGAGGCCATCCTGTACGACAACTACCTCCAGGCGCAGATCCTGGCCCAGGAGACGGCGTCGGCGCCCTCCCGCATGGAGGCCTACGAGGACCTGATGGCCGTGCTGGAGTCCCTCGGTGTCCTCGACCGGTCGCTGGAGTGGCTGCCCGGCACCGACGAGATGGCCGAGCGCACCCGGGCCGGCAAGGGTCTCACCAGCCCGGAGCTGGCGGTGCTCCTCGCCTACGCCAAGCAGCACCTGTCCGAGCAGGTCCTCGCCTCCGACCTGCCCGACGCCGGTTGGTTCGAACCCGACCTGGTCGAGTACTTCCCCGCCCCGGTGGTGGAGCGGTTCGGCGAGCTCATCGACGAGCACCCGCTGCGTCGTGAGCTCATCGCCACCATCGTGGCCAACGAGGTGGTCAACGCCGAGGGCATCACCTTCGTCACCCGTCTCGGTATCGAGACCGGCAGCTCCGCCGACGAGGTCGTCGTCGCCTACCACATCGCCCGTGAGGTCACCCAGGCCGCCAACCTCTGGGACGACGTCGAGGGGGTGGGAGGCGCCGTCGCCCCCGACGTGCAGCGGTCCCTACTCGAGGACGTCGACTCGCTGGTCGAGTCGGTGGCTCGCTGGTACCTCAGTCACGGGCGGGACGGCGCCATGGGCGACGTCGAGGTGGTGCGGGAGGCCTTCAAGGAACTGGCCGACACCATCGGCGGGCTCGGACCCGGCGAGTGGGAGCAGCGGCAGAGGAAGGCCGCCAAGGCATGGGAGAAGCGGGGAGTCCCCCCGGAGCTGGCGATCCGCCACGCACTCATCGACGAGCTGACCCACGCCCCCGACATCATCGAGCTGTCTTTCCGGACCGGCCGTTCTCTCGGTGACGTCGCCGGGGTCTTCCTGGCGGTGGGCCCGCAGTTCCAGATCGACTGGCTGGAGCGCCAGGTGGAGACCGTGCCCGCCGCCACCCGCTGGCACCGCGGCGCCCTGCGTGTCGTGGGCGACGACCTGATCGTGTTGCGCCGGGAGCTGGCGGAACGGGTGATGAGCGAATCCGACGGCGCCCCACCGCAAGAGGCGATGGACCGCTACGTCGAGCGCCGCGCCGAAGGAGTCCAACGCCTCGCCCGCATGATGCGCTCGCTGGCCGTCGACGGTGTCGACGACGTGTCAGGGCTGGTGGTGGCGATCCGCCAGATTCGTGCCCTGGTGGGCTGACCCGGTCCCGCCCGCCTCAAGCCGGCGAGAGTCAGGCCTCACCGGTGGCGGGCCCGCGAAGACGGCGACCCCTCTCAACCCTCTCTTCGCTGCCGGGATCGCAGCCGGCCCCGGAGACAGGGACGACCCGTGACGCACCTCCACCCCGCCAATCGCTGACCGGCCCATGACCCGGTGGTAGCCGCGCCGCCGGCGGGAACCGAGAGGTGGGGTCACGGCGTCTGAAGGTGGCCGGCGACGGATGTGAGGACGGCGAAAGACAATGCCTACCAGCCGGTCCTCACTAGAATCGCCGAGCCTCCTCCGGGAGACTCCTTCCCCGCATCCCACCCGAGGTCGCCATTCCATGTCCACAATCGAGATGCCTCCGGCACCCCCGTATCCCTCTCAACCGCCGGTACCGGCCCCGCAGAAGAAGAAGAGCGGCTTCCGCAAGTTCGTCATGTGGATGCTGGTGCTGGCTGTGCTCGGGGTGTTCGGTGTGATCGGCTTCATGCTGTGGACCGATTCGAAGATCGACAGGATCGAGGACCTGGAGTCGCTGCAGCCGGTGGCGGGCGAACGCAACATCCTGGTGGTCGGCACCGACAGCCGGGAGAACCTGCCCGACGACTTCGAGGGCAACTTCGGCGACTTCGCCGGTGCCCGCACCGACGTGATCATGGTGGCCCACGTCGCCGACGGCCGGGCCCAGCTTCTCAGCCTGCCCCGCGACCTCAAGGTGGACATCCCCGGTCACGGCACCGGCAAGATCAACGCCGCCTACGTATACGGCGGCCCCGACCTGCTGATAGAGACGGTCAACGACAACCTGGGCATCCCCATCAACAATTATGTCGAGATCGACTTCTTCGGGTTCGCCAACGTCGTCGACGCCCTCGGCGGGGTGACGATGACATTCGACTACCCGGTCCGCGACGTGAAGTCCGGGCTCGAGCTCGACGCCGGCACCCACAACCTCACCGGCCCCGAGGCGCTCGCCTTCGCCCGTTCCCGCTCCTTCCAGGAGTACCGCGACGGCTCATGGGTCAACGTCGACGCCGACGACATCGGGCGCACCGGCCGCCAGCAGCAGCTCCTGCTCACCATGATGTCGGAGGCCACCTCGCCGGGCAACGCCTTCAACCTTCCCGGGTTCACCTCGGCGTTCGCCGAGCAGATCCGGGCCGACACCGGGCTCTCGGTTGCAGTGATGGCCGACCTGGGACGTTCGGCGCTGGGCCTCAGCGGCGACCGTATCGACGCTGTCACCCTGCCTGTGGTGTTCAGCAACGAGGGCGGCGTCTCCTACGTGGTCCCCGACCAGCCGGCGGCGTCGGCGGTGATCGACGACTTCCTTGCCGGCAACCCCCTCGAGAACTAACGTACTACGTACGACGTACTACGTACGACGTGAGGCGCCGGCTCGACCGGCGACTCCGGGCCTACTGGATACTGGCTACTGGATACGGGATACTCCCGCATGACACCGGTAGCCGCCGAGGACCTCATCGCAGCGTTGCGCCAGAAGGGCCTGCGCGTGACCAGGCCCCGGCGGGCGGTATGTGAGGCGCTGGTGAGCTCACGGGGGGAACACCTCACCGCGGCGGACATCCATGCCCGGGCCGCCGCTTCCGTCGATGCCGCCGTCGACCAGTCCACCGTGTACCGCACGCTCGATACGCTGGAGGAGGCCGGGCTCCTCACCCATACGCATCTGGGCCACGGGGCGCTGGTCTACCACCTGGCGGCTGAGGAGCCTCACGTGCACCTGGTGTGCAACCGCTGCGGCCGAGCCATCGGCGTGCCCGAGTCGGACCTGGCCGGCTTCTTCGACGAACTCACCCGCCTTACCGGGTTCGCCGCCGATCCCATCCACGTCGCCATCGCCGGCATCTGCGGCGAGTGCCGGGCCTCCACGGCGGGCTGAGGCGGCTGCTATCGTTCCCGTGTAGATGCAAACGCTTCGCATCTTGAAGGAGCGAACGCCCATGCATATACCGGACGGCTTCATCAACGCCCCGACGTCGGCGGTGTTCGGTGTGGCGGCGGCAGGAGGTGTCGTCGCCAGCGTCAAGCAGACGGGCAAATACCTGTCCGAGCGCCAGGCACCGCTGGCCGGGCTGGTGGCGGCCTTTGTCTTCGCTGCCCAGATGTTCAACTTCCCGGTGCTGTCGGGCATGAGCGGCCACCTGCTCGGAGGGGTCCTCGCCGCCGTCCTGCTCGGCCCGTGGGCCGGCTTCCTGATCATCTCCATCGTGCTGGTGGTGCAGGCCTTCTTCTTCGCCGACGGCGGGCTCACCGCTCTCGGCCTCAGCATCTTCAACATGGGCTTCCTGGGGGCGGTGGTCGGCTACTGGATATACCGGCTGCTGCTGCGGGTCCTTCCCAAGGACGTCACCGGCGTGACCGTCGCCTCCGGTATGGCCGCCTTCCTGTCGGTGCCCCTGGCCGCCCTGGGCTTCGTGGTCCAGTTCACTATCGGCGGAACCGTCGACGTATCGCTCGGAGCCGTGCTCGCCGCAATGCTGGGGACCCACCTCCTCATCGGGATCGGGGAGGGGATCATCACCTCCCTGGTCGTAGGTGCCGTGGTGCGAGCCCGGCCCGACCTGGTCTACGGGGCCCCCACTTATGTCGGGGGGCGGACCGAGGAGTTGGTGTGAGCGACCGCTCGATCGGGCGCATCTTCCTCGTCGGCATCCTGGTGACCATCGTGGTGGGCGCCGTCGTCAGCCAGTTCGCCTCACCGCATCCCGACGGGCTGGAGTACGTCGCCGAGGAGCAGGGGTTCATCGATTCCGCCGAGGACCACGCCCTGGGCGACTCCGCCCTGGCCGACTACGGCGCCAACCTGGGCGCCGGCGAGCGGGTCAACACCGCGGTCGCCGGGATCGTGGGGCTGCTGGTCACGCTCCTCGTCGGGTACGGCGTCTTCGCCCTGGTGCGCAAGACGGGGTCGAAGTCGGCCGTTCCCGATCCCTGATGCCGGCTCCCGGGCGGCGTTGACGTGGCCGGCGCTCATGCCCACGCCCTCTACCGTCACGGCGAGTCTGCCCTCCACCGGCTGGCGCCGCACGCCAAGATCGTCGCCGCCGTCGCCTTCGTCTTCGCCGTGGTGGCCACCCCTCGCGAGGCAATGTGGGCGTTCGCCTGCTACGCCGTGGCCCTGGGGGTGCTTGCGACGTGGGCGCGGCTCGGGTTCCGCTTCGTCGCCACCCGGATGCTCATCGAGGTGCCCTTCGTGGTGGCGGCACTGCTGCTGCCGTTCCTGTCCGGCGGCGACCACGTCGATGTCCTCGGCCTATCGCTGAGCGAGGAGGGCCTGTGGGGCATGTGGAACATCATGGCGAAGGCGACGCTGGGCCTGCTCACCTCGGTGGTGCTGGCCGGGACCACCCAGGTGCCCGAGATGCTGCGCGGTTTCGACACCCTGCGGATGCCGCCCGTGATCACGTCGATCATGGGGTTGATGATCCGCTACCTCGATGTCGTCCTCGGGGAGCTTCGCCGCATGCGGGTGGCGATGCTCTCCCGTGGCCACCAGCCCCGCTGGCTGGGTCACGCCGGGCCCTACGCCCGCACCCTCGGGGTCACCTTCGTGCGTTCCTACGAGCGTGGCGAGCGGGTCTACCTGGCGATGGCCTCCCGCGGATACGACGGGAGGATGCCGGAGGTGGCCACCGATCATGTTGCGATATCGGTCTGGAGCGCGGTGGCCCTGTTCTGCGTGGCAGCCTGGGCCGTTGCCCTGGTGGCGATGGCGGGGCAAGCGTGAGCGTCCCCACCATCGCCGTCACCGGGCTCTCGTTCCACCATCCCGATGGGACCCGGGCGCTCGACGGTATCGACCTGCACATCCACCCTGGCGAGCGGGTCGCCCTCCTCGGCCCCAACGGCGCCGGCAAGACCACCCTGGTGCTGCACATGAACGGCATCCACCTCCCCCAGACCGGCGAGGTGTCGGTGAGCGGCCTGCGTCTCGACCGGGACACGGCACCCGAGATCCGCCGCCGTGTAGGGGTGGTCTTCCAGGACCCCGACGACCAACTCTTCATGCCCACCGTCGCCGCCGACGTCGCCTTCGGGCCGCAGAACCTCGGGATCGAGGGTGACGACCTGGAGCACCGGGTGCAGGCGGCGATGGAGGCGGTCGACGTGGCCGACCTGGCCCAGCGGCCGCCCAATCACCTCAGTTTCGGGCAGAAGCGGCGCGTCGCCATCGCCGGGGTGCTGGCGATGGAGCCGGAGATCGTCGCCTTCGACGAGCCCACCTCCGGGCTCGACCCGGCGAGCCGCCGGGAGCTCATCACGATCCTGGAGAACCTCGACATCACCCAGTTCATCGCCACCCATGACCTGCCCTTCGCCTACGAGCTGTGTCCTCGAGCCATGGTCATCGATGCCGGCCGCATAGTCGCCGACGCCGCCACACCCGATGTCCTCGCCGACGAGGACCTGCTGCGAGCTCACCGCCTGGAGCTGCCATACCGATTCCACATACCTAGTACCTAGTACTTAGTACCGGCTTCGCCGCACGGACCTCGCCGTCCTCCGCCCCCGCTACCGTTCCCCCATGCACTTCCGTACGCGCCAGATCCATGCCGGCGTCGAACCGGACCCGACCACCGGGGCCATCCTCACGCCGATCTACCAGAGCACTACCTTCGTCCAGCCGTCCGTCGACGAGTACATGGCGAAGGGTTACAGCTACTCCCGCAGCGGCAATCCCACCGTCACCGCCGTGGAGCGCAAGATCGCCGCGCTGGAGGGCGGCGCCGGCGCCTCGGCCTTCGCCACCGGCATGGCCGCTACCAACGCCGTCATCCTGGCGGTGCTCGGCGCCGGAGGCCATGTGGTGGTGTCCGACGTCGTGTACGGCGGGACCCACCGCATCCTCACCCAGATCTACGACGGGTTCGGGGTCGCCTCCGATTTCGTCGACACGTCGGATCCCGCCAACGTGGCAGCAGCCATCCGGCCCGAGACGCGGCTGGTGTTCACCGAGACGCCGGCCAACCCCACGATGAAGCTCACCGATCTGGCGGCGGTGTCGGAGATCGCCGCGGCGCGCGGGATCCTCCACGCCGTCGACAACACCTTCCTCACCCCCTACTACCAGCGACCCTTCGAGCTCGGCGCCGACCTGGTGGTGCACTCCACCACCAAGTACTTCGACGGCCACAACGCCACGGTGGGTGGGGCGGTGGTGAGTCGCACCCCTGAACTGGCGGAGAAGATCGCCTTCGTCAAGAACGCCACCGGCACCATCATGTCGCCGATGGTCGCCTACCTCACACTCCAGGGCACCAAGACCCTGGCGGTGCGGATGGACCAGCAGTCGGACTCGGCGCTGCAGGTGGCCCGATTCCTCGAATCGCACCCCAAGGTGGCCCAGGTGGGCTATCCCGGTCTGGAGTCGTTCCCGCAGTACGATCTGGCCAAGCGCCAGGCGTCGGGCTTCGGGGCGATGATGTGGTTCGAGGTCGCCGGCGGCGTCGACGCCGGCAAGCGCCTGATGGACTCGCTGGAACTGTGGACGCTGGCGGAGAACCTGGGTTCGGTGGAGTCCCTGGTGACCCATCCGGCGACGATGACCCACGCCGGCATTCCCCGCGATGAGCGCCTCCGTGTCGGCCTCCTCGACGGTCTGGTGAGGCTGTCCGTGGGCCTGGAGGACGCAGAGGATCTGATCGCGGACCTGGACCAAGCTCTCACGAGGGTGTGACCTGGTCACAACTAGCAGTACTTGGTACTTGGTACTTGGTATCCGCGACTACCAAGTACCAAGTACCAAGTACTTCCCAGCGGCAAGACCAGCTCCGAGTCCCCACGAGCGGCTTCTCACTCCATGAACCCCTGAGACCTCATCCAGTCGTCGTCGAAGATCTTCGAGAGGTAGTTGCGGCCGGAGTCGGGGAGGAGGACGACGACCAGCCGGTCGGGGAGCTCCTCGGCGACGCGGAGGGCGCCGGCGACGGCCATGCCGCAGCTTCCCCCAACCAGCAGGCCTTCCTCGGTGGCGAGGCGGCGCGTCATCACGAACGCCTCGCGGTCGTCGACCTGCTCGTAGCGGTCCACCACCTCAGGGTCGAACGTCTCCGGCCAGAAGTCCTCGCCGACCCCCTCGATGAGGTAGGTGGTGACGTCGCCTTCGGTGGCTGCCGTGTAGATCGACCCCAGTGGATCGACGCCGACCACCAGGATGTCCGGGTTCTGCGACTTGAGATAGCGGCCGGTGCCGCTGATCGTCCCGCCGGTGCCGACGCCGGCGACGTAGACACCTACCTGACCGTCGGTCTGGCGCCAGATCTCCGGGCCCGAGGTGTGGACGTGTGCCTCGGGATTGGCCGGGTTGGAGTACTGGTCGGGCCGGTAGGCGCCGGGGATCTCGGCAGCGAGGCGGTCCGCCACCGAGTAGTAGGACCGGGGGTCCTCGGGAGGAACGTCGGTGGGGCACACCACCACCTCGACTCCGAAGGCGCGCAGCAGGTCCTGTTTCTCCTTGGACTGCTTGTCGGCCATCACCGCCACCATCTTGTAGCCGCGGACGGCGGCGGCCATGGCAAGGCCGACACCTGTATTGCCGCTGGTGGGCTCGACGATGGTGCCACCCGGCTGCAGCCACCCGTTGCGCTCCGCCCGCTCGATCATGGGGAGCCCGATCCGGTCCTTGACCGACCCGCCCGGGTTCATGTACTCGACCTTGGCGACGAGGTTGCCGGGCGGGTGCAACCTGCCCAAGCGGACCAGCGGGGTGTCACCGACCGTGGCGACGATGTCCTCGTGGATCTCCATCTCGGGCAACGGTAGTGCGGCCGGGGCGCCGCTCACACCAGGCGGTGAAGCCGTTCCACCGCGGCTTCGAGGGTGGCCTCGTCCTTGCAGAAGGCGAAGCGGATCAGCGCAGCCCCGTCGGCGGGGTCGTGGAAGAAGGCGCTGGGTGGGATGGCCGCCACTCCGATCTCGGTGATGAGGTGGCGGGCGAAGGCGACGTCGTCGGGGAACCCGAACCGCCGGTGGTCGGCGAGGATGAAGTAGGTCCCCTGTGGCACCGAAACCCCGAAGCCGGCGGCATCGAGCCCCTCGGCGAGCAGGTCCCGCTTACGGCGGTAGCCGGCGACCAGATCGTCGAAGTAGGCGTCGGGTGCGTTGAGGGCGGCGACGGCGCCGTGCTGGAGCGGGGTGGGGGAGGCGAAGGTGAGGAACTGGTGCGCCGAGCGAACCCCGGCGGTGAGGTGGGCGGGGGCGACGGACCAGCCGATCTTCCATCCGGTCAGCGAGAACGTCTTGCCCAGCGACGACCAGGTGACGGTGCGCTCCCACATGCCGGGCAACGCAGCGATGGAGCGGTGCCGCCCGTCGAACACCAGGTGCTCGTAGACCTCGTCGGCGAACACCAGGCAGTCGTTGGCGATGGCGATTTCGGCGACGGCGGCCAACTCCTCGTCGTCGAAGACCCGTCCCGAGGGATTGTGGGGCGTGTTGAACACGATGGCCCGGGTCCTCGGCCCGACGGCGGCGGCGAGCGCTCCCTTCTCCAGCCGGTACTCCGGGTGGCGCAGGGTGACGAACCGGGGCGTGGCGCCGGCCAGCGCGGTACATACCGGGTAGGAGTCGTAGAACGGCTCGATGAGCACCACCTCGTCGCCGGGCTCGATCAGCCCGAGGAACGTGGCGGCGATGGCCTCGGTGCATCCCGATGTCACCTGGACGTGCGCCACCGGGTCGACGTCGATGCCGGTGGCGTCGCGAAAGCGGGAGGCGATGGCGTCGTTGAGGGCGGGGATGCCCAGCATGCGGGCGTACTGGTTCTCGCCGCTGCGGATGGCGGCGACGGCGGCCTCCTTGACGAAGTCGGGGCCGTCGAAGCCGGGTGTGCCCTGGCCCAGGTTGATGGCGTCGTGTTCGGTGGCGAGGGCGGTGATCTCGGCGAAGACGGTCTCACCGAAGCCGGAGAGCCGGCGCGCCGTAGCGGGTGCCGTCACTTCCCGAACCGTTCCCGTGCCCGCTCCCAGATGTCGAGCCACTCGGAGGGCCATTGCCCGTGCGGCTCCGAGGGCCTACCGAAGAACGAGCCCAGGGCCCTGCTGTCGAGCCACTCGGAAGGCCCCGGCTCCGAGGGCTTGCCGAAGAACGAGCCCAGGACCCTGTTGACCATGTTTCGGGCGAACCGCGCCATGGCCCGTACCCACGACACCGCCAGGGCGATGGAGAGGACCACGATGCCGAGCACCGCCACGGTGCCGATGGCGTTACCGAACAGCATGGCGATGATGAAGCAGGCGATGATCCAGCGCCACATCTTCTTGCGCGCCGAGCTGGTATCCACCTCCACCTCGACGAGCTGGACGGCGTCGCTCTGCGGCACCACGATGGTGCGGATGTTCCGGGCTGCCGCCCCGGGGCGGCTCACCACCGCGGCCGGCCGGCGCGACGCCCGCGCCGCACCGGTCAGGGCCTCTACGAACGAGTCGAGCCGCGCGCTGACCTCGTCGGGATCGCCGTGGACGATGACGCCGCCGCGCACGGAGTCGGGGCCGACGGCCCGCTCGATGCGGCGCGGGTTGTGGTCCTTGTCGGTGTCGATCTCCTCGAGGATCGCCTTCTTCAGGGCGTCTTCACTGATGCCGACCTCGAGCGCCACGTCCTTGAGGGTGTCGTAGTCGATGGTGGCGGCCGCCTCCTCCGCTTCCTTCTTCGCCTCGGCGTCGAGGGCGATGGCGCGGCCCAGCACCTTTTCGGCGAGAGGGCGGCTCAGCGTCTGGAGCTGCTCGGCGAGTTCCTGCTCGGCGCGTTGCTCGCGCTCGTCCCGGCTCAAAGTCCGTCGATCGGTCACGAGCGGCATTGTTGCAGAGACGTGGAGGGCACCGGGAGTCACGCCCGGAAGAGAATACCCCACTGGGGTATACACTGAAGACATGACAGCACCACAGGACATCATCAAGCTGCACTTCGACGTGCCCGACATCTCGTGCGGGCATTGCAAGTCCTCCATCGAGAGTGCCGTCGCCGCCGTCGAGGGCGTCGCCACGGTGAACGTGACCATCGACACCCGCACCGTGGACGTGCAGTTTGCCGCTCCGGCGACGAGGGACGGCATCGCGGCCGCCATCGAAGGCGTGGGGTACAGGGTCGCCTAGACGTATCAGGTATCACTACCTGCCAGGTACCAAGTACCAAGTACCCGTCCAGCACACGGACCTCGAAGCTCTCAGGCTTCCATTACCCTTCCCCGATGGACGCCGTCCGCCGATTCTCGAAACCGGTTCTGCGGCGGCCACGCGCCATGGTGGCGTTCGAGGGCTGGAACGACGCCGCAGGTTCGGCTTCGGGGTCGCTGGAGTACATCCTGGGCCAGATCGGTGTGACCGAGCCGTTCGCCGTCGTCGATCCCGAGGAGTTCTTCGACTTCCAGGTGCGCCGCCCCACCGTGTCCATCGGCGACGGCGGCACCCGCAGCCTTGCCTGGCCCAACGCCCGGTTCTTCGCGGTGTCGCTGCCGTCGGACAGCCGCGACCTGGTGGTTGTGTTGGGCGAGGAGCCCAGCTTCCGCTGGAAGACCTTCGCCCGGCTCGTCACCGGCGTCCTCGCCGACGCCGACGTGGAGGACGTGGTGTTCCTCGGCGCGTTCGTCGGCCAGGTTCCCCACACCCGTCCGGTTCCCATCGTCGGTGTCGCCACCGACCCCGACATCGTCACCCGGCACGGGTTGGCCACCTCGTCTTACGAAGGGCCTACCGGGATCATCGGTGTGCTCCAGGAGGCGTGCCGCGAGGTGGGCATTCCCGCCGTCAGCCTGTGGGCGGCCACCCCGCACTACCTGGCAGCCAACGCCAACCCCAAGGCGATGCTGGCGCTGCTGGACAAGGCACGCGCCGTCCTCTCCCTCGAGATCGACCTCACCGACCTCAGCGAGACCGCCGAGGCTTTCGAGACCCGCGTCACCGAGGCCATGCACGCCTCCGAGGACCTCTCCGAATATGTCGCCGGCCTCGAGAACGAAGACGACACCGACGAGGAAGTGGACGTAGACGACCTGGTCGACGAGATAGAGAATTTCCTCAGGGGGCAGGACTAGGCGGGGGTTCTTCAGGGTCCACCCGGTGCGGGGAGGTACTTGGTACTTGGTACTTGGTATCCGCGGCCTACCAAGTACCAAGTACCAAGTACTCCTACATCTGCGCCCCCTTGAGAGCCTCCCATACCTTGCCGGGAACCAGCGGCATATCCACGTGCTTCACGCCCAGGTGGGCCAGGGCGTCCATCACCGCGTTGTGGATGGCGGGGGTGGAGCCGATGGTGGCGGCTTCACCGATGCCCTTTGCGCCGAGGGGGTTGTGCGGCGTCGGTGTCTCGGTGGAGCGCCGCTCGACGGAGGGGAGCGACCCGGCGGTTGGCATCAGGTAGGACGCCAGCGACCCGGTGAGCGGGTTGCCGTCCTCGTCGTACACCACCTGCTCGAACAGGGCCTGCCCGGCTCCCTGGGCGACCCCGCCGTGGACCTGCCCCGCCACCAGCAACGGGTTGAGCACGGTCCCGCAGTCGTCCACGGCGATGTGCCGCACCAGCCGCACCGATCCGGTCTCGGTGTCGACCTCGGTTACGGCCAAATGGGTTCCGAACGGGTAGGTGGGACGCCCCTGCTCGAAGGTGACCTCGGCTGCCAGCGAGGCGTCCTCCCCGTCCTCCAGGCCGACTCCTGTGGCGGCGGCGCGGGCCACCTCGGCCCAGGTCATCGCCGCCCCGGGGACTCCGGCCACGCCGAGCACGCCGTCGCCGGCCACGATGTCGTCCGCCGACGCCTCCAGGTGGGCGGCGACGATGCGGCGGGCCTTGGCGAGCACCTCGTCCGAGGCCCGCACCAGTGCCGATCCGGCGAGCTGAAGGGACCGAGAGCCTCCGGTGCCGGCGCCGCGGGGGACGACGTCCGTGTCCGCCTGGAGCACCCGCACCTCATCCATCGGAATCCCCAGGGTCGCCGAGGCGAGCTGGGCGAATGCGGTCTCGTGACCCTGGCCGTGCGCCGAGGTTCCCACCCGGACCGTGACCGTCCCGTCGCCGTCCACATCGACCGCACCCCACTCCCTGGGGTTGGTCTCGGGAGCGGTCACCTCGACGTAGCAGGCGAGCCCGATGCCGATCTGCACCCGGTCCCCGCCCTCCCGCCGGCGCCGCTGTTCGGCGCGCAAGGTGTCATAGCCGGCGATGCCGAGTGCGGCGTCGAGGGCCGGCCCGTAGTCGCCCGAGTCGTAGATGGCCCCGGTGGGCGCGGTGTAGGGGAAGTCTTCGGGTGCGATGAAGTTGCGGCGCCGGATCTCGACCGGGTCGATGCCCACCTCGGCGGCGAGCACATCCATGGCCCGTTCCACGGCATGGGTCGCCTCGGGTCGCCCGGCGCCGCGGTAGGCGTGGATGGGTGTGGTGTTGGTGACGACGCAGCGGAAGCCGATATCGACGGCGGGCACCGCATAGGCGCCGGCCGCCATGTGACCGGTCCAGTCGGGGATGGCGGCGCCGTAGAGGGGGTAGGCGCCGACGTCCTGGACGATGTCCATGTGCAGCCCGGTGAGGAGCCCGGCCGACGTCGCCAGCAGCTCGATGTCGATGTGCTGGGCCCGGCCCTGGGTCATCGACACCAGGTTTCCGCGCCGGGACTCGTGCCACCGCACCGGCGCCCCGAGCAGTAGTGCCAGCCGGGCGACGATGACCTGTTCGGGGTACGTGTAGAACTTGGCGCCGAACCCGCCGCCGACATCGGGGGCGAGGGCGTGGATGGCGTCACGGTCGAAGCCGACGGCGCGCGAGATCTGGTTGCGGTGCCCGAACACGTTCTGGCTGCCCACCCACAGCTCGAGCCGGTCGCCGGAGGGGATGGCAACGGCGGAGTTGGGCTCCATGGGTACCGCCGCCACCCGCTGGTTGTGCAGTTGCAACCTGATCCGGACGTCGGCGCCGGCGGGCACGGCATCGGGGTTGCCGATTGTCCCGGCGCGAACCACGTTGGTGCCGGTCGCCGGGAACAGGAGGGGCGCACCGGCTGCCATCGCCTGCTCGGGGCTGACCACGGCAGGGAGCGGTTCGATGTCGGTGAACACCATGGCGGCGGCGTCGACCGCGGCCGCCTCGGTCTCGGCGACCACGGCGGCCACGACCTCGCCGACGAACCTCACCTTCCCCTCCGCCAGCGGGGGGCGCCCGTAGGCCCGGTCCACCCCGGCGCCGCCGGGTGCGCCAGGCCCCAGCGCCAGGTCCGATGCGGTGAACACGCCCACCACCCCGGGTAGCGATGCAGCCAGGGTCGGGTCGACGCCGAGGATGCGGCCATGGGCCAGCGGCGATCGGACCGGAACCATCCACAGGGCGCCGTCGACCGGCAGGTTGGGTATGAACCGGCCCTTGCCGCGAATGAAGCGCGGGTCCTCGGCGCGTTTGACCGCCGCTCCGAGAATCGAACCTGCCATCAGGGCGACTGTAACCGGACTCCGGCCGCCGGCAGTGCCCGGATCCGGCGGGGCACCGGCCGCGGCTCCCCGCCCGCCATCAGGAAGCCCCGGTCCGGGGACCGGGGCTCGTGATCACTTCTTGCGCTTGTGCCGGTTGGCCTTGATGCGCTTGCGGTACTTGTGCTTGCTCATCTTCTTCCGGCGCTTCTTGATCAACGAACCCATGCAGCGATTCCTCAGAGACTTTCGGTGTGGTGGTCGGGCGCCCGCCGGCACCACCGCCGCGGTCGCCATCAAAGAGCCCCCGGCATGCACCGAGGGCGGTGGCTAGTCGATAGGTTCGCGTATCGGCGCACTTATCGCAAGCCGGGGGATGGCGTTCGGTATTTGGTATTCAGTATGTGGTAGTACGCAATACCAAATACCAAGTACCAAGAACCGGCTGCTACGTCCAGCCTGTGGCTACCTCGAGAGACCTTACTTCCCCAGTCCCATCCAGGACCTTCTGCATGGCGATCTCCACGTCGGGGCGGGTCTCGTCGGTAACGAGGGCGAGAGCGGTGGGACCGGCACCGCTCCAGGCCGCGTGTAGGGCTCCGGCGTCACGGGCTGCGTCCATGAGCCGTCCGGTGACCGGCGACAGGTTGGCACGCGGCTTCTCGTGGAGCTCGTCGCCGGCGGCGGCGGCGAGGGCAGCGGCGTCGCCGGTGCGGAGCCCTTCGAGAAGCATGGTGAGTCGGGCGATACTGCGGGCGGCCACCGGCCGCCTGACGGCGGCAGGGAGGGCGTTGCGGGCCAGCGTGGTGGAGAGGTGGGTGTCGGGGATCCCGACGACGATGCGGAGGTGGGGGGCGAGGGGGAGGTGGCGGACCACACCGCCAGATGCGGCGACGAGCCCGCCGTAGACGGCGGCGGCGGCGTTGTCGGGATGACCCTCCAGCCCGGTGACCAACTCGAAGAGGGCGCTGTCCCCGGGTTCCTCGCCGTATGCCCGGAAGGCGGCCGCCGCCGCCGCCGTCGTCACCGCCGAGCTGGAGCCGAGACCCCGGGAGCGGGGTACGGCGTTGTCGATACGCACCCGTACCGGCCGGTCGCCCACCATTCCCCGCATGGCCCGAACCACCAGGTCGCCGGGTGCCGGCTCATAGGCGGAACCTTCCTCCTCGATGACCCAGCGGTCGGAAGGCTCCGCCTCGCACGTACATCGCAGTTCCAACGCGACCGCCAGCACGTCGAACCCCGGGCCCAGGTTTCCTGACGAAGCAGGCGCGGTGGCCTTCCCCTTCGAGCTCATGGCGGGCAGGGTACCCGGGACCGGCTAGCTCGGATTGCTCTGGGGCCCCATAGCCCGCCTCCGGGATCGCACCGCCAACGTGGCGCCGCCGGCGGCGATACCCGCGACCAGGCCCACCAGCAGGATGACGGTCCCGTTGGAGCGGAGCAGTACCGATCCGCCGGCGGCGAAGGGTGAGCGGCCCCGCTGCGGGTCGAGCGCCCAGGCTCCCAGGCGGAGGAAGACGGCGAAGCTGAGCGCCGAGACCAGGATGCGGCTGGCCAGCGAGCGCACCATCACCCACCGTTCCTCGGCGAGGGCGGTGGCGGCGCCTCCCGAGACCAGCAGCGTCAGCAGCGCCACAACCACCACCCGGGTGAGCATCCCGTGGGCGGAGGAGACCACTCGGGTGATGCTGATCGCCGGGTCGGACTCCACCGTGATCGGTTCCATCCCGGCGAGCACCGCCCGAACCAGGGTGGGGTCGGCGTCGACCCCCGCCGCCTGGAGTTCGGCGGCGATCCCGGGCACGAACGGGTCGATGGCGGCGGCGACGTCGACGACGCCTGTGGTTCCCGGTGGAGCCACCGCCACTTCCACCACCTCGGCGAGCACCTGCTCGACCGCAGCCGCCGCCGAGGGCGTCTCCAGGACGGCCCCGGCCACCGACACGGCCTCGTCACCGGAGACTCTGGTCCACTCCTCCAAGGCGCCGGCGACCCAGCCCCGCACCTGCTCGGCCACCTCGTCGGTGGCGACTGCGGCGCGCAGCGAACTCTCGATGCCGTCGCGGTCGGTGGTGACGGCGCGGCCCCACAACCCGAGTAGGAGCAGGGTCGTGGCCACGCCGAAAACCCACAGGGCGACGAAGCGACCGGAGCGGGTCGAGTAGTCGCCGAGCCGGGACGGCGCGGGTGAAGATGCTGTGGAGGTCATGGTGGGAGCACCGAAGGCTATAGAGGTACCGGGGCAACAGGACTTCCTATGACGCCCGAGAGGGGCGCTAGCGTTCCCTGACCATGGGACTGACGGAGCTGCTCGGCCTCGATGACCTGCTCGCCTGGCTCATCCTGGCCGTCGGGGGAGCGATGGTGCTGGGCAACGCCGCAGCGATCTGGAAGCACCGCCGCGGCGAGACGCCGAGGAACGCCCCCGGCGAGTTCCGCGCCGGACGGGCCTGGTGGCTCTTCGGTGTCGGCCTCGTGATCGCCTTCTGGGGCGTTGCCAGCCTCATCGCCGGCTGAACCGCGCCGCCGTGGGGCGGCGCCTCCGGGCGGGACGGAGGTAACATGGAACCGCATCGCGGATGTAGTTCAATGGTAGAACACAAGCTTCCCAAGCTTGAAGTGGGGGTTCGATTCCCCTCATCCGCTCCAGATCCTCTCCCCACGCGGCGGATCGAAGCCTGCAGGTTCCATCCTCCCCCGCCGGGATGTCTTCTTCCTCCCCCGCCGTTTCGTGGGGCTGTCTTCATCCTCCCCCGCCGCTTCGTGGGGCTGTCTTCATCCTCCCCCGCCGTTTCGTGGGGCTGTCTTCATCCTCCCCCGCCGCTTCGGCCGACGGGTTTCATCCTCCCCCGCCGCTTCG
>CAZOGW010000042.1:0-22828 GCA_964579415.1 uncultured Acidimicrobiaceae bacterium | reverse complement strand
CCCCGGCTTTGCGGGGGGAGTGGGCCAGACGGAGGCTTTGCTGAGGCAGGGGGGAGGAGGGTCTTCATTGCGCGCCCTTCGCTGGCTCGCGAGCAGGCTCAACACGGACCTGGGACGAAGACCCCCTCCGTCCGATCTGGGCGGGGCTACGACTCCGAGGGCTGGGTGAGGATCCCCGACGATTCCAGGGCTGAGCGCATTGTGGGGCCGGCTTGGGGAATTCCGGTCCAGCGTTCGAAAGCCATCTCGGCTTGGGCCACCAGCATGCCGAGGCCGTTGGCGGCGGGCAGGCCGCGGGCGCGGGCGGCGGCGAGGATCTCGGTCTCGGCGGGGGTGTAGACCAGGTCGTAGACGGCTGCGGAGTCGGGGAGGGCGGCGACGTCGAACGGCGTGCCCGGGGCGGTCATGCCGACCGTGGTGGCGTTGACCGCCAGGTCGGCGCGTCGCAGCGCCGCGGTGAATGCCCCGCCCAGGTCGGTGCCCTCGACGGTGTCGCCGAAGCCGGCGGCGAGCTGCGCGGCCCGGTCGGGGGAGCGGTTGCCCACCGTCACCTCGGCGGCGCCGGCCGTGACCAGGGCGTGGACCACCGCCCGTGCCGCGCCACCGGCGCCGGCGACGGCGACGGCGGACCCGCGCACCGACATTCCCAGCTCGGCCTCGGCGGAGCGCAGGAACCCGCCGGCGTCGGTGTTGAAAGCCACCAGCGTCCCGTCGTCGCGCCGCATTGCGCAGTTGGCAGCCCCGATGGCGGCGGCTCCGTCCTCGACGTCGTCGACCAGCGACATCACCGCCTGTTTGTAGGGCGCGGTCACCTGGAAACCGAGCCACTCCGGCTCCCGGGCAGCGGCGACGAAACCGGCCACCTCCTCCGGGGCCAGCTCCCGCAGCTCGTAGCGGGCCCCGACCCCGAAGTGGGTGAAGGCGGCGTTGTGCATGACCTCCGAATGGCGCCGCCGCAGCGGGTTGCCGATCAGGGCGACACGGCGGGTCACGCCTCGGGGAACCTCACATGCGGGATGATCTCGGTGGCCCACTGCCGGAGCTGGCCCGGGTCCGGGGTCATGGTGTGGAGCATGAAGCGCTGCACACCGGCGTCGACGCGGGCCTGCAACGACTCGACCACCTCGTCGGGGGTGCCGAACAGGTAGACCTTCTCCAGGTACGCCGGGCCGCGCGCCTCGCTCATGACGCGGAGGAAGGCCTGGTGCTGCTCCTGGCGAGCCTTCGCCGGGTCGTCGGTGGCGACGAAGTGGAAGAAGTTCTCGTGCGCCACCACCAGCTCGCCCGGGTCCCGGCCGTGCTCGGTGAGGTAGGTCTGCAGCTCGGCCCAGTCCCGGGCGATGTCCTCCGGCGGGCACGTCGGTCGCGGGATCCAGCCCTCGGTGCGCAAGATGCGCTCCTTGACTGCGTCGACGAAGCGGGGAAGGTCGGGCGAGGCGTCGTCGGCGAGCTGGGAGCCGCCACCGATCCAGATCGGCGGCCGCTCCGCCGGGGTCGGCTCGATGAGCAGATCCTGCACGGAGTAGTACCGGCCCTCGTAGGTCACCGTCTCGCCCTCGAGGAGCGGGATGATGATGTCGAGGATCTCGTCGGTGCGGGCGCCGCGCTCGCTGCGCTTCTGGCCGACGGCGGTGTACTCGGGCGGGTACCAGCCGATGCCGGCGCCGAGGATGACGCGGTCCTGGGAGAGGAACTGCAGCGTGGCGAGCTGCTTGGCCAGGATGGCGGGCTCGCGGATGGGCACCACCAGCACGGAGGTGCCCAGCTTCACTCTCTCGGTGACGCCGGCCACGAGCGCCAGCGTGATGAGGGACTCCATGAAGGACACCGAGTAGAACTGCTTGGCGGCCAGCAGGTGGTCGGTGATGAAGATCGACTCGAAGCCGATGTCCTCCACCTCGCGGGCGAAGGTCTTGATCCCTGCGGCCCGCTCCCTGCCGTCACCTTCCCATACGAACGAGGGAAGGAAGACTCCGAACCTTCCGATGTTGTCGTTGCTCAATGTCTTTCCTCTTTCTCTCTGAGCGGACCTTTCGCCGCCCCCCTTCGGCCACCGCCGTGCCGCGGTGATCCCTGGCTATCGGTTGGGGAAGTCTGGTGTGCGTTTGTCGAAGAAGGCGGACACTCCTTCCAGCATGTCGTCGGATGCGAAGACCTTCTCCGAGGCGGCCAGCTCGGCGGCGGCGGCTTCCTCCGGGGTGAGGTCGATGATCTGATCGAGCAGGGCCTTGGCGGTGCGGACCGCCACCGGGCCCCGTGAGGACAGCGTCCCTGCCAGCTCGGCGGCGGCGGCCCCGGCCTGCCCGGCGCCGGTGAGGTGGCTCACCAGGCCGATGGAGTGGGCGGTGGTGGCGTCAACGACCTCGCCGAGGAGGATCATCTCCTTGGCCCGGGCCGGGCCGACGACCCTGGGCAGGCGGCGCATACCCCCCGATCCGGGGACCACGCCGAGCCGTACCTCGGGCATCCCGAGGCGGGCCTGGCGGGACGCCACCCGGATGTCGCAGCACAGCGCCAGCTCCAGCCCCCCGCCGAGGGCGTCGCCCTCGATGGCGGCCACCGTGGGCACCGCCAGGCCGGCGAGCCGGTCGTAGACGGCGTTCTCGGCAAGGAGCTTGCCCTCGGCGACACGGCCCCGCAGCGAGGCGAACTCCTTGACGTCGGAGCCGGCGCAGAACGCCCGCTCCCCGCCGGCGACCACCACCGCCCGCACCGCGGCATCGGCCTCCACCGCGGACAGCGCCTGGTGGAGCGCCCGGGTCATCTCCCGCGAGACCAGGTTGAGCGGCGGGTTGTCGAGCCGGATGGTGGTGACGACCCCCGGCGTGACGTGGACCAGATCGCTCATCGGCCACCTCCGGTGAAGCGGGCCAGCAGCCCCATGGTCCCCGAGGCGAACACCTCCGGGTCGATGCGGCCCACCCGGTCGGCCACCGCGGGGCGGAACCCCATGTGGGCGATGACGTCGCGCTCGGGGTCGATGCCTGCGGCGACCTCGGTGAGGGTGACCCTGCCGCCGATCAGGGCGAAGACGGCCCGCTCGGTTATGTAGCGGACCTCCTGGCCGCGCTCCGCCGCCAGCGGGCCGCTGAAGCTGACCTCCCGCACCGCGGGGACGAACTTGGCGGTGGCGCCCTCGGCGAGGATGCGGACCGTTCCTCCCTCGACGGCCGCCTCGAGCCCGCCGGTGGTGAGGGTGCCGACGAAGCACACCTTGGTGGCACCGACGCTGATGTGGGGGAACCCGCCGGGACCGCGCAGCCGGTCGCCGAAGGCGTGGACGTTGACGTTGCCGGCGGCGTCGATCTCGGCGAACGACAGGCTGGCGACATCGAGGCCGCCGCCGTCGTAGAAGTCGAACATGTAGGGCTGGTCGATGAGCGCCTGGTAGTTGTACCCGGCGCCGCCGTCCTTGCCCCCGGCGGGGACGCCCCCGAAGACGCCCTGCTCCACGGTGAGCACCAGCAGGTCCGAGACGCCCTCCTCGGCGGCGATGGCGCCGATGTCCTGGCTCACCCCGAAGCCGAGGTTGACCACCTGCCCCGGGCCGAACTCCAGCAGCGACCGCCGCGCCATCACCTTGCGCACGTCGGGCGGCTGCGGCTCGCCGGGCGGTGCCGGCTCCTTGCGCAACTGGCCGGCGAAGTAGGGCGAGTAGCCGGTGGCGTAGGTCTGGGTCTGGTCGGGGTCGGTGTAGGCGTAGTCGACCAGGGCACCGGGGACGTGGACACGGCGGGGGACCAGGCTGCCTGCCGGGACCAGCTCCCCGGCCTGGGCGATGACGATGCCGCCGGAGTTGTGGGCGGCCATGGCCATCGCCAGCATCTCCCCGTTGATGGCCTCGCCGTCGAGGGTAAGGTTGCCCTGCTCGTCGATGGCCGAGCCGCGGATCACGGCGACGTCGATGGGGAATGCCCGGTACAGCAGCCACTCCCGGCCCGCCAGCTCCACCACCTCGACCAGGTCCTCGGTGGCGGGGCCCTGCCTGCCGCCGGTGTGGCGGGGATCGACGTAGGTGTGCAGCCCGACCCGGGTGACGACGCCGGGGCGGCCGGCGGCGATCTCCCGGCACAGTTGGGAGATGACGCCCTGGGGGAAGGAGTAGGCCTCCACCTCGCCCCGGGCGATCAGCTCGGCGAGGCGGGGCTCGTTGCCCAGGTTGGACCCGATGGTGCGGCGCATCAGGCCGGGGAGGGCGAGCTGGGAGAAGCCCCGCTCGGCGAAGTCGCCGACACCGACCACCCGTACCGTGGTGAGGTCGCGGGGCCGGCCGTGGGCTGTGAACTCGGCGGCGAGGGTGTCGATGAACTTCTGCGGCACGGCGTGCCCGGCGCCGGAGCCGCCGACGATGACGGTGGCTCCGTCGGGCACCAGGCGTACCGCCTCGGCCGCATCCACGAACTGCGTGCTCACGGCATGTACCCGCCGCCGTTGGGGTTCAGCGTCTGGCCGTGGAACATCTCGGCCGCGTCGGAGAGGAGGAACACCACGGCGCGGGCCACGTCGTCGGGTTCCCCGAAGCGCCCCGCCGGCAGCTCGGCGAGCCGCTTGCGGGCCGCCTCGCCCACCAGGACGTCGCGGGTCATGTCGGTGATGGTGGGCCCGGGCGCCACCGCGTTGACCCGTACCCCGAGGGGGCCGACCTCGCGGGCCAGGGATTTGGCGAGCCCGATGAGCCCCGCCTTGCTCGCCGAGTAGTGGGCCAGTTCGGGGAAGCCGACCTGGCCGAGACGGGAGGAGATCATCACGATGGCGCCGCGGCCCCGCTCCACCATCCCGGGAAGGACGGCACGGGAGCAGAAGAAGGGCCCGTAGAGGTTGGTGCGGACGACGGCGTCCCACTCCTCGTCGCTCAGCGACAGCACCGGGCTGGAGGGCATGATGCCGGCGTTGTTGACCAGCCCGTCGATGCGGCCGAAACGGCTCTCGACCTCGGCGGCGAGCTGGTTCGCATCGTCGGGGAGGGAGACGTCGCCGCGGACGGCGACGGCGCGTCGCCCCAGGGACTCCACCTCGGCGACGACCTTGCCGGCTTCGCCGGAGTGGTCCAGGTAGCCGATGGCGACGTCGGCGCCGGCGGCGGCGGCGGCGAGGGCGATGGAGGCGCCGATACCCCGGCTGGCGCCGGTGACCAGCACCACCGATCCCTCCAGGGAGTAGGGGGGCCTGGTCACGATGCCCGGGCCGATGTGACGGCGGCGGCGTACTGCGATGCCAGGTCGGTGATCTCGCCCCAGGCTCCGGCCCTGATCAGGGCCGGCTTGGCCAGGGCGGACCCGACCCCGACGGCAACCGCCCCGGCGCCGATCCATTCGGCCACGGTGTCCAGGTCGACGCCGCCGGTGGGGGTGAGGCGTACCTGCGGCAGCGGGCCCTTCAGGTCCTTGAAGTAGCGGGGCCCGAAATGGTTGGCGGGGAAGATCTTGACCACGTCGGCGCCGGCCGACCAGGCCGTCACCACCTCGGTGGGGGTGAGGGCTCCGGGGATGGCCACCTTGTCGTAGCGGTGCGCCATGGAGATGGTCGCCGGGTCGAGCGCCGGGGAGACCACGACCTCGGCGCCGGCGACAATGGCCAGGCGCGCCGTCTCGGCGTCGAGCACGGTGCCGACCCCTACCAGGCAGCGGTCGCCCAGCTCCCGGGTGACGGCGGCGATGGCGTCGATCGCTCCCGGGGTGGTCATGGTGATCTCGCAGGCGGTGACCCCGCCCTCGGCGAGGGCGCGGCACAGGGCGATGGTAGGTTCGGGCGAGTCGGCGCGGATGACGGCGATCACCCCCACCCTCTCGATCTCTCTCAATGTGTCCTGGCGTGCCATGGGCGTCCTTTCACCGCGTCAGAGCCGGGGGATGTTGAGGCCGCCGTCGACGGTGAGCACCTGGCCGGTGGCGTAGGGGATGGCCCCCGACGCCAGGGCGGAGACGGCGGCGGCGACGTCGTCGGGGGTGCCCCAGCGTCGCTCCAGGGTGAGCCCGCCGGCGATGAGGGTGTCGTACTTGGCGGTGACGCCGGCGGTCATGTCGGTGGCGACGATGCCGGGGCGCACCTCGTAGACGTCGATACCGTGCTCGGCGAGCCGGGTGGCCCACAACATGGAGGCCATGGCGACGCCGGCTTTGGAGATGCAGTACTCGGAGCGGTTGGTGGAAACGGTGACCGCGCTCACCGAGGAGATGTTGACGATGCAACCGCGGAAGCCGGGTTCGGACTCACCGCGGTCGATCATGTGCCGGGCCACCGCCTGGGTGAGCAGGAACGGGCCCTTGAGGTTGACCGCCATCACCAGGTCAAAGCCCTCCTCGTCGACATCGAGCATGTCCTTGCGGCCCGGGGAGGTGATCCCGGCGTTGTTGACCAGCAGATCGAGACCGCCGCATGCGGCGAGGGCGGCGGCGACGAGCGAGTCGCGGTCGGTGGCGTCGCCGAGGTCGGCGGGCACGTAGGTGACCGGACCGATCGACTCCAGTTCGGCGACGACGTCGGGGATGTCGGCGGCGGGCCGGGTGCCGGTGGCGACGACGTGGTAGCCGTCGTGCAGCAGCCGGCGGGCGATGCCGAGGCCGATGCCGCGGCTGGCGCCGGTGACCAGGGCGGCTCTGGCGGCGGCGGTCATGGCGTCTCCCCGGCGAAGAAGGTGGGATACGGTCCTGCCCCGGCGAGGCGCCCGGCGAGGACCGCCGCCTCGACCAGGTGGTAGTCGCCCCACATCACCGCCTCGCCGGACGGAACGCCGTGCCCGTCCTTGTCCCAGCCGCCGGGGCGGTGGTAGAGGCCGTGCAGCAGCAGACCCTGGTGGTCGGGGTCGGTGCTCAGGTAGCCGTCGCCGAGGAGCGTCCTCAGCACGGTGAGGCCGGCGGAGGTGTAGCGGGCGGCGTCGGGCCGACCACGACCGGCGAGGTGGTGGCCGAGGCGGAGCAGCCCCTGGGCGGCGATGGCGGCCGCCGAGCTGTCCACCGGCTCGTGGTCGTTGAACGGGTCGGCGGGCCGGTCGAGATAGCCGTCGAGGCGGGCCAGGCCGGGTGCGCCGGTGTCCCAGTAGGGGACGCCGTCGACGGGGGTGTTGGCGATGTAGAAGTCCCCGGCGGCCCGGGCGCCGCGCAGCAACACTGCCTCGATGGTGTCGCCACCGTCGATCGACGCCAGCTCGGCGCCGTCGACGGTGTCGAGGAACTCGAGCAGCTCGGCGAAGCCGGTGACGATCCAGGCCAGGCCCCGGGTCCAGGTGGTGAACGGGGAGTAGCCCTGCTGGGTGCCGGGCGCCCGGTAGCTGCCGTCGACGGGGTTGAAGGTGCTCTCGTGGGCGACCCGGCCGGGGACGTCGTAGATGTCACGGCCTTCGCCGTAGTAGACGCTCCAGCGGGCGGTGGTGGCGGCGTGCTGGACGCCCCGCTCCAGCAGCGAGATGCGGCGGTCTCCCTCGCCGAGGAGGACGTGGCCGAGCCGGTGCGCCAGCATGAGGGAGCGCATCGAGCGGATGGTGTCGCAGAACAGCGAGTGGGGGCCGTTGAACGAGTAGACGAAGCCGCCGCCGCCGGCGACGGTGGCCCAGCGCGACGCCTGCACCGCGCCGCTCACCTTGAGGGCGTCCTCGTAGAAGGCCAGCTCCCAGGGGTCGGCGGGGAGGCGCTCCTCCAGCATGAGGCGGCGCAGGTTGCCGTAGGTGCTGACGTTGTTGAAGCCGTGGTCGTGGACGCCGCTGTGGGACAGGTGGCGGGCCATACGGTCCCGGGTGAGCCTCCGCCCCATCTCCAGCGCCTCGGTGTCGCCGGTGGCGTCGAAGTGGAGGATGGCCCAGCCGTAGAGGAAGCCCTCGGTCCACTCGGTCCATCCGCGGGGCCGGTACCTGCCGTCGACGGTGTGCACCGGGGAGCCCTCGTCGAGTGGGTAGCCGGTGCAGAGCCGCTTGACCTTGGGGCCCGACAGCTCCCAGAGCCGGTCGAGGGCTGGCTGCAGGGCGGCGGCGTCGAGGGTGGGGTCGGCGGCGATCATCAGCGGTCGATCCGGGCCGACCCACCGGCGGCGATGCGCTCCAGTTCGGCCAGGGACACCTGGCTGGTGTCGCCGCGGGTGGTGTGCAGCAGGGCGCCGTGCGCCGTCCCCAGCACCACCGCCTCGGCGGGGGGGCGCCCGTCGAGGAAGGCGTAGATGAGGCCGCTGGCGAATCCGTCGCCGCCGCCGACCCGGTCCTCGATGACGAGCCGCTCGAAGGTAGGCCCGTTGTGGAAGTCGCCGGCCGCGGCGTCGTAGATGATCGCCGACCAGTTGTTGGCGTCGGCGCTGAGCACCTCGCGCAGCGTGGTGCCGATGAACGACAGGTGAGGGTGGTCGGCGGCGACCCGGCGCACCATGGCCTTGTAGTGAGTGACGGGGAGGGTGCGCAGCGACTCGTCGGTCCCGGTCACCTGGTAGCCGAGGACCTTCTGGAAGTCCTCCTCGTTGCCGATGAGGAGGTCGATGTAGGGGATCAGGCGGCGGGTGGCCTCGATGGCGGTCTCGCTGGACCACAGCTTGGAGCGGAAGTTGAGGTCGTACGACACCACGGCGCCGCTCTGTTTGGCGGCCCGCATCGCCTCCTCGGCGACGGCCTGGGCCGATTCGCTGAGGCAGGTGTAGATGCCGCCGGTGTGGAACCAGCGGGTGCCCACCTCTCCGAAGAGCGTGCCCCAGTCGACCTGGCCGGGCTCGATCTGGCTGGTGGCCGAGTGGCCCCGGTCGTACAGCGAGACGCTGCCGCGGGGGCCGGTGCCCACCTCGACGAAATGGAGTCCCATGCGTGCCTGGCGCCCGACGCCGTCGTAGGGGAACACCGGGGCGTACCCGATGTCGACGGATCCGGCCCGGGCGTGGTTGGCGACGATACGCCCGATGGGGTTGTCGACCAGGCCTCCGACCCAGGAGGTGCGCAGCCCGAGGCGGGACAGGGCGTAGGCGACGTTGTACTCTCCACCGCCGACGTGAACCTCGAAGTTGGGGGAGAACTCGATGCGTCCGTGGCCAGGCGGGCTGAACCGCACCATGCACTCACCGAGGGTGACCACATCGAGGCCGCATTCATCGGCTGACTTCAGGGCAAGGGGCACCACGACCTCCGGCTCTCTTCAGGCATCCCCGTCATCGGGGGTACGCATCACCCTGGCGGAGGCTAGCAGCGCCCCAACCTCGCTGGAAACGCTTTCGCAAGCGCTTCCCGGTATAGTTGGCAACGAAGATCGACCGGAGAGGGATCGACTTGGCTGACGTCACCGGACCGCCGCGCCTGCAGGACGTCGCCGCGGCCGCCGGCGTCTCCCTGGCCACCGCCTCGCGGGCTCTCTCCGGGCGTGACAGCGTCACCCCGGACCTGGCCCAGCGGGTGCGCGAGGTGGCCCGCACCCTGGGTTACATCCCCAACGCCCACGCCCGGGCACTGGCGGGCGCGGTGTCGTCGATGGTGGGCCTGATCGTCCACGACGTCACCGACCCCTACTTCGCCGAGGTGGCCAAGGGCGTCCTCGAGGTTGCCGAGCAGAACCAGCTCGTCGTCCTCATCAGCCAGTCGCGGCGGGACCCGGCCACCGACCTGGCGCGCATCCGGTCGCTGCGGGCGCAGCGGGTGGGAGCGATCGTGTTGGCGGGATCCGGCTACGTCGACACCTCGGGGGAGAACGAGGCCGCCTCCGAGTTGCTCGCCTTCCGCGCCGCCGGCGGCCGGGTCGCCCTGGTGGGGCGGCACCGGATCCCTCTCGACGCGGTGCTGCCCGACAACCACGAGGGCGGGCGCACCATCGCCCGCCACCTGCTCGACCTGGGCCACCGCCGCATCGGGGTCATCGCCGGCCCCGCCGGGCTGTCGGCGGTGGCGGACCGCCTCGCCGGCGCCCTCGAGGAGATCGAAGCCGCCGGCATCGACCCGGCCACCATCGCCGTCGAGCACGACGCCTTCTCCCGCGAGGGCGGTATCGCCGCCACCACCCGCCTGCTGGACACCGGGACCGAGGCCACCGCGGTGCTGGCTCTCAACGACGTCATGGCGATGGGCGCCCTGGCCGCCTTGCGGTCGGCGGGTCGCAGCGTGCCCGGCGAGATCTCGGTGACCGGGTTCGGCGACGTGACCGTGGCCGCCGATCTGGCCCCGGCTCTCACCACGGTCCGGCTCCCCATCGCCGAGATGGGGGCGATGGCCCTCGACCTCACCCTGCGTCCCCCCGCCGCCCGCCCCCGCCGCCGCCGCACCGGCCATGAGCTGGTGGAGAGGAACTCCACGGCAGCCCCGTAGAACGTACTACGTACTAAGTACTACGTACTAAGTACTACGCTAGGCGGTGTCGCACTCCCACCAGAGCTGATACGTGATACGTAATACGCTCCTTTCCCTTGACACCTGGGGGTGGGGCGGCGAGAATGCCACGAGTCACGGGAGTAAGCGCTTTCCGAAGCGCTTTCTGAGCGTTGGGAGGCGCTTATGAGACACCTTCGCCGTACCGTGGTTGCCCTATGCGTTGGCGCGCTGGCGACCGCCCTACTCGTCCCCTCGGCCTCGGGTCAGACCGACGGGCGCATCCTCGATCCCCTACCCGACCCGACCCTGTCCAAGTTGACGCTCACCTTGGAGCCGTTCGCCTCGATCCCGCCGTCACAGCCGCGGCAGCCACCGACCGATGCCCGGTTGCAGCGCACCAACCGCATCAACTACGTGGGTGAGATCCCCGACGGGTCGGGCCGGCTCTACGTCCCGGACCTCAACGGGAAGCTGTACCTGCTGCTCGACGGGGAGCCCGTCCAGTACCTCGACGTCCGGGCCAACTTTGAGCGATGGTTCTGGGACCACGCCGGTCTCGGGGTCGGGTTCGGCTTCGTCGAGTTCCATCCCGACTTCGCCGAGAACGGCAAGTTCTACACGGTCCACACCGAGGGCTTCTTCCTCGAGGAGCGCCGGGCGCCCGACCTGCCCCACTGGCCACAGATCACGCGTCACGGCGTCGTCACCGAGTGGACCGCCTCCGATCCCGCCGCCGACACCTTCAGCGGCACCAGTCGCGAGGTGCTGCGCCTCGGCTACCGGTCCAACATCCACGGCATCCAGCAGATCGGCTTCAATCCGACATCCGGGCCCGGCGACGAGGACTACGGCCTGCTCTACATCGCCTCCGGTGACGGCGGCAGCGCCCACAACACCGACCTGCCCCAGGACCTGAGCCGGGCAGAGGGCACCATCCTGCGCATCGACCCGCTGGGCGACGACAGCGGCAACGGTCAGTACGGCATCCCCGCCACCAACCCGTTCGTCGCCGACCCAGGCGCCCTCTCCGAGATCTGGGCCTACGGCGTGCGCAACCCGCATCGCTTCAGCTGGGACCCCGCCACCAAGCTCATGTACCTGGGCCACATCGGCGAGTACCACATCGAGTCGGTCTACGAGGTGCGCAAGGGCGACAACCTGGGCTGGCCCCTGCGTGCCGGCCGCTACGTGCAGAACCAGAGCAACCGCTGGCTGTACCCGCTGCCGGAGGACGACGCCGACTACGGGTTCACCTACCCGGTGCTGGGCTACGACCACAACCGCAGGGTCGGCCAGGAAGGCGACCTCGGCGTCGCCATCGTCGGCGGCTTCGTCTATCGCGGCAGCATCCCCGAGTTACGGGGCCTCTACGTGTTCGGCGACATCGTCTCCGGCAGGATCTTCTTCGCCGACGCGCGCAGCCGCAACAGCCTGCGCCAGGAGAACCAGACCATGGCGCCGGTATACGAGTTCCAGCTCCGCGACGGCGACGGCAATGCCGTCACCATGACCGACCTGATCCTGCGGGAGGGCTCGGCGTGCATCATCGCCCCCGCCCCGATCCAGGACTGCCGCGTCGACCTGCGCTTCGGCCAGGACGCCGCCGGCGAGCTGTACGTCACGTCCAAGGCGTCGGGTACGGTGTGGAAGATCACCGACGCCGAGAGGGCCGCCCTCGACACCACCTCCACGGTGGTCACCGACGTGCGCACCGCCGCCGACTGGGCGCCGGTCACCCCCTCGCGGTGGTCCTTCCCCGGCAACGAGGTCATCCAGACCCAGGCCGGCACCGCCCGCCCCGGACCGAGGCGACCCTTCGAGTACGCCATCGTCCAGAAGGGACCGGAGTGGGGCTCCTTCGAACTCGACGCCCTGGTGCGTGTCGACGTGGCCACCCCGATCGGCCGTGACGTGCTGATCTTCTTCGGGTGGCAGTCGGACACCGAGTTCTACTACGTGCACCTGTCCGAGGACACCCACGACTACGTCCACAACGGCATCTTCAAGGTCGACAACGCCGACCGGTTGCGTATCGACGACCAGTGGGACGGCACCACCAGCGCCCCGGCGGCGCTGTCGCCGGGGATCAACTGGGAGAAGGTGAAGGTGGTCCGCGACGCAGCCAGCGGCCGCATCGAGGTCTACGTGGACGGGGCCGGCGAGCCGCTGATGACCGCCACCGACACCACGTTCACCACCGGGCGGGTCGGCTTCGGCTCGTTCGACGACCGGGGCCGCATCCGTGGCTTGACGGTCACGGGGA
The DNA here is from genome assembly GCA_964579415.1 of uncultured Acidimicrobiaceae bacterium. Lineage (GTDB taxonomy): Bacteria > Actinomycetota > Acidimicrobiia > Spongiisociales > UBA5794 > CAZOGW01. The sequence goes on along the minus strand of CAZOGW010000042.1, from coordinate 10,307 downwards.
CGCCGGCGCCGGTGACGCTGCCGGTGGCGGACGCCACTCCGGTGGTGGCCGCCCTGCGGCCCAGCCTGGTGAACCACTGGAACTTCGAGAACCCGGTCGCCGGCGATCCCGGCAACGAGGTGGACCTGGGCAACTCCGGGACCGACCTGTGGCTGGTCAACGGCGGGTCCGAGATGCGGGTGCAGGACCCGGCGTACCCGTCGAGCACCTTCTCCATCCAGACCCGGCAGGTGACCCCGACGGGACCGGCCAGCCGGGACGACTGGAAGGCGGGGGTGTGGGCGCCGCCCGCCGGCGGCGGCTACCCGACGCTGGGCGCCTTCAACGCGGTGCAGGGCATCACCGTGATGGGCTGGTTCAAGCAGACCGGGACCAACCCGAGCCGCAACACCAACTCGACCAACCCCAACGCCATGTTCAACGCCGTCGGACTCGCCGGAGTGCTCTCGGGCAACTCGACGGGCCATGACGTGCGGGCGCTGCTCGAGGTGATCCAGGTGGGCACCGATCTGCGGCTGGTGGCCCTGGCCCGCCGCGTCGACGGCGCCGCCTCCAACACGTTCGCCGCCAACGAGGACTGGCAGGTGCTGTTCCCCCACGACGAGTGGGTGCACCTGGCGGCGACGTTCAACTTCAACGACGGCACCATGGCGCTGTTCCGCAACGGTGTGCCCCTCGACGGCTTCTACACCAACACCGGCAACCCGTGGAACCTGGGCCCGCCGCCCAACTTCACGACGGCCACCAACCCGACCGGCATCAAGATCGGCGGAAGCTACCCGCAGAACACCAACGAGCAGAACCCGTGCAACTGCCGGATGGACGGCCTGATGTTCCTCAACACGGTCGCCACCCCGGCGCAGGTCGCCGCCCAGTACCAGGCGCTGGTGGACACCCCGCCGGCCCTGACCCGGGTGGCGGCGGGCACCCCGGTTCCGGTCAACGTCGACCTCGGCGGGGACCTGGGCCCGGCCCCGTTCACCATCAGCTCGAACCAGGTGTCCTGCGATAGCGGCCAACCGCTGGGCGCCACCGAGGCAGCCACCGAGCGGATCACGTACGACGCGGCGAGCGGTGTCTACACATTCGGCTGGCGCACCGAAGGCCGCTGGACCGGCACCTGCCGGGCGCTGCTGGTCACCACCGGCGACGGAGCGGTCTACAGCACGCGGTACCAGTTCGCGTGAGGGTGACCGGGTCTCCCCGTACTTGGTACTTGGTACTTGGTACTAAGTACTAAGTACCAAGTACTAAGTACTAAGTACTAAGTACAAGTCTTTGCACCGCCAGCCTTGATCGTCGTGGCGCTGGCTTTCGTGGCGGTTCTTGCGTAGTACGTAGTACTTAGTACTTAGTACGTAGTACCTGATCGTTTTCCTTGACACTTGGGAACGGCACGGCAAGAATGCCGACGTCATGGAGTAAGCGCTTTCCGAAGCGCTTTCCACAGCAGGGGCGCTTCATGGGAGCTCACGTTCACCGCATTGCGGACCGGTACCGACCGGCGGTCGACGGTGGCTGCCCACGGCTCGCACAATCGTTTGCATCGGACATACCGACTACGTACTCTGCGGCTCGGAGCACCGACAAGGCAGGAGGGACAATGGCTCGATTCACAAAGGTCCTCACTCTTCTCGCCGCCCTCAGCCTTCTGGCTGCGGCATGCGGCGGGGACAGCGAGGGGACGACGACGACGGCGGGGGGCGGCACGACCGCGGCGCCCGGCGGCGACACCACGGCGGCGCCCTCGGATGAACCGGTGGTGTTCGCTTCGTCGCTGCCCCTCACCGGCGACTTCGCCATTCCCGGTTCGAAGCACGGCGACGGCTACCAGTTCTGCATCGACGAGATCAACCGGGTCGGCGGGCTGCTCGGCCGGGAAGCCACGCTCATCGTGGACGACAACCAGTCCGTTCCCGAGACCGCGGTCAGCCAGGTGCGGCGCCACATCGACGTGGAGGGTGCCGACATCCTCCTCGGCACGTTCTCCAGCCTGCTGACGTTCCCGGCGTCGACCGAGGCACTCAACTCCGGCTATGTCTACCCGATCCCGTCGGGGGCGGCGCTGCGAATCTGGGAGCGGGGCTACGACAACCTGTTCTACTTCCAGCAGAACCCGGCCGAGCTCATCGGCATCTCGCCGATCAACATGATCGAGCATTACGTCGAGACCGGCGTCATCCCCGAGAAGCCGACGACGGTGGCCATCGCCTACGCCGACGACTTCTTCGCCGAGGCCATCGTCAAGGGTCTCATCGGCGGCGAGGTGGCGATCCCCGACTCCGAGGAAGTCGTCACCATCGAGGGCTACCTCGAGGCGGCGGGCATCGAGCCGGTGTTCGTCGAGGCATGGCCGGTCCCGTTCAACGACTGGAACACGCTGGCCAACTCGATGAAGAACAGTGGCGCCGAGATGGTGTTCGCCGCCACCGCCTCGCCCGACGAGACGATCTCGCTGGTCAACGCCCTGTCCACGGTCGACTACGACCCGCAGCTTGTCTACATGTCACAGGGCGCCCAGAGCGAGTTCCAGGAGACGCTCGGCGACCGCGCCGAGGGTGTCACCATCCACGCCGCCTGGCACCCGCTGGCGGACTGGGAGGGCTCGCTCGGTGGTGAGCCGTACACCAACACCGACTTCATCGACGGTTTCACCGCCGCCTTCGACCGTCCCCCGGACGAGGACGAGGCGATCCCGTTTGCGGTGTGCCAGGGCATGGAGCAGGCATTCCTCGGCACCAACGGCGGCGACAACGCAGCCATGCAGGAGTGGCTGCACGCCCGCACCGCCGACGACCCGGTGAAGACCATCCTCGGTGACTTCTACTGGGACGACCGGGGCCTGCCCGTCGACCGCTCCATGATCATGGTGCAGTGGCAGGACGGCGAGCTGAAGTTCGTCTACCCGACGGACGAGTTCCCCGGGGTCGTCGACCTGGTGTACCCCAAGCCCGAGTGGTAGGAAGCAGGAACGACATGGATGGGGCACCGGCCGCCCGGTGCCCCATCGCTACTGTCTGAGGTAGGGGGGAGTTGGTGGCAGGCATGGTTGGCGAAGGCGACAGGGACCCGCGAGGCAGGGAGGCGCCATGGCGGTGATGCTGGACGTGTCCCACATCGACAAGCGGTTCGGTGGTATCCACGCCGTCAAGGACGTCAGCTTCTCCATCGAGGAAGGGTCGATCACGTCGCTGATCGGGCCCAACGGCGCCGGCAAGACCACGGTGTTCAACCTGATCACCAACGTATTGCCGCCCGATTCGGGTTCGGTGACGTTCCTCGGCCAGAACGTGACCGGCAAGATGCCCCACAAGCTGACCCGGCTCGGCATCGGCCGCACCTTCCAGGTGACCCGCACGCTGGGTGACATGACCGTGCTGGAGAACATGGTGGTCGGCTCGTCCACCGGAAAGCTGCGCGACATGCTCGGCTCCCGCATGCTCGACCACGAGACCGAGCGGGCCATGCGGCTCCTCGAGTTCGTCGGCATCGCCCAGTACGCCCACACCAACGCCGAGGTCCTCTCCTACGGCCAGCGCAAGCTACTCGAGCTGGCGGCGGTGCTCATGGCCGGGCCCCGCCTGGTGCTGCTCGACGAGCCCGCCGGTGGCATCAACCCATCCCTGCTGGCGCGAATGGTCGCCAGGATCAAGCAGCTCAACGGCGACGGGATCACCTTCCTCATCGTCGAGCACAACATGGACATGGTGATGGACATCAGCGACTCGGTGGTGGTGATGGCCCACGGCGAGGTGCTCCTCCACGGGACCCCCACCGAGGTCCAGTCCGACCAGCGGGTCCTCGCCGCCTACCTGGGGAGGGTGTGATGGCCCTCCTCGAGCTGCACGATGTCCACGCCGGCTACGGGGCCGGGCCGGACATCCTCAAGGGGATGAGCCTCCAGATCGAGGAGGGCCGTTCGCACTGCGTCATCGGTCCCAACGGCGCCGGCAAGTCCACACTGCTCAAGGTCATCTCGGGGTTGCTGCGGCCCCGCAGCGGCCAGGTGGTGTTCCAGGGTGACGCCTTCAAGCGGGCACGTCCCGATCAGATCCTCTCCGCCGGCATCTGCTTCGTTCCCCAGGACCAGGCCGTCTTCCCGGAGATGAGCGTGCGGGAGAACCTCGTCATGGGCGCCTACCTGGTGAGGGACAAGGCCCTCATCGCCACCCGGATGGAACGTGTCTTCGAGATGTTCCCCATCCTCGCCGAGCGGTCCAACCAGGACGCCGGCAAGATGTCAGGAGGCCAGCAGCAGATGCTGGCCCTGGGCCGGGCGCTGATGATCGAGCCCAAGGTTCTCATGCTCGACGAACCCAGCCTGGGGCTGGCCCCGCAGGTGGCCGACGAGATCTTCGCCGCGGTGGCCGACCTGGCAGGCATGGGAATGACCATCGTGATCGTCGAGCAGAACGCGGTGCGCGGCCTCGAGGTCGCCGAATGGGGCATCGTGCTCGACCTGGGCATCTGCCGCTTCGAGGGCCCCGCCGGCACCATCCTGGCCGACCCCCGCATCCGTGAGCTGTATCTGGGCAAGGCAGTCGAGCCGGAAGGGGCCACCTGATGCACCTCCTCCAGGTGATCATCTTCGGGCTGCTGCTGGCGGGCGTCTATGCCCTGATGGCCACCGGGCTCACCCTGGCGTTCGGTGTCATGCGCATCGTCAACCTGGCCCACGCCGTGTTCATCGTCGGCGCCGCCTACATCGCCTACTACGCCTTCCAGGAGCTCGGCATCGATCCGCTGGTGTCGATCCTGTTCATCATGCCGTTCATGTTCCTGATGGGGGTGGGCATCTACCTGCTGCTGTTTCCCCGCATCGAGGGCAGCAAGCGGTTCGTGGAGATGACGGTGCTGCTCACGTTCGGCATCGCCATCATCATCGAGGGAGGCCTCGGGTACGTCTTCACCGGGATCTTCCGCAACGCCGACCCGGTCTATGCGACCGACGCCTTCATCCTCGGCAGCATCATCGTCCCCAAGGGCCAGCTTTACGCCGCGGCCCTCTCCGTCGTGTTGCTGGTGGCGCTGTGGTTGTTCCTCCGGCTCTCCCGCACCGGTCGGGCGATCCGGGCCACCATGCAGAATCGGGCGGCGGCCCAGCTCGTAGGTGTCAACGTGCGCCGGGTGTCCGCCATCGCGTTCGGCATCAGCACCGCGCTGGCGGGCGCCTCCGGGGCGACCATGAGCTACCTCTTCCCCTTCTACCCCTTCCGCCACTGGCAGTGGATCGCCATGCTGCTGGCCCTGGTGGTCCTCGGCGGTATGGGGAGCCTCAAGGGCGCCGTCGTCGGTGCGGTGATCCTCGGTGTCGCCAGCTCGTTCGTGGTGGACTACGTCGGGCCCGGCTGGGGCTCGATGACCTTCTACGCGGCGCTGTTCGCCATCCTCATGGTGCGGCCGCACGGACTGTTCGGGAAGGAGGTGGCGGCATGATCGAGGATCGGGCCGGTGCCGCCGACATCGAGGCGGAGGAGATCCCGGCTGCCCAGGACCGCCAGAAGCCGGGACGCTCCCGTTTGGTGGTCGCCGGTGGCCTCGCCGCGGCGCTCCTGGCCCTGCCGCTGCTGCGCCCCGTGATCGGGGCCCCGTACAACTACGTGATGCAACTCGTCACCAACGCCCTGATGTGGGTGGCGATGTCGTCGAGCTGGAACATCCTCGGCGGCTTCGCCGGCTACATCTCGCTGGGCCATGCCGTCTTCCTCGGCATCGGCGGCTACACCTCCGCCATCCTGCTCTACCAATGGGGGGTGTCGCCCTTCCTCACCGCCGTCGCCGGTGGCGTGGTGGCCGTCCTCGTCGGTCTGGCGGTGGGCCTGATCACGCTGCGGACCCGGGGCCCCGCTTTCATCATCTCCACCATCGCCCTGCTCTTCATGGTGCTGCTCATCTTCGACAATTGGAAGTGGGCGGGCGGTACCGCCGGGCTCCCCCTGCCACCGCTGCCGTTCTCGCAGGACTGGCTCAAGGCGCCCTTCTATTACGCCATGCTCATCGCCGCCACCGGTGCGGTCCTGCTGGCGTACCGGGTGGCCCACTCCAAGTTCGGTCTGGGCCTGCGCGCCATCGCCGCCGACGAGACCAAGGCCGAGGTGGCCGGTGTCCCCACCCGCCTCTACAAGATCGTCGCCTTCGCCATCAGCGCCTTCTTCGTCGGGGTCGTCGGGGCCATCTGGGGCTACTCGCTGGCGTTCGTCCGGCCCACGCTGTTCTTCACCGTCGCCATCTCGGCACAGATGGTGCTGATGGCCATCATCGGCGGCCGGGGCACGGTTGCCGGACCGGTGCTGGGGGCGGCGCTCATCCTGACCATCAACGAGTTCAGCACCATCCAGTTCGGCTCCAGCGAGATCAACATCGTCATCGCCGGCATCCTGCTGGTCTCCGTGCTCCTCTTCTTCCCCGGCGGCATAGTGGGGACCCTGAGAGCGAAGAAGCGACTGCCCTCATGGCTGGATTGGGATTAGGGCTCCCGCCGGGGAGCCCGTGCCGGGCTCCCCGGCGGAAGCCCGTACTTGGTACTTGGTATTAGGTACTTGGTATGCGGAGCGGGCCTGTCTTGATCTGCCAGGAGGCTCCTGCAGTGGTCGCCAGATACCAAGTACCACGTACCAAGTACCGCTTTCATAGCCCACCACGTCGGAAGTTCATGCAACAATCGATTTCAAGATGATCGACCGACCCACACTCAAGGATGTTGCCCGGGTCTCGGGGGTGCATGTGTCCACGGCCTCGCGGGCTCTCAACCCGCGTACGGCGACGGTGGTCAACCCGGAGACGGTGGAGAAGGTCACCGCAGCGGCTCGGGCGCTGGGGTACCGGCCCCACCCGCTGGGCCGGGGCCTGCGCACCAACCGGACCATGTCGGTGGGAGTGGTCATCCCCGACGTGGAGAACCCTCTCTTCGGTCCCATCATCGCCGGCGCCGAGGCGGTGCTGGTGGAGGCCGGGTACTCGCTGCTCATCGGCAACGCCGACCGCGGCGTCGACCACACCGAGACGGTGGTGACCGACATGGTGGAGCGGCGCGTCGACGGGCTCATCCTGGCGACGGCGACCCGGGGCGACACCCTCATCTCCGAGCTGCGGGAGCGGGGGGTGATGGTGGTGCTGGTCAACAGGTCCTCGGAGAACGAAGGCGTCCCCTCCGTGGTCGGCGACGATCACGCCGGCGTCGGGCTGGCCGTCGAGCACCTGCTGGCGCTGGGCCACGAGCACATCGGGCACGTGGCCGGCCCGGCGGGCCTGTCCACCGGGCTGGGACGCCGCCGGGCCTTCGTGTCGTGGATGCACGCCGCCGGCCGGCCCGTCGCCTCCGACCTCATCGAGGAGGCCAACTGGTTCCAGGTGGAGCCGGGGCACCAGGCGGCGCTGCGCCTGCTCGAGCGGCGCCCGGAGTTGACCGCCATCGTCGCCGGCAACGACCTGCTCGGGCTGGGCTGCTACCGCGCCATCCGGGATCTGGGTAAGGAGGTGGCGGTCGACGTGTCCGTCACCGGTTACAACGACATCCCCTTCCTCGACCTGATGCAGCCACCGATGACCGCGGTCAGCGTCCCTTACCGCCAGATGGGCCGCCAGGCTGCCGCCTCCCTCCTCAGCCTCCTCGCCACCGACGCCGAGCCGGTCGCATCCATCCGCCTCAGCCCGACGCTGACCGTTCGCGCCTCGACCGGCCCGCCGCGGGGCCAGTAGCCCTTGACGGGCCGGGATGGATGTCTCTAGAGTCCGTAGCAATCGTTTGCAACTGGCCCGCGCCAATCGTTTGCCATCCGTGGTCGCGTGCGCAGCGCATGGAAGGAGGGAGCCTTCCGGCGGGCAGGCATCGGCAGCCCGCCGGTCCATGGGAGTGGGAGAGCCCAGGGGGATTTGTTGTATCCAGGTGGAGCTAGGAGGAATTCCATCGTGACCATTTTCAACAGGCGGGTATCACGCCATTGGTTGATCGCCGGGATCGTGACATGTCTGGTGTTGCTGAGCCTGCCGGTCGCGGCGTGGGCCCAGCGCGGGGCGCCCGCCAACCAGGTGGACCGCACCATGGCCGACTACGTGCTGCAGAACGGCAAGATCACCATCATCACCGACGGCGTCGACGATCCGACGGTCCAGTACGTGGACTCGATCGCCCTGCGTGACGGCAAGGTGGTGGCCTACGGGGCCAGGGCATTCGTCAACAGGGTGATCAACGAGGAAACGACCGTCGTCGACCTGAAGGGCCGCCGCGTCCTCCCCGGCCTCATCGACGGCCACATCCACGGACTCCGCAACGGCTACCACTGCTTCAGCCAGACGGTGCGCCAGGATCTCGTAACCACCCGCGCTGCGGCTCTGCAGGGCTACGCCGACAAGGCGGCCCAGCTCCCGGACGACAAGTGGATCTGGACCACGTCGGGCGGGTGGAACGTCAACCAGCTCGACACGCCCGGCATGTTCACCATCGCCGAGCTCAACGCCGCCAGCCCGGTCAACCCGCTCTACGTCCAGGCATCAGGCTTCTCCGGCGTACAGGTCAACCAGGCCGCCCTCACCCGGCTCGGGCTCAACCCGGGAGACCCCGGCGTGGAGACTGTCAACGGGCAGGCCACCGGACGCCTGACCGCCCCGGCCAACGGCGTGGCCAACGCCAGCGTCCTGGAGCAGCTCAACTCGCACAGCATCGAGTACCAGGCCGACTGCCTGGCCGACTTCATCTCGACCTCGAACCGCCTCGGCCTCACCGCGTGGAAGGACGCCGACGGCAACACCGCCCCGTGGGGAGGTCCCGGTGAGGTGAGCCAAGGACTGCACGGCCACCAGTCGGTGCTCCACCTCCATCGCGCCGGCGAGCTCGACATGCGCATCGCCTTCCACATGGCGTCCAACTACGCCGGCTACCCGCAGGCGCTGGCGGACACCCGCAACGCGATGGGGTTCGTCGGCGACGACATGCTGCGCTACATGGGCACCGGTGAGGACAACGACGTCATCACCAACGCCGACTACCCGGAGTTCACCCGGTACGCCGCTGCCAACCGGTTGGGTGTCGAGCACCACGTCGGCAACCACAACCGCAACCTCGACGGTTACGAGGCAGCCAACGAGGTGTACCCGATCGCCGACCTGAACTGGAGCATCGCCCACCCGTCGGCGGACACCCCGACGGACACGCAACTCGCCCGGGCCCAGGCGCTGGGGATCGGCTACACGCTGACCTTCGCCGACGTCCGCAACGGCGGCAACGGCCCCCGCTTCCGCACCACGATGGAGCAGGGTCTGCGCATGTGCCTGGCGTCGGACGCCATGAACGTTGCCAACTGGGCCCCCTTCCTCCGGCTCTGGTACGTCGTCACCGGCGACACTCTGCTGCCCGGCGTCGAGGGCGTGCCCGAGAACCAGCGGCTCACCCGCTGGGAGGCGCTCAAGCACCAGACGGTGGAGTGCGGGTGGTTCATGGACCAGGAGGGCGAGGTCGGCTCGCTCGAGCTGGGCACCTACGGCGACCTCATCGTCCTGTCCGACGACTACTTCACCGTTCCCGACGACGAGATCAAGGACCTTCACTCGGTCCTCACCATCGTCGACGGCAGGGTGGTGTACGCCGAGGGCGAGTACGCCGGTCTCCAGGAGTAGCGACCCACCGTCGAGTCCCCGATCACCGGTACACCTCGTGGCCCCGCCCTCCCCGCTTCCCCCTTGGGGAGGCGGGGCCACACCTCGCCCGCCGCCGGCGGGCGAGGACGCCGCTAGGGGAGAGAGGGGAGACCTCGATCACGTACCGGACACGGCGGCCGCGCCGGGGCTCAGGTTGGCTGGCGGCGCTGGCCTGCTTGGCGATGCTGGCGGCATGTGGTGACGGCGGTGTGAGTGTCGCCGGCGTGTGGGCCCGTGCCACGCCGGGTGCGGTCACCACCGGGGCTGTCTATCTCGAGATCGCCGCTCCCGGCGGCGACGTGCTTACCGGGGTGTCGGTGGATCCGTCCGTGGCCGCGGCGGCCGAGATCCACGAGACGGTTGCGGTGGGCTCCTCCATGACGATGCGCCCGGTGGCCCAGGTGCCGGTTCCCGACGGCGAGACCGTCGTGTTCGCTCCCGGCGGCTTCCACGTGATGCTGGTCGACCTGGCCGCACCCCTGACGCCCGGTGCCGTGTTCCCCCTCAGGCTCACCTTCGCCACAGCCGGAGAAGAAGTCGTCGAGGTGGAAGTCAGGCTCGACCCGCCGGGAACGTAGTACGTAGTACGTAGTACGTAGTACGTGTTTATGCTTCGGCTACGCGGAGGGCGATGGTGCCGGTGGCGCTGACGCCGCACTCGCCGACGAACTCGC
>CAZOGW010000041.1:0-23088 GCA_964579415.1 uncultured Acidimicrobiaceae bacterium | reverse complement strand
GATCTCCCGTAAGCGCCGGGACGCAGACGCTCGAGGGCGGGGACGCACGGAGACCTGAGTCCGCCGCACGCAATTGCGATTCCAGTATCCAGTAGAGCGTCGCGTTCACGAGTGATCTGGATCTGACAACCTCGCCGGTGGACTCCTCTTACGCAACTGGACCTTCGACACTGTGTACTAGAAGTCTCGCCTGTTCGAGCAATAAGTAGTACGTGATACGTGATACGTGATACGTGATACGTGATACGTAGTACGTACCTACTCGTTCACTACCAGGGTCCCGGCAACTTTGTCGTGGAGGCCCTGGCGGCGGCGGTCGCCGAGCAGCCACATGTAGACGACGACCCATCCGATGATGCCGAGGTAGGGGATAAGGCCCGCCGCCGCCGGCACCATCCAGCGGATCGCCGATACCAGCAGGGACGGAGGGCGCCGTGACGACGCGTCGACGACCCTGATGCGAGCGGCCATCTTGCCGATCGTCATCCCCCGCCACGCCGTCAGCCCCACCTCGTAGACGCCCCACGTGATGAGCAGAGCGAAGAACGCGGGGCCTCGGCGCAGGGAGTCGGCGTTGTCGGCGGAGACATCGAAGAAGGGAAGCACGATCAGCCCGAGGAGGATCACGATCAGCATGTCGAGGAAGCGGGCCAGCAACCTACGCAGCGGGTGGGCCAGACCCTCGATAGGAACCTCGGTGGTCACGTGCCCACCGACCCTCATCTGGAGGGCAGGTCTTTGCTCAGCAGCACGCCGTAGACGAAGCCGAGCGGCCCCATACGCCACAGGTCGTCGACCCGCAGCGGGCCGGAGGCGTAGAGCGCCTCGGGGGGCGGCAGCTTGTCCAGGGTTTCGTTGAGGTACCGGTACTCGTCGGGGGCGCCGGCCAGCCGGCCCACCGTCGGGAGGACGGCGGCGGTACCGAGCCGGTGTAAGCGGGTCATCACGCCGCCGCGGGGCCGGCCCAGGTCGACGACGCCGGCCCGCCCGCCGGGGCGCAACACCCGGGCCACCTCGGCGAGGGTGTCGCCGACCGAGTCCAGATTGCGGAAGACGTAGGCGGAGAACACCGCGTCGAAGCTCCCGTCGCCAAAGGGGAGCCGCTCCCCGACGGCGACCACCCGCTGCGGGGCGCCGTTGAGTGCCAGCATCTCCGGCGAGGGATCGAGGGCGACGACGCTGCGGTTACCGAAGTCGGTGTTGGCGGCACCGGTGCCTGCGCCCAGGTCGAGGACGCGTCCCGCCGGGAGCCGGTCGATGACACTGCGGCGCCACGCCCCGTCCCGGCCCAGCGACAGCAGCGCGTTGATACGGTCGTACTTGCCGGCGATACCGGCGAAGACGGTTCCCTGCGACATCGCCGGCGCCTACTCGCCGGCGGGGCGGGCGATGGTGTCGAACCCGACATAGGGCCGCAACACCTCGGGTACCACCACCGATCCGTCGGGCTGCTGGCAGTTCTCGACGATGGCGATGAGCCAACGGCCCACCGCCACCGCGGTTCCGTTGAGGGTGGCCACCAGGCGGTTGCCGGACTCGGAGCGGTAGCGGATACGCAGCCGCCGCGACTGGTAATCGGTGGTGTTCGACGTCGAGGTGATCTCCCGGTAGCGGCCCTGCCCGGGGAACCACGCTTCGATGTCGTACTTCTTGGCGGCGGACGACCCCAGGTCGCCGGCGGGGATGTTGACCACCCGGTAGGGCAGTCCCAGACCCTGCACCAGTTCCTCTTCTCGGGCGAGGAGGAACTCGTGCTCGTCGGCGGCGGTGTCCGGGTTGCAGAAGCTGAACATCTCCACCTTGTCGAACTGGTGGACGCGGAAGATTCCCCGGGTGTCCTTGCCGTAGGTGCCGGACTCCCGGCGGAAACAGGTGGAGAACCCGGCGTAGCGCAGCGGCAAGTCGTCGGCGTCGAGGATCTCGTCGGCGTGGAGGGCAGCGAGCGACACCTCGGACGTGCCGACCAGGTAGAGGTCGTCGGCCTCGACGGAGTAGACCTGTTCCCGGTCGCCGGGGAAGAACCCGGTCCCGTAGAGCGCCTGCTCACGGACCAGGACGGGCGGGATCACCGGGACGAACCCGTGCGGCTCGAGCCTGTCGAACGCCCACTGCACCAGCGCCAGTTCGAGGCGCACCAGCGGGCCCAGCAGGTAGGCGAAGCGGGCCCCGGAGGTGCGAGCGGCACGCTCGATGTCGAGGAAGCCGTGGATCTCGGCCAACTCGACATGGTCCTTCGGCTCGGCGAGGCCGGGGACGGTCCCCCAGGTGCGGACCACGTCGCCGTCGTCCTCGTGTAGGCCGTCGGCGGCGGTGGGATCGGTGAGGTTGGGGAGGAGCACCCATTGGGCGTCGAAGTCGGCGTCGAGGGCGTCGGCGGTCGCCAGCGTCTCCTTGTGCTCGGTTGCGAGTTGCGACGCCTCGGCGATGGCGGCGCTGCGATCGTTACCCTCCAGGCGAGGAATCGACTTCCCCAGTTCGTTCTGCCGGGCACGAACCCGCTCGGCGGCGGCCCGCACCTGGCGGCGCCTCCGGTCCAGGTCGGCGAGGGCGTCGAGGTCCACGTTGACGCCGCGCCGCGCCAGCGACGCCTCCAACACCTCGGGAGAGTTCCGCAACAGAGCAACATCGAGCATTTTGGTGATGTTACAGGTGGAGCCGGACGCTCACTCTGCCCTCGTAGTGGGGAGTACTTGGTACTTGGTGGTCGCGGCTACCAAGTACCAAGTACCAAGTACCTCTCCGCAACGAGATCAGCTCCCACTAGCGAAGTCACCCCGCCAATGCTTTTGCGACGCTGGCCTGCTCTTCGGGAGAGAGTTCGTCGGCGCCGTGGCCGTCGACCACCTGCTTGGTGTAGAACATCGTCTCGGAGCGGCCCACCAGGACGGTGAACACCAGGCCGCTGCCGTTCTCGTCGAGGATGGCCACCGAGCGCGACATCTGGCCGGTGATGTTGCCGAAGGCGTCGTAGTTCACCACCGCGACCCGGGAGATGGCACTCGGCATGCGGGCCTCGACCGACCCCAGCCGCGGCTGCAGCGCCGCCACCGTCTTCTCCACCTTGGACAGATCCTCGTCGAGTTCCTGGAGGAAGGTGACCACGTCGCCGTCCTTGGGAACTGCGGAGAGCCGGCGCTTCAGGCCGACCACCTCGTAGGCGAGCCAACCCGCCAGGCCAACGGCGAGCACGGCGACAGCGAGGGCTACGACGTCGAGGCTCATTCCGGGTTCACAATGAACAACAGGTCGAGGATGTTGTTCGACGGATCGGCGTCCTCGGCGATGGAAGCGGTCACCTTGAGCATGTAGAGGGCTCCTGCGTCGAGCTGGAAGTCGAGGAATTCCAAAGGTACCGAGCTTCCCGGCTCCAGTAGGGGAATCATACGTTGCTCGCTCGTCGCTTCGGCGCCGGCCTCGTCCCGCCTCAGCTCGATGCGGACGTCGATGCCTTCCTCGACGACGTTGCCGCCGTTGGTGACCACCACCACGACATCGAGTTCGCCGGTGTAGGGGATGGCGGGGATGCCGTTGCGCTCACCGGTGACCTCAGGGTCGGTGTTGACCGTGATCGACACGTCCCGGCGCTCCTTGAGGGAGGCGGCGAGGGAGAGCCGGATCGCCGCCGCGTTGAACTCCTCGTCCTCTGTGTCGCCCAGGAACGCCACCTCCGGGTACGGCGGCGGGGTGTACTCGCCTTCGAGGGTGGGGACCTCGGCGAGGAAGCTGGCGTAGGCGTCGTCGCCGATGCGGAGCCGGGATAGCGGGGCCGCCAGCGGCGCCGAGGGATCCTCGACGTCGTCGGGCTGGTCCATCACCACCACCACCGCCTCCGACAGCCCCTCGAGCCCCTCGGCCCACGACCGCGTCGCCACTGTCAGGAATCCGTGGAGGGTCGCCGCCGGGCGGGTGACGGTCGCCGCCGCCAGGAGGGACTCCTGGGCGCGGGCCTGCTGGGTGAGGGTGTCCATGCGGGAGACGATGTCGGGGCGCTCCAGGTCTCCGAAGGCGGCCATGAGCCCGTTGAGCCCTTCGGCGACGCGGGACTGCTCCTGCGCGACCTGCTGCGCCAGCGCCAGGTACTCCGATGTTTCTCGTTCCTCGCTGCGGTAGCGGACGGCGAGCGCGATCACTGCCACGACGACTGCGAGGGTGAGAAACACGGCGAGTTGGCGGCGCCGGCGGAATCGACGTTCGATCGCCAGGGAAGCCGTTGTCATCTGCGTGGGCGAGGAGGGACTTGAACCCTCACGAGTGTTACCTCACAGGAACCTGAATCCTGCGCGTCTGCCAATTCCGCCACTCGCCCGGAACCGGTAGAAATGTACCAGCATTCGGCGCGTAGCCAGTGAGGCAGTAGCCAGTAGCCAGTAGCCAGTAGCCAGTAGCTGCGCCGGCACCGCATGCCGGCCGGGCTTCTCACGCCTCTTTCTCCCCGGCGGCGGAGTGAGCTTGCGGCCCCACGTAGTACGTAGTACGTAGTACGTAGTACGCCTCCGCCTTCCGTACAATGGCCACATGGGACTCGCTCGAAAGTTGGAGAAGCGGCTGGAGCGGCTCGTCGACGGGTTGTCGGCGACGCTGTTCCGGGGTGGCATCCATCCGGTCGACCTGGCCGGGAGGTTGGTTCGGGAGGCCGACCTCCAGGTGACCGACGTGCCCGACGGGCAGGGGATCCCCAACAAATGGGTGATCCGGGTGAATCCCGAGGACATGGTCGAATCCATGGACGTCGGCGAGCTGGAATCGGAGCTGGGCAACGCCCTGCTGCAAACGGCGTCGGAGCGGAACTGGAACCTGGCAGGGCCGGCGGAGGTGCTGGTCATCGTCGACCCGGTAGCCGGTACCGGATCGCCCACCTTCGAGAGCAGCGTCGTGCCCGGCGAGCTGGCGGTGTGGGGCCAGCTCATCACCCTGGCCGGAGACCAGAGCTTCGAGCTCATCAAGAACCGGGTGGTGATCGGCCGCTCCACCGGCGCCGACGTGATGCTGGGACGTCCCGAAGTGTCCCGCCAGCACGCCATGATCTACCGCCAGTCGGGGGCGGTGTGGGTCAACGACCTTCGCTCCTCCAACGGGACGCTGGTGAACGGGGTGCGCATCGACGGGGTACCTCGCCAGGTGCGCGGCGGCGACTACATACAGTTCGGCCCGATCGCGATGACGTTGCGCCTGCTCGGCTGAGACCCTGCCGGCAGCGCCGGGATCGGCTCCTCATCGCCGTGAGACCCGGCTTCCCACCCCGGCGAGAGATCACCCCGGCCCACCGGTGTCACTTCGGCGCCGCCCGCATCTGGCGGGCTCGCTCCCTGATAGGCGGCCGCGGCGGCTACGATCTTGCCACCGCCCGCCCGTCCCCACCTGCCCGGTACCCACCCCGGAAGGCCGCATGCCCGCCCTCTTCCTCAACCTGCTCAAGCTGATCTTCCTCGGACTGATCTACCTGTTCCTGTGGCAGATCGCCCGCTCCATCGGCGCCCACATCGGGCCCACCACCACGTCGCGGCCCACCAAGGCCGTCGGCGAGTTGGTGGCGGTCCGGTCGGAGAAGCTGAGCGGGCAACGGTTCCCCATCGGTACCGGCTGCGCGGTGGGGCGAGCCGCCGACGCCGACGTGGTCGTCGACGACCCCTACGCTTCCGAGTACCACTTCCGCGTGGCCGTCAGCGACGGGTCGGCGGTACTCCACGACCTGGGCAGCACCAACGGCACCTACCACAACGGCCGACGCGTCACGGTGCCCACCACGCTGAGCCGTGGCGATTCGATCCAGATCGGCAATACCATCTTCGAGGCCCGATGAACTACACCTGGTCCATCGAAACCCATGTCGGTCTGGTGCGCTCCAACAACCAGGACGCCTTCGCACCCGACAACGACGACTCCGCCGCCGGCCCGGTGGTCATCGCCATCGCCGACGGCATGGGCGGTCACGTCGGCGGCGAGGTCGCCAGCCGCACCGCCATCGCCGCCGCCATCGCCGAGACCGACGGCGAACCGGTGCAGCGCGTCGAACGCGCCGACCAGGCCGTCATCGAAGCGATGGTCGCCGATCCGTCGCTGCAGGGCATGGGGACCACCCTCACCCTGGCTCTCCTCACCGCCGAGGGCACCGCCCGGATCGCCCACGTCGGCGACTCCCGTGCCTACCTGCTGCGCGACGGGGAGCTGCGCCAGCTCACCGACGACCACTCCGTGGTGGGCGAGCTGGTGCGTGCCGGGCTGCTCACCCCCGAGGAGGCCCGCCACCACCCGCGGCGCAACCTGGTGACCCGCTCGGTGGGGATGGGCGACGTCTCCGTCGACCTGGTCGAGGAGGATCTCCTGCCCGGTGACCGGCTGCTGCTGTGCAGTGACGGGCTCACCGACATGGTGGACGACGACGACATCACCCGCCTCCTCGGTGAGGGCGGGGCGCCGTCGGAGGCGGCATGGGACCTCATCGACGCCGCCAACGCCGCCGGAGGGCGGGACAACACCACGGTGGCGGTGGTGGACGTCACACCATGACGCGCAACGCCGAAGCGGCGTTGCTGCTGTGCGCCGCCGTCCTGGCGGCGATGGGTGTGGCCCTGGTCAACTTCGCCACCGGCGACGGCTTCGACGCCCAGGTGGCGCTCACCTTCCTCGTCTTCGTGATGGCGTTCGGCACCGTCCACATGGCGCTGCGGCGCTGGGCCCCCTCGGCCAACCCCTACCTGTACCCCCTGGCCGCCTTCCTCGCCGCCATCGGTTTCATCGAGGTGTACCGCCTCAACCGCGACCTGGCGGCGTTGCAGCGCTGGTCGCTGCTCGTCGCCGCCGGCATCGCCGCCCTCGTGTTATTCCTGCTGCGCAACGAGGGCGTTGCGGTGCTGCGCCGCTTCCGCTACATCTTCCTGCTCATCGCCGTGGTGCTGCTGCTGCTCCCGCTACTCCCCGAGGCCTTCCCCATCCACGGCGCCGAGGTGTTCGGCTCCCGACTCTGGGTACGTTTCGACGTTCCCATCGTGGGGCGTACCCTCAGCTTCCAACCCGGTGAGATCGCCAAGGTGTTGCTCACCATCTTCCTCGCCTCCTACCTGGCCGACCGCCATCTGGCCATGGCCGCCGGCACCCGCAAGCTGGGCCCGATGACCATCCCCGATCCCCGCCAGTTCTTCCCCCTCTTCGTGGCCGCGGCGGCCTCCTTCCTCGTCCTCATCTACCAGCGTGACCTGGGTGCGTCACTCCTACTCTTCGGTCTCTTCGTGGGAATGATCTACATCGCAACCGGCCGTACCGCCTACCTGCTCGCCGGCGGCCTGCTCGCCGCCATCGGCGGCGTGCTCGCCTTCACCGCCTTCGACCACGTGCAGCGGCGGGTCGAGGCGTGGCTGCACCCCTTCGAAGACTTCGCCGACACCGGCTACCAGATCGCCCAGAGCCTCTTCGCCCTGGGTAGCGGCAGCCTGACCGGCTCCGGGTTGGGCCTGGGGCGGCCCGACCTGATCCCGGCGGCAGCCACCGACTTCGTGTTTGCCGCCGTCGGCGAGGAGATGGGCTTCGCCGGCTCCATCGCCGTCATCACCGGGTTCGCCCTCCTCATCGCCGCCGGGTTCGGCATCGCCCTGCGCGCCCGGGACGTCTTCCGCAAGTTCCTCGCCGCCGGCCTCACCCTGGTACTGGGGATGCAGGCCTTCCTCATCATCGGCGGCGTGACCCGGCTGCTGCCGGTGACCGGAATCACGCTTCCCTTCATGTCGTACGGCGGCTCGTCGCTGATCGCCAACATGGTGATGCTGGCGTTGCTGGCCCGTATCTCTCACGGGGAGCGGGTATGAACGGTCCCATCCGGCGCCTCGCCGCCGGGATCTTCCTCGCCTTCGGGGCACTGGTGGCCGTGGTCACCTGGGTCCAGGTGATCAAGGGCCCGGAGTACCGCGACGACCCCCGCAACGCCCGGGTGGTCGCCGCCCGGGTCGGCCGGGAGCGGGGCACCATCATCACCGCCGACGGCGTGGTGGTCGCCGAGTCGCTGCCCGACGAGGACGACCCGCAGGTGTTCCGCCGCAACTACCCCTACGGCGAGCTGTACGCCCACGCCGTCGGCTACTCGACGGCGCTGTTCGGAGACACCGGCGTCGAGGCGAGCCGCTCCTCGGAGCTGGTGTCCGATCGTGACTCCACCATCTCGGGCGTCATCAACGCCCTGCTCGGAGGCGACCTGCGTCCCCACGGGTTGCGGCTGTCGATCGACCACGAACTCCAGGTCGCCGCCGCCGAAGCGCTGGGTGACCAGAAGGGGGCCATCGTGGCCATGGACCCGGTCACCGGCGAGGTGCTGGCGATGGTGTCCACACCCAGCTTCGACCCCAACACCCTCGTCGGCCTCGATGCCGGCCCCGCCGGCGACGCCCTTGACGCCGACCCCGACGAGCCGCTGCTGAACCGGGCCGGTCAGGCCACCTACAACCCGGGTTCGACCTTCAAGGCGATCACGTCGGCGGCGGCGATGGAGACCGGTACCGCCGGGCCCGCCACCACCTTCCCCGACCCGGTGGAGTTGGAGCTGCCCGGGTCCACGGCGACCATCCGCAACTTCGACGAGGACGTCTGCAACGACGGCAACAGCGTCTCGCTCACGGTCGCCTACGCCCGCTCCTGCAACACCATCTTCGGAATGCTCGGCATCGAGATGGGCCCCGGACCTCTGGTGGAGAGTGCCGAAGCGTTCGGCTTCAACCGTATCCCCACCACCGACTTCCCCACCATCGCCTCGGTGATCCCCAGCGAGGAAGACTTCGACGGCGACCTCGCCGCCGCCGCCCAGACCGCCATCGGCGAGCGCGACGTGCGTGCCACGCCGCTACAGATGGCGATGGTGGCTGCCGCCATCGCCAACGGCGGGGAAGTGGTGGAGCCGCACCTGGTGCGGGAGGTGTTCAACGCCGACGGCGACGTCGAGTCCCAAACCGAGACCACCCTCATGGGACGGGCGATGAGCCCCGCCACAGCCGAGTCGCTGCAGGAGATGTCGGAACGGGTCGTCACCGGCGGTACCGGGTCGCGCGCCGCCGTCCCCGGGGTCCGCATCGGCGGCAAGACCGGCACCGCCGAGGTCCCCGGCGGCGCCCCGCACGCCTGGTTCATCGGCTTCGGTCCTGTCGACCCCGCACCCGGCGAGGCCCAGATCGCCATCGCGGTGTTGGTGGAGAACGGCGGCGAAGGCGGCGAAGGCGCCACCGGAGGGACGATCGCGGCGCCGATGGCACAAGAGGTGTTGGCAGAATTCTTTGGGCGATGAGGTGCTTCTTCGACCGGGGAGGTACTTGGTACTTGGTATTTGGTAGGCGCGGATACCAAGTACCAAGTACCAAGTACCCCTTGCTGCGCTACCTCCTTAGAACCCGGACGGCCAGTACCATCCCCTCCCGATGACTGATACCCGGGTTCTCTCGGGCCGATATCGCATCACCCGTCATCTTGCCCGTGGGGGGATGGGAGATGTCTTCGAGGCCGAGGACCTGCTACTGGCCCGACGCGTTGCCGTCAAACTCCTCCATCCGCAGTTCGCGCGTGACGAGGCGTTCGTGGCGCGCTTCCGCCGGGAAGCCCAGGCTGCAGCCAACCTCAACCACCCCAACATCGTCTCCATCTACGACTTCAACGAGTTCGAAGGCACCTACTACATGGTGATGGAGCTCATCGACGGGCGCACGCTGCGCGACATCCGCCGCGCCGACGGGATCCTCCTCCCCCGCCGCGCCGCCGAGATCGCCGCCGAGACCGCCGCCGCCCTCAGCGTGGCGCACGATGCCGGCGTCTTCCACCGTGACATCAAACCGGGCAACATCATGCTCACCCCGTCGGGAACGGTGAAGGTCACCGACTTCGGCATCGCCCGGGCGCTGGACGATTCCGAGGAACTCACCCGTACCGGCGCCGTCATCGGGACGGCTACCTACTTCAGCCCTGAGCAGGCCCAGGGACTCGCCGCCGACGCCCGCGCCGACGTCTACTCCCTCGGTGTGGTCCTCTACGAGCTGCTGTGCGGCCGGCCCCCGTTCCAGGGTGACAGCACGGTGGCGGTCGCCTACCAGCACGTATCGTCATGGGCGGCCCCGGTGTCGTCGCTCAACCCCGACGTGCCCGCCCAGCTCGAGGCCATCGTCGAGAAGGCGATGGAGAAGGACCCCAACGCCCGGTACCAGGCCGCATCGGAGATGCGCGCCGACCTGCTGCGGTACCTGCGCGGCGACACGCCCACCGCCGCGGTGGGGATGGTCACCTACGCCGGCGCCACCCAGATGATGTCCTCGGCGCCGCCGCCCCCGCCGACGGTCACTCCGGACGAGACGGCCCGCCACGTCGCCCCCCCGCCGCCGGCCAAGTCCAACACCGGGTACGTACTGGGCATCATCGCCCTGATACTCCTCCTCGGTGCCGGGCTCTTCATCTTGTGGCGCCTCCTCAGCGGCGGTGGAGTGGAGATGGTGACCGTGCCCGACGTCGTCAACCTCGCCCAGGCCGAGGCCATCGAGGAACTCCAGGCCGAGGAGTTCCGGGTGACGATGACCACCCAGGGCGATGACGAGGTGCCGGTGGGCTTCGTCATCGAGACCGATCCGGTCGCCGGGACGCAGGCGGAGCTCGGCTCGACCGTCACCCTCGTCGTGTCCACCGGGCCCAACGACTTCCCCGTCCCCCAGCTCCAGGGCCTCACCGAGCAGGAGGCGCGGGACCTCATCGAGCAGCAGGGCTTCACCGTCGGCGAGGTCACCTCCCGCTTCGACGAGGAAGCCGAAGCCGGGATCGTCATCGACCAGAACCCCGACCCGGGGGAGTCGGCTCAGCCGGAGACCCCTGTCGACCTGGTCGTGTCCCGGGGACCGTTCGCCCTCACCGTGCCCGACGTGGAGGGGATGTCCCGTGACGAGGCGGTTTCCAGCCTGCAGGCCGACGGCTTCGACGTCAGCGAGGACGAGGAGTATTCCGACAGCATCCCCGAGGGGTTCGTCATCCGCACCGATCCCCGCGCCGGCCAGCTCGTCGAGGCCGACAATCCCCGTGTCACCGTGATCGTCTCGCTCGGTCCCGAGCCGTTCGACCTTCCCAGCTTCGTGGGGATGCGTGTCGAGGATGCTCAGCGGGAGGCATCGCGTCTCGGCATCCAGCTCATCGTGGAGAACGGCACCCTGGCGGTGCCGCTGGACAGCGGGCTGGTGGGCCGCATCGCCGCCCAGGACCCGGAGGAGGGGACCGAGGTCGCCGGAGCCACCTCGGTGCGGGTGACCCTGGGAGTGGTCCGCAACCTCCCCGTGCCCGACCTGCGCGGCCTGCCGGAGGGCGACGCCCGACAGCGGGCCCGTGATGCCGGCTTCGAGTTCGAGGTGATCGGGCTGGTGGACGTCGATCCCGACTCCGGCCACGTGGACCGGGTGGCGGGTCAGGACCCGGCCCCCGGCACCGATGCCGAGGAGGGCAGCGTGATCCGGGTGCAGATCGGAGTGGGTCCGGATATCACCACGACGACCACCCCCACCACCACCTCCGCACCGCCGTCATGACCGGGGCTCTCGAGAGGGAGCGCAACCGCTCCCTTCTCGAGTGGTACGCCGAGGGGGGCCGGGACCTTCCCTGGCGCCTCACCGACGATCCCTACCGGATCCTCGTCTCCGAGGTGATGTCGCAGCAGACCGGCCTGGAGCGGGTGGTGCCGTTCTACGAGCGGTTCCTGGAGCGCTTCCCCACCGTGGAGGCTCTGGCGGAGGCCACCTTCGCCGAGGTCGCCACCGCCTGGAACGGTCTCGGCTACAACCGGCGCGCCCGACGCCTACTCGACGCCGCTCGCGCCATCGTGGCGTCGGGATGGCCCAGGTCCGCAGCCGAACTGGAGGCTCTGCCCGGGGTGGGGCGCTACACGGCCCGCGCCGTCGCCTGCTTCGCATTCGGCGAGCCTGTCGCCGCCGTCGACACCAACCTGCGCCGGGTACTGAGCCGCTGGCACGGCGACGTCCTCGACGGCGCCCGGCTGGAGCGGGCGGCCCGCATCGACCTCGACGAAGAGGCCGCAGCGGCGTGGAACCACGCCATGATGGACCTGGGAGCGACCGTCTGCCTGCCCCGGCAGGCCCGCTGTGAGGAGTGCCCGGTTGAGTCGTGGTGCGCCGGGCCCGGCGTCTACGAGCCTCCCCGCCCCCAGCCCCGCTTCGAGGGTTCGCTGCGCCAGGTGAGGGGGGCGCTGGTACGTTCGCTCGTCGCCGGCCAGTCCGGCTTCGATGATCTGGTCTCCTCGACCGGCTATCCCGCCGACCGCATCGAGGAGGCAATCGACAGCCTCATCGAGGACGACCTGGTTGCCGAGACCGAAGACGGGTATGTGTTGACGGACTGAGATAGCTCAGTATCCAGTATTCAGAAGGTGCGCTCTCTACACTCGACTGTCCGGCGCGGTTTCGCGCCGGGCATTGTGCGTGACTCGCCGTTTGGGTTGGCTCACCCAGGGGTTGAGCGAATGTGTCTCATCGTCGGCGGTGGCCGGGGGGCGGGCACGCACTTCCCTACCCGCACATTCCTGCAATGAGTGGGCAGTAGGGAAACGGGGCGTGCGCCTTCGGGTGCACGCCCCGGGACCCCCCCGTCAACCGGTCTCGACGAGGCGGGCGACGGCGTCCCTGGCGGGTGCGTCGAGACGGGAGCGGTTCCATCCCGCGGCACGGGAGATCGAGGCGAGGGCGGCGTCGTCGAGAGTCGCTCCGGTGAAGTAGGCGTCGGTGACATCGGCCTGCTCGAAGCGGGCACCCCGCAGGTCGGCACCCTCGAAGTGGGCGCCCTGCAACCGGGACTGCTGGAATTCGGCCCGGGTCAGGTCGGCCTGCTTGAAGAACGCCGACACCATCCGGCAGTCGTGGAACCGGGCCTGGACGGCCACGGCCTTGTGGAACCGCACCTCCTCCAGGTTGCCGCCCTTGAAACCGGCCTTGGAAATGTCCACCGCGTAGCCGCGCGCCCGCCACAGGTTGGCACCGTCGAGGTTGGCTTCACGCAGGTCGGCAAAGGCGACGTCGGCCCGGTGCAGGTCGAGCCCTCCCAGGTCGACGCGGGCGAGGCGGGTCCGGTCGAGATCCAGTTCGAACTCGTCGGGCCGGGGTCCGGTCCCGATGAGCCGGGTGAGCAGCTTGCCGATGAGGGAGGACAGGCCGCGCACCACCTCGCCGGGCCGATCGACCTTGAGGTTGCCGAGGACGGCCAGGTAGAGGGTACGCGCCTCGGTGTCGGAGGCTGCCCCGAGGAGCTTCGCCAGATCTTCGACCGCAACCAGGTGCAAACCCG
Source organism: uncultured Acidimicrobiaceae bacterium (assembly GCA_964579415.1). Taxonomy (GTDB): domain Bacteria; phylum Actinomycetota; class Acidimicrobiia; order Spongiisociales; family UBA5794; genus CAZOGW01. The sequence goes on along the minus strand of CAZOGW010000041.1, from coordinate 9,798 downwards.
GCTCGTCGAGTTGGCCGAGGGCGGCGATGAGCTCCGCCTTGAAGCCGGCGCTTCCGCTACCGGACTCCACCACCTCCTCGTCGGAGGGCTCCTCGGTGAACGAGTCGAAGTCCAGGGCCCCGATGAGACGGTTCCCGTCGGCGTCGCCCTTGATGCACTCGATGAATGCCCGGAGCCCGTCCCGGGCCGAGCAGTCGTCGATGAGCTTGCGGATGATGGTCTCGGAGTCGTCCGAAGGCCCGGAGAACTCACTGGTCGAGCGGTAACACCGCCTCGCCATGGTCTTCAGCTTCTCGTGGTCGGGATAACGTGCCTTCAGGGCGTCGTACAGCACGTTGAACGACTCGCGGTTCAGTCTCACGGCGCCCCCGGTGTGAACACCCATGCCGTGCCCTTGCCGCTCAGGTGCGCCGCGATCTTGGCTATCGGTATACCTTCGTTGTAGGCGGCGGGCGTGTTCCTCTGGCCGCACGGCTTGTCGCGGTCGGCCGTTCCCGGCTCGCCACCGTGGTGGAGGCCGACCAGCTCGAGGTCCCGGTTGACGATCGGGCTGCCCGAGGAACCCGGTCTGGTGTTGACCCGGTAGTGGACCCTGGTGGAGTTGCCGTTGACGCGGATCACGGCGTCGTCTGCGCTGTCGTAGGCGATGGGGTCGTTGCAAGGGTGCTGCACGATCATCAGGAACGAGTCGGGTTCGAAGGGATGGTCCTGCGCCGGGATGGAGAACCAGCCGCGGGCACCGTCGAAGGGTGTGCTCGGGGGGCTGTCGCCCACTCTGTCGCCGGTACGGAGGACGGCGTAGTCCAGTTCGCTGTCGGCGGGAAGCCGGTCGGGGTCGAAGGCATGCAGGTCGGCCGGGCTGTGCGGCTCCCAGTCCACCAGCCATTCGTCGGCGAGGTGGACTTCGACGCCGGCGTTGGTTGTCCTGCCGTCGCGGGCCCGCTGGTAGTCGAAGCGAAGCACGATCCGGGCCGGGTCGAAGCTGCCCTCCCGTGCCGCCGCGATCACGTGGTGGTTGGTCAGAACCGTGTCGGGCCCGATGAGGAACCCGGTGCCGGCGTTGGCGCCCAACTCGACGGCGCAGATACGGCGCAGGAACTCCTGGATCCTCGCCCCGTAGCTCCCGAAGTCGGCGATGTCCCGCTGGGCGGCGACGATACGTTCCAGGCTCCCCTGCACCTCGATGAGAGCCTGGTCGCTGTCCTGCTCCGACACGGCGACACCGGCCGGCTCGAGGCCGAGGGCGGCCGCCACCTCGATCAGCTCCCTGTTGGTCTGGTTCCCGGCGCGGGCCGTCAGGACCAGCTGGTCGATGCGGTCCCTGACCTCGAAATGTTCGATCACCTTCCTGGTCACGTCGTCCATCGAGCCCGGCGAGGCCATCAGGTTGATGTTCTCGCCTCCTCGGCGCAGCACCGTCCCCAGCTTGTCGAAGTTCTCGAAGGCGCCGATCAAGGCGTCCTGGAGCAGGGCGAACTCGGGACCGGTGAGCCTCATCGGCGTGACTCTACGATGCGCACCGGAGTGGCGCGGCACCGGCGACGACACCAGCACGCTCCCCGCGCATCGGTGCACAGGCGGTGGAGCCCTGGTGTAGCCTGAGTCGGCCCCCGGCGGGGGTTGCGACCTTTCAAGACCGAGGCCGCGGCCACGAGCCGCGGCTCGGTGCCGCATCGTCAGCCGGGGGCGCTTCGCGACCACAGGCATCAGCACATGGGCACAACGGCGCAGGAGCCGTCGCTCCTTCTCGGAGAGTGGGCCTGCCTGGGCATCCTGTACCAGGGGCCGGCACACGGGTTCGCGGTAGCGGCGCGCCTCAAGACATCCGGCGACGTGGGCCGGGTGTGGACCGTGTCCCGCCCTCTCACCTACCGGGCGCTCGACCAGCTCACCGCCCACGGCTATGTCGAGCCGGTGCGCCAGGAGCCGGGCGTGGCAGGCGGGGAAAGGACCGTGCTCGCCGCCACCCGCCGGGGCCGGGCCCGGTTCCGCAAGTGGCTGGCCACGCCGGTGCCTCACGTACGCAACCTGCGCAGCGAGCTGCTTCTCAAGCTGGTGCTCGCCGACGGCTGCCGCATCGACCCGCTGCCCATGCTGGAGCAGCAGCGCGAGACCCTGGTGCGCCTCGCCGGCGCCGTCGCCGAGCGAACCGGTAGCGAGGAGATCGACGTGGTGACTCTGTGGCGTCAGGAGTCGATCGCGGCGGCGGTCCGCTTCGTCGACGCCGTGGTGGAGATCAGGCAACGGCGCTGACACGGCCTGCCGGTGACGGTGCCTGGCAGCCCGTCAGCCCCGGGGGCCGGTGCGCCTATCACCGCGAGAGACCGGCTCACCGGGCCCCGGGGTCCGGATATAGTCAACTCTAGACTATCTCAGGGATCGCCCGCCACCGGCTCCTCGTCGCCGGCGACGAACTGGCGCAACACCGTGATCTGCGCCTCGACCGAACCCATCGAGCCACCACCCGGGGTGACGCGGCGGGCCACCGAGGCGGCCGGGTCGGTGAGCCCGGCGTCTTCCGGCTGGAACCGGGGATGGGCGGCGACGAGATCTTGGGCTGTGACGCCGGCGAGGGTGCGGCCCTCCGCCACCAGCCCGGCAACGAGGCCGCCGACTGCCTGGTGCGCCTGGCGGAAGGGGACTCCTCGCAGCACCAGGGCCTCGGCCAGGTCGATGGCGGTCACCCACGACGACGGCGCCGGTGGGTGGAACTCGGCTCCGGCCAGCAGGGCGGTGACCGCCTCCAGAGCGCCGGCAAGGGTGTCGTCGGCGTGGAACACGATGCGCTTGTCCTCCTGAAGGTCACGGTTGTAGGCGAGGGGGAGGCCCTTCTGCAGGGCGAGGATGGCGGTGAGGTCACCGATGACGGTGGCGGCGCGACCTCTCACCAGTTCGGCGATGTCCGGGTTCTTCTTGTGGGGGAGCATCGAAGACCCGGTGGTGAGGGCGTCGGGGAAGGTCACCCAGCCGAACTCGGTCGATGACCACAAGATGAGTTCCTCGGCGAGCCGGGACAGGTGCGCCATCGCCTGGGTGCAGCAGAACACGTGCTCGGCGACGAAGTCCCGGTCGGCGACGGCGTCGATCGAGTTGGAGAAGACGTCGCCGATCCCCAGGGCGGCCGCCGACACCTCCGGCGCCAGCGGGAGCGAGCTGCCCCCGAGGGCTCCGGCGCCCAGCGGCGACACCTCGAGACGTCCCGCGGCGCAGTCGAGCCTCTCCACGTCCCGGGTCGCCATCCAGGCGTAGGCGAGGATGTGGTGCGCCAGCGGTACCGCCTGGGCCTGCTGGAGATGGGTGTAGCCGGGGATGACGGCATCGCCGACCCGCTCGGCCACGGCGATGAGCGTCTCGATGAGGCCGAGGAGTTGATCGATACGCTCGCCCACGGCGGAGTGGAGGTAGAGGCGCAGGTCGGTGGCCACCTGGTCGTTGCGGGAGCGGCCGGTGTGGAGCTTTCCCGCCAGCGGCCCGATCAGCTCCCCGAGCCGGCGTTCCACCGCGGCGTGGACGTCCTCGTCGGCCGGCTTGAAGACGAACTTCCCCCGCTCCGCTTCGCGGGCGATCTTGTCCAGGGCGTCCTGGATCTTCTCCACCTCGGCGGGTTGGAGCAGTCCCACCTCCCCCAGCATGGTGACGTGAGCCACCGATCCGATGATGTCGGCGAGGAGTAGCCGCTCGTCGGAGCGGTCGACGGTGAACCTCCACAGGACGTCGTCGGGGCCCTCGGAGAAGCGGCCCCCCCAGAGCGTCATTCGCCGGAGCCGATGCGGCGCTCGGCGAAGCTGCGCAGCCGCAGTGACTGGAGGCGGATGAAGCCCTCGGCGTCGGCCTGCCGGTACACGTCGTCGGCCTCGAAGGTGACGGTGGCCTCGTCGTAGAGGCTGTGGCCGTCGGAGCGCCGCCCGTCGACGATGACGTTGCCCTTGTAGACGGTGAGCCTGGCCTCGCCGTTGACGCGATCCTGGACGTGGTCCATGAACGCCTGCATGGCTTCCCGCTCGGGGGCGAACCAGAAACCGTTGTACACCATCTCGGCGTAACGGGGGGCCAGCTCGTCACGGAGGTGGGCGACCTCACGGTCCAGGGTGAGCGATTCGACGGCGCGGTGGGCGTGATAGAGGATGGTGCCGCCGGGCGTCTCGTAGACGCCGCGGGACTTCATGCCGACGAAACGGTTCTCCACGATGTCGATGCGGCCGACGCCGTTGCGGCCCCCGATCTCGTTGAGGCGGGCCAGGATCTCCACCGGGCTCATGCGCACCCCGTTGACGGCGACGGCGTCGCCCCGCTCGAACTCCACGGTGAAGGTCTCCATGATGTCGGGCGCCTCCCAGGGATCGACCGTCATCCTGAACATGCCCTTCGGCGGCTGCTCCCACGGATCCTCCAGCACGCCGCCCTCGTAGGAGACGTGGAGCAGGTTGGCGTCGGTGGAGTAGGGCCGGTCGGGGGTGACCGGGACCGGGATGCCGTGCTTCTCGGCGTAGGCGACCAGGTCGGCCCGCCCCCGCATGTCCCACTCCCTCCACGGGGCGATCACTTTCAGGTCGGGTTTCAGCGCGTAGGCGGCCAGCTCGAAACGGACCTGGTCGTTGCCCTTGCCGGTGGCGCCGTGGGCGATGGCGTCGGCGCCGGTGGCCTCTGCGGCGCGAACCAGGCCCTTGCCGATGACCGGCCGTGCCAGGGAGGTGCCCATCAGGTAGTAGCCCTCGTAGAGGGCGGCGGAGCGGAAGGCGGGGAAGACGTAGTCGGATACGAACTCGTCGCGCAGGTCCTCGGCGATGGCCTCGACGGCGCCGGTGGCGAGTGCCTTCTCCCGTGCCTCGTCCACTTCCTGGCCCTGACCGACGTCGGCGGTGTAGGCGACCACCTCGGCGCCGTACTCCTCGATGATCCAGCGCAGGATGATCGAGGTGTCGAGCCCACCGCTGTAGGCGAGGACGACCTTCTTGACGGATCCCCGCCTTCCATTGAGCGTCACGGTTGCACTCCTCGTGTTGTCAGCGCGTCGGCGATCCCCTTGCCGCCGGTGTCCTCGTCGGCGACGACGAACAGGGTGTCGTCGCCGGCCACGGTCCCCAGCACGCCGGTGAAGCGGGCGCCGTCGATGGCGCTGGCGACGACATGCGCCGCTCCGGGGCGGGTGCGGATCACCAGCAGGTTGCCCGACACCGCCATCGAGTCGGCGAAGTCGTCGATGATGCGCAGCGCCTCCCGGTCGCTTCCACCCACCCCGGGCGGGTCGTCGTGGATCTCGTAGTGGTGGCCGCCGTCGTGGCGAACCTTGACGGCGCCGATGGCGTCGAGGTCACGCGATACCGTGGCCTGGGTGACGTACATGCCCTGTTCCTCGAGCATGGTGACGATCTCCTGCTGCGACTCGACCCGCGCGGAGGACACGAGTTGGCGGACAAGACGGCGCCGGGTGGAGATGGTGGTCATGTCTCGACCTCCCTGGTGATCATGGTGCCGATTCCTTCCGGGGTGAAAATCTCGAGGAGCAGCGAGTGCTGGGTGCGGCCGTCGAGGATGTGGACGTGCTCCACTCCCCCGGCGGCGGCGGCGAGGCATGACTTCAGCTTGGGAACCATGCCGGCGGAGATGCCCCCTCCGTCGAGCAGGGCGGCGATGTCGTCGGCAGAGGTGCGGCCGATGAGCGAGTCCGGGTCGGTGAAGTCCCGGTAGACGCCTTCGACGTCGGTGAGGTAGACCAATTTGGTGGCCTCCAGCGCCACCGCCAGGGCGGCGGCGGCGGTGTCGGCGTTGACGTTGTAGGCGTGGCCGTCCTCGCCGCGGGCCAGCGGGGCCACCACCGGCACGAATCCCTGACTCTGCAGGCCGAGGATGAGCGACGGATCCACATTGGCGACCTCGCCGACGTAACCGAGGCGCTCGTCGAGGGGGCGGGCGACGAAGGTGTTGGCGTCGAGGCCGTTGACGCCGGCTGCGAGGGAGCCGTGGGCGTTCATGAGGCGCACGATGTCGGGGTTGAGCTCGCCGGCCAGGGTGGCCTGCACCACCCGCATCACCTCGGTGTCGGTGACTCGTAGCCCGTCGATCCACTGCGGGACGATGCCCCGCTGCTCCATCCCCCGGGAGATGTGAGGGCCACCGCCGTGGACGATGACCGGTCTGATGCCGACGTAGTGGAGCATGGCGACGTCGTCGGCGAAGCTGGAACGCAGCGACTCGTCGACCATGGCGGAGCCGCCGTACTTGACCACCACGGTGGAGCCGCGGAACGCCTTGATGAAGGGGAGCGCCTCGGAGAAGATCCCCGCCTTGGCCATGGTGGTGGCGATGCGGGACTTCACCGCCGACGGTGAGGAGTGCCCGCCCATCAGGACCGGGCCCCGTTGAAGGCGGCGTACTCGGGGGTGAGGTCGCAGGTGAGGACGGAGGCGGCGCCGGGTCCGTCTCCCACCGAGACGGAGACGGTGAAGTCGCCGGTGGCGATGGTGGCGGCCACCGCGTCCTCGTCGTGGGGTAGGCGGGAACCCTGGGCCGCCACCGGGACGCCGGCGAACCGGACCGCCACCGCTTCGGGGTCGTAGGGAATATCGGTGGCGCCGAGAGCGGCGACGATGCGGCCCCAGTTGGGGTCCCCGCCGTACAGCGATGCACGTACCAGCGCCGAATCGGCGACGGCTCGGCCCAGGGCACGGGCGGTGGCGGCGTCGGTGGCGCCGGAGACTTCGAGGGTGACGACCCGGGAGGCCGCCTCGGCGTCGCCGGCGATCTGGCGTGCCAGATCCACGCAGGCGGCGGCGAGTACCTCGGTGAGTTCATGCACCTCGGGGGCGACGCCGGAGGCACCTGAAGCGAGGACGACGACGCTGTCGTTGGTGGAGGCGCAGCCGTCGATGTCGAGCGCATGGAAGGAGACGTCGACGGCGTCCACCAGGGCGCGGTGCAGGTCGCCGGGTTCGGTGACGGCGTCGGTGGTGAGGACCGCCAGCATGGTCGCCATGTCGGGGCGGATCATCCCGGCTCCCTTGGCCATCCCGCCGATGGCGTAGCCGGAGCCGTGCCGGGCGGTTTCTTTGCGGCCGCTGTCGGTGGTGAGGATGGCCTCGGCGGCGTCTGCCGCCGCCGCTTCGGAGGCGGCGAGGGCGGAGACCGCCTTCTCGATCCCTGCGGTGGTGAGGTTCACCGGCAGCGGGCTCCCGATGGGACCGGTGGAGCACACCAGCACCTCGGCCGGCGAGCAGCCGATAGAAACGGCGGCGGCGTGGGCCATCGCCTCGGCGGCCTCCGCTCCCTGAGCACCGGTGGCGGCGTTGGCGCAGCCGGAGTTGAGCACCACGGCGCGGGTGATGGGACCGGCGGCGAGATGGCGGCGGCTCAGTACCACCGGGGCGGCGGCGGCGCGGTTGGTGGTGAACACGGCAGCGGTGGTCGCCCCGCCGGGGCAGGCTACGACAGCGACGTCCGGTACACCGCCTCCCTTGATGCCGGCGGCGACGCCGGCGGCGGTGAACCCTGCGGCGGCGGTGACGCTCATGGCATCCACCCGGCGACGGGAAGCCCGGCGGTCTCGTCGAGACCGAGCATGAGGTTGGCGCATTGCACCGCCTGGCCGGCGGCTCCCTTCATCAGGTTGTCTATCGCAGAGATCACCACCACGGTGCCGGTGCGCTCGTCGAGGCGGAGGTGGACCAGGCAGCGGTTGGAGCCGGTGACCCAGCGGGTGTGCGGGGGGATGTCGATCACCTCCACGAAGGGGGCGCCGGCATAGGCGGAGCGCAGGCTGGCGATCGCCTCCGCCTCGGTGAGGCCGGCGGCAGCGGTGGCGTAGCAGGTGCTGAGGATGCCCCGCTGCATGGGTACCAGGTGGGGAGTGAACACCACGGTGGCACGAGACCCGGCGTGGGCGGAGAGTCCCTGCTCGATCTCGGGGCGGTGGCGGTGTGTGACCAGCCCGTAGGCGGCGACGCTCTCGCCGACCGATCCGAAGAGGAGCTCGTTCTTGAGGGACCGGCCCGCGCCCGACGTCCCGGAGAGCGAGTCGACATGGATACCGTCGCTCTCGACGCAGCCGGTCACCAGCAGCGGGGCCAGGGCCAGGATCGCCGACGTGGGATAGCAGCCCGGTGCGGCCACCTTGGTGGCGCCGGTCACGGTGGGCCCGAACAGTTCGGGGAGGCCGTACGCCCAGGTCCCCAACTCCCCCGGGTAGGGGTGAGAGGTGCCGTATGCCTGTTCATAGACGCCCGGATCGGTGAGCCGGAAGTCGCTGCCGAGGTCGACGACCTTCACGCCCATGTCGAGCAAGGCCATCGCCGGTGTGGCGGAGGCGCCGTGCGGCAGGGCGAGGAACACCAGGTCGCAGCCGGCGGCAGCCTCCGGGTCCAGCGGCCCGATGAGCCGGTTCCCGCCGCCGAGGTGGGGATGGACGTCCTTCAGCGGCGCCCCGGCGGCGGTGTGGCCGGCGAGATACCCCAGCTCCAGATCGGGATGGCCGTCGATGAGCCGCACCAGCTCGCCGCCGGCGTAGCCGGAGGCGCCGAAGACGGCAGTCCTGTGACCCATGTGCTCCTCTTCCCAGACGCTCGCCGTGATCGAGGACGAATCGACGAGCATACGCATACGCGAATAGAGGTGCAACCTCGGAGCGGCGGCGGTCTACCGTGAGGCCGATGACGAGCGACCGGTGGGTGGTGGCCCTCGACTCCGGGGGGACAACCCTGAAGAGCGCCGCGGTCCCCCTCGTCGGCGAGCCGTCGGTGGAGCCGGTGACGGTTCCCATCGACAGCCGCGGACCGGCGGGGCCCATCGTCGCCACCCTTGCCGCCGCCATCACCGGGCGTCTCGGCGGGATCCCCTCCGGCGGGTCGGAGGTTGGGATCGCCGTCGCCCTCCCCGGGCCTTTCGACTACACCGCCGGGATCAGGCCGCCGGGAGCGCATCCCACCGACACCAAGTACCTCTCGCTGGCCGGGGTGCCCCTTGCGGAGGAACTGGCCGGGGCGGCAGGCACCGCTCTTCCGATGCGGTTCGTCAACGACGCCGCCGCAGCCGCCCTCGGCGAGGCCCGCTTCGGCGCCGGGAGAGGCGCCGGACGGGTGTTGATGGTGACCCTGGGCACCGGCCTGGGAGCGGCCCTCGTCTCTGACGGGGGCGTCCTCGCCGAGACCGGCGGGGTGCTCGTCGGCGAGTTGTTCGCCCGGCGGCTGCCCGACGGGACCAGCGCCGACGACGCCTTCTCCCACCGCGGCCTGCTCACACGCACCGAGGCCCTCGGCGAGCCGGAGGCCGCCGCACGCAGCCTCGCCACCGACCTCGGCGCCTTCCTCTCCCCCATCGTCGCTGCTGCCGGGGTCGACATCGTCGTCGTCGGCGGCGGAGTGGCCGGAGAGGTGGCCCCCCACCTGGAAGACGCCGCCACAGTCTGCGGCGCCCCCATGGTCCCCTCCCCCCTGGCCAACGCCGCCGCCCTCCTCGGCGCCGCCACGCTCTTCCTGTGACCCTCAACCCGATATGGCGGTCCTCTTCCTCCTCTCCCATCCTCTTCCTCCTCCCCCGCCGCTTCGTCGGGTCGGGTTTCGTCCGCCCCCGCCGCTTCGTCGGGTCGGGTTTCGTCCTCCCCCGCCGCTTCGGTGGGGGAGGTGTCCGATCGGCTCGCCCTGGCGGCACACGACCTGATCGCGTGCACAGACTCCTGGCAGGCCGATCGGACGGAGGGGGTCTTCGTCCCAGGTCCTTTTTGAGTTTGCCGCCAGACTGTGCGAGGCGCGCAGTGAAGACCCCCCTCGACCCCGCCTCCGCTAGCGCTCCGGCGGGCCCACTCCCCCC
>CAZOGW010000040.1:0-23191 GCA_964579415.1 uncultured Acidimicrobiaceae bacterium | reverse complement strand
GGGGGTGACCAGCCCGCCCTCCATGTCCACCACGTCGCTCGCCTCCGGTGCCCCCCGCCGCGGCCCCAGATAGGTGACCACGCCACCGGTGACGCCGATGGTGTCGGCGCCGCTGAGAACGTCGACGGACCCGTCGGTGAACGGGGCGATGCGGGCGCTGGTGAGGAGAAGGTCGGTCATTCCGTATCCAGTATCCAGTATCCAATAGCCAGCATGCGCGGCACGGCCGGGCGGGGGTGTCGACGGGCCTTCATTCGAGCATCAGGCTGCTGATGGCGGCGGAGAGAGCGGCTGCGGTGTCGGGGAGGCGCCGGTGAACACCACCCTCCACGATCACCTCGCCCCCGACGACGACGGTGTCGACGTCGGCGGCGCCGGCGGCCATCACCAGCCCCTCCATCGAGCCCACACCGGCGGTGCGCACGGTGTCGGGGGCGATGCACACCAGGTCGGCGGGAGCCCCGGGCACCAGGCCCCACACCGCTTCGCCGAGCGCAGCCGCCCCATGGGTGGTGGCCATGTCCCACAGCGCCCTGTGGGTGTGGACACCGCGGCGGCCGGTGCGGGAGCGGTCGTTCCACTCGACCGCCCGAGCCTCGGCCAGGATGTCGATCACCGCGTGGGAGTCGGAGCCCAGGCTGAGCGCGATGCCGGCGGCGGCGAGGGCGTCGCCCTGGACCGTCCCGTCCCCGAGGTCGTGCTCGGTGCTGGGGCAGGCGCACACACCCGTCCCCGCTTCCGCCAGCAGCTTCACGTCACCGGGGGTGACGTGCACGGCGTGGACCGCGGTCGTGGACGGGCCGAGGACGCCGCGCTCGGCGAGCAGCTCGACGGGGGTACGCCCGGTGGTGGCGAGGCTCGCCTCGTTTTCGGCGGGCTGCTCGGAGACGTGGACGTGGAGAGGGGCGCCGGCATTGGCGGCGACGATGTCGGGCATGGCCGCGGCGGGGACGGCCCGGACCGAGTGGACAGCCGCACCGAGGGTCACCTGCCGGTACGGCGCCAGCGCCTCGGCGAGGGCCGCATGGCGGCGCAGCCAGCCGGCGGCGTCCCCGTCGCCGAAGCGGAGTTGCGTGCCGGTGAGTGGGCCACCGTCGAGGCCGGCCGTGAGGTAGCAGGCGTCGAGCAGGCACAGCCGGACACCGGCATCGGCCGCCGCTTCCGCCAGCGCCACCGCCATGGCGGCCGGGTCGGCGTAGGGCTCCCCACCGGGCCGGTGGTGGAGGTAGTGGAACTCGCCGACGGCGGTGATCCCGGCCAGCGCCATCTCGGCGTAGACCGCGGAGGCCAGATCCCGGTAGGTGTCGGGGTCGAGACACTCCGCAACCGCGTACATCCGGTCCCGCCACGACCAGAAGTCCCCGCCGCCGGCGGTGCCGCGCAGGGCGCGGTGGAAGGCGTGGCTGTGGGCGTTCACCAGGCCGGGCGCCACCCAGCCGCGGAGGCGGTGGTCGTCACGGTCGGAACCGACGCCGGCCGTCACCGAGGTGATGAGACCGTCGGCGACCTCGATGCGCACGTCCCGGGCGGTGCCGCCACCGACCCAGGCGGCCGCGGCGTGGAAGACCTCAGTCTCCCCCCGGCTTTGCGGGGGGAGTGGGCCGCCCGGAGGCTTTGCGAAGGGCGGGTCGAGGGGCGCCTTCTTCATCTCCCCCCGGCTTTGTGGGGGGAGTGGGCCGCCCGGAGGCTTTGCGAAGGGCGGGTCGAGGGGGGTCTTCACAGCGCACCCTCGATGAGCTCATCTCGCCCCTCGGACGAAGACCCCCTCCGACCGATCGGCCCACCGCAAGTTCGTGCACCCGATGCGGTCCCGTCGCGCCAGGCGAGCCGATCGGCCACCTCCCCCACCGAAGCGGCGGGGGAGGACGAAACGCGCCGAGTCGTCACGCTTGTTCCCTGGCGGTGGACATGGGAATGCGGACGCCGCGCTCGGCGGCAACCTCGAGCGCCCGGTCGTAGCCGGCGTCGGCATGGCGGATCACGCCCATGCCGGGGTCGCTGGTGAGGACCCGTTCCAGCTTGCGCCGGGCCCGTTCGGTGCCGTCTGCCACCACCACCATCCCGGCGTGGATCGACCGTCCGATGCCGACACCGCCCCCGTGGTGGAGGGAGATCCACGACCCTCCGGCGGCGACGTTGACCATGGCGTTCAACAGCGGCCAGTCGGCGATGGCGTCGGACCCGTCGGCCATGGCCTCGGTCTCCCGGTAGGGCGACGCCACCGAGCCGGAGTCGAGGTGGTCCCTGCCGATGACGATGGGGGCGCTCACCTCGCCGCTGGCCACCATCTCGTGGAAGCGCCGGCCCAGCTTCGCCCGCCCCGTACCCCAGCCAGCAGATGCGGGCGGGGAGTCCCTGGAAGGCGACCCGCTCGGAGGCGAGCCGGATCCACCGGGCCAGCGCCTCGTCCTCGGGGAACGTCTCCAGCACCACACGGTCGGTGGCGGCGATGTCGGCCGGGTCGCCCGACAGCGCCACCCAGCGGAACGGGCCCTTCCCCTCGCAGAACAGCGGCCGGATGTAGGCGGGGAGGAAACCCGGGTAGTCGAAGGCTCGCTCGAAGCCCCCGAGGAGCGCCTCGGCCCGCAGGCTGTTGCCGTAGTCGAACACCTCGGCACCGCGGTCCATGAACCCCACCATCGCCGCGCAATGCGCCGCCATCGCCGCCCGGGAGCGGCGGGTATAGGCCTCGGGGTCGGAGGTGCGCAGCCGCTCGACGGCCTCCGGGGAAAGGTCGTTGGGGACGTAGCTGAGCGGGTCGTGCGCCGACGTCTGATCGGTGACGATGTCGGCCTGGAAGCCCCGGGCCAGCAGCGCCGGGAGCACGTCGGCGGCGTTGCCCAAGATCCCGACGGAGAGCGGGCGGCGCTCCCGGCGGGCCTGCTCCGCCCGAGCCACCGCGTCGTCCAGGTCGTGGGCCATCTCGTCCAGGTAGCGGGTCTCGACGCGCCGGTCGATACGCCACCGGTCCACCTCGACGCACAGCGCCACGCCGCCGTTCATGGTCACCGCCAGCGGCTGGGCACCGCCCATGCCGCCGAGGCCGGCGGTCACGGTGACGGTGCCCTCCAGCGTCCCCCCGAAGCGGCGCCGGGCGATCTCGGCGAAACATTCGTAGGTGCCCTGCAGGATCCCCTGGGTTCCGATGTAGATCCATGACCCGGCGGTCATCTGCCCGTACATGGTGAGCCCCATGGCCTCGAGGCGGCGGAACTCCTCCCAGGTGGCCCACTCGGGGACGAGGTGAGAGTTGGCGATGAGCACCCGGGGGGCGTCTTCGTGGGTGCGGAAGACGCCGACCGGCTTTCCCGACTGGACCAGCAGCGTTTCGTCGGATTCCAGGTCGGTGAGGGCGGCCACGATGGCGTCGAAAGCCTCCCAGCTCCTCGCCGCCCGGCCGGTGCCGCCGTAGACCACCAGGTCGTCGGGCCGCTCCGCCACCTCGGGGTCGAGGTTGTTCATCAGCATCCGGAGAGCGGCTTCCTGCTCCCACCCCTTGCAGGTGAGAGTCCCGCCCCTCGCCGCCCGTACCACGCGTCGTCCCCGCGTCATCATGTCTGCTCCATCCGAACCGCAACAGGTCCGGCTCCGTACTTTCTCTGGGTCGCCTCGCCTAAGGTAGTTGAGCACATGCGCCGGGGTCGAGGGCGGCTTCACCAGCCGCTCGCGCGGGCGGACAGGCATCGACCCAGGAAGCAGGTCGTGAAGCGTTCCGCCACCCTGGCCATCGCCATGGCTCTCACCTGACGCTCGCCGCCCCGGCGACGGCGGCGGATCGCCGCCCGCCCGACCAGACAGTGACTCAGGTCTCCACCGTGCGCAACGACAACGCCTGCGGGTCGTACGGCGTGGCGTGGAACATCAACCTGACCGTCAACATCTGGCGGTTCACCGACGACCAGGGCCGCCTGGTCCGTGTCGTCCAGGAGATCGTCGAGGACAACACGGTGGTCAACACCGTCACCGGGCTCACCCTGCGGGACGGGCCCGTCGACTTCACCCAGGTGAACAACTTCGACCCGGAGACCGGCCTGCTGAAGACCATCGAGATCACCGGCGTCTCGGTGAACGTGGTGCGCGGCGACGAGCGTCTCATCGACCAGGGCCCCATCGTCATCGATGGCCAGACGCGGCGGATCCTCCGATCCGCGGGGCCACACCCGGTGCGTGAGCTGCTCGACGGGAGCACCAACATCGCCCTCGCGCTCCCCGCCTTCTGCGACATCCTGCGTTGACCAGCCGGTGCGGACGTTGGGGCCAGCAAGAGAGGAACAGGTCGGCTAAACCGAGCGGGCGGCTCATGCGTTGATGCCGTGTGAAGTCGTCGAACGGTGAGGTCCGATGGGAGACAGGGACGGTCGGGACGAGGTCGTCCGCATTCCGGGCCGGTTCGAGTCGTTCTATCGCCAGGAGTACGCCGCTGTGGTGGCGCTGGTCTACGGCCTCAGCGGGAGCCGCTGGGCGGCCGAGGACCTCGCCCAAGAGGCCTTTCTCCGGGCGCATCGCGACTGGGACCGGGTCGGCGCCATGGACAACCCTCCGGCATGGGTACGGCGGGTGGCGGTGAACCTGGCAATGTCCCGCTTCCGGAGATTGCGCGCGGAGACGGCGGCACGGCTACGGCTGACGCCGGCGCCGCCTTCCCTCGACGGCGTATACGCCGAGTACGGGGCTTTCTGGCACGAGGTGCGCCGCCTCCCTGTGAGGCAGGCCCAGGTGGTGGCGCTGCGCTACATCGACGACATGTCCGTAGCCGAGATCGGCCGGGTCCTCGATGTCGCAGAAGGCACGGTGAAAGCGCTGCTCCACCAGGCGCGCGCCCGGCTGGGCCGCCAACTGGAGGCCAAGGGATGGGTCGACGATGAGACTCGATGAACTGGCCACCGCCGCCGGCCGCCAGGTGCGGCACGCCGCCGACCTCGCTTCCAGACCGGACTTCGGTTCGGTGACCGCCTGGCGGCGGAAGCGCCTCGCCGCCGGCACCGCGCTGGTAGCAGCTGTTGTCGCGGTGGCAGTCATAGGTGGCGCCGCGGCGATGCGGGCCGGGACGCGTCAGCCGTACGCCGGGACCGCACCGCCTGCGGGGATCACTTCTGTGGCCACCACTGCGCCGGCGGTCGCCACAACGGTCCCTCCCGGGTCGGGATCGACACCTGCCGCCTTCCCGGTGTTCGGCGACCCGGCCGGCGTCGTGCTGCTCTTCCACGACGGGTACGACGGGGTGATTGCCGTCGACCCCGACGAGCGTGTCAGGTCGCGCCACGACATCGAGGGGTTGGGTCCCGGTGACCCCCCGTTCAGCATCAGGCGTGTGGGGGACCACCTCGTCGTTTACGGGCCCGGTGAGATCCGCGCCTCGCACATCGGGACGGGCAGCTCGACCGTCATCGGCCAAGCCACGATCTTCGTACCCGCCGCCGAGCCCGATCGTGTCTGGCTCGTCGACTGGGAACAGGGCTGGATCGGCGGAGGCACGGCCACTGCCTGGCAGGTGGACATGGAGGGCAGCCAACTCACCGACCCTGCGGCCCTTCCGGACGGCGCCTATCCCGAGATCGGTCTCCCCGGCGCGGGCCTGGCGCTCCGCTCCGGCGTCGGGGCTCAGCTCGATCCATGGTTCCCGGAGCCGGGCAGGGCGGACACGGTCCCTGCCATCCCCGCCCGCGGCATGGTCGTCGACGCCTTCGGCGACAGGCTTGCCTACTGCCCCGACGCGGAGTGCGCCGAGGTGCACATCCGGGACTTCACCGCCAGCTCCACGGTCGCCGCCGTCGGGCCTGACTCTTTCGCATACGGGGGCAGGTTCTCGCCGAACGGCGACATGCTGGCGTTCGTCGCCGCCGACGGCTTGCATCTCGTCGACGCCCGCACCGGAGAGTCGGATGTCACCGACCTGGACCTGGCGGAGGAGTACTGGTACGTCGCTTGGTCCCCCGATGGCGAGTACGTCTTCGCGTCCGCCAACTCCTACGGTGGGCAGGCCACGGAGATCCTTCGCCACAACCTGGCAACCGGTCGCACCGACAGTGCAACGTTGCCTTTCGGCGGCGCCATGACGCTCACGGTCCTCGACGTCGCGGAGGCGGCTGGGTTCCTCGGCGAGCCGCCGCCCGAGTGCCCCGAGGACTTCATCACACCCAACTGCACGCTCCGGTTCTGAAGCCGGTGAGGGCGGGCTCAGGCCGATGGTTGGTCTGTCTTGTTAGGCTCCCGATGTGGCCACGATCAGGCGACTCACCGACTCGACGCTGCTGGTGACGACCGACGAGCACGCCACGCTGTTCGATCCCGGGTTCCACACGTTCACCGGCGGCGAGATCGACCTGGACACCATCGGGGACGTCACCCGGGTGCTCGTCACCCACGAGCACGGCGACCACGTCAACCCGGGGTTCGTGCGGTGGCTCGTCGATCGCCGCCGCGACCTGGCGGTCCACTGCAACCAGGCGGTCGCCGACCTCCTCGCCGGCGAGGGTATCGAGGCGTCGACCGCGGTGCCGGACGGGGTCAGCGTCGAGGACGTCCTCCACGAGCCGGTCGCCAGCGGGGCGACACCCCCGAACCGGGCCTTCACCATCGACGGGCTCATCACCCATCCGGGAGACAGCCGCCAACCCGCGTCGAGCGCGCCGGTGCTGGCGCTACCGCTCATCGTTCCCTGGGACTCTGTCCGCGGCGCCGTCGAGTTCGCCCTCAGGGTGCGCCCGTCCCAGGTGGTGGCGATCCACGACTTCTACCTGTCGGAGGCGGGCCGTGCCCTCGCCCGCAACATGGCGCGATCCGTGCTGGCGCCGGAGGGCATCGAGCTGGTCGACGTCGACTGGGATCAGAGCTTCACCGTCTGAGCGGGGTCGCCTGCTGCACGCGGCGGCGTCGATCTGTAGGTTCATGGGTAGCCATGGGACAGACCATCACCGTCGAGGCGAAGGCGTGGGGGAACGTCGGGATCTTCACGGGCAACCGCAGCATCACCGGGCAGGACGGCGAGACATACGCCCGCCCGCCCGGTGCCGGCGTAAACGGCGGGTTCGGCGCCGTACTCGCCCGGCGTCTCTTCGATGCCGACCCGGACGTTGACCACGTCTTCGTCCACTCCAACAACGTGGTGGTACGGCGCACCAGGTCCTGGGACGAGACGGACATCGCCGCCGCCCGCGACGTCATCGAGGGACTCTTCGTCCACTACGGCGACGACTGGGAACACGAGCCGCCCGTGGGCGGCGAGGGCGCCGGCCTCGTCGTGGGCCACCACGCCCATCCGGCGGTGGCCTCGCCGCTCGACCCCGTCGAGACCGACCGGTTGCGGGCCGCCCACTACAACGCCACCATCACCCGCCTCCACCGCGCCCACGAGAGCCTGTGGGTTCTCGATGTGACGCCGGACCAGCCCATCGAGCCGTATGCCGCCGGGCAGTACGCCACCCTCGGTCTCGGCTACTGGGAACCCCGCATCGACGAGGTGCGCGAGGCGATCCCCGACGAGCAGCTACGCAAGTTGGCCCGCCGCTCCTACTCGATCAGCAGCTCCATCCTCGACGGCGCCGGCAACCTCCTCGACCCGGTGGCGCGCCAGGCCGTTGAGTTCTACGTGGTGCTGGTCGAAAAGGACTGGCAGGAGCACCCGGCGGTGCTCACGCCGCGCCTGTTCCTCAAGGACGTCGGCGATCGCATCTACCTGGGGCGCAAGATCGCCGGCCGCTACCGGGTCGACCGGCTGCCCGGCCCCGACACCGATGTCGTCATGCTGGCTACCGGCACCGGCGAGGCGCCCCACAATGCCATGACGCTGGAACTGCTGCGCAAGGGCCACCGTGGCCGCATCGTCTCGGTGTGCACCGTGCGGTACCGGCGAGACCTCGCCTACCTGGACGTCCACCGCTCCCTCGAGGAGCGGTTCCCCAACTACCGCTACCACCCGATGACCACCCGGGAACCGGAGGACGCCGGGCGCAAGGTCTACATCCAGGACCTGCTCACCTCGGGAGGGCTGGAGGATGACCTGGGAGGTCCTCTTGACCCGCAGCAGGCCCACATCTTCCTCTGTGGCAACCCGGCGATGATCGGCCTTCCCGAGTGGGACGGCGACACCCCGGTGTTCCCCGAGGTGACCGGCGTCGCCGAGCTGCTGGTGCAGCGGGGATTCACCATCGACCGTCGCGGCGCACCGGGGAGCGTCCACTACGAGGAGTACTGGTAGCCGTGGCGCTGGTGCATCTCCTCCTCAACGTGCTGTGGCTCGTCCTGTCCGGGATCCCGCTGGCGTTGGGCTACGTTTTCGCCGGGATCATCGCCGTCATCTTCATCATCACCATCCCGTTCGGGTTCCAGTCGTTCAAGCTTGCCGGCTACGCCCTGTGGCCGTTCGGGCGCATGGTGGTGCGGCGTCGCGACGCCGACGCCGCCCTGTCGCTGGTCGGCAACGTCATCTGGCTCATCGTCGCCGGGTGGTGGCTGGCGCTGGCCCACATCCTGAGCGGGCTCCTGCTCTTCATAACCATCATCGGGATCCCGTTCGGGGTGGCCAACATGAAGCTCGCCGGCCTCGCCCTCGCCCCCTTCGGGACCCGCATCGTCCCCGTCGGGACCGTCCCCACCGGCACCACGATCGTCGCCAGCATCCCTCAGGGGTGACAGCTAGCGACCCGGGCTGCCCCCCTTCGAGCAGCCCCTCGGTCTTAGGATTGAGCCATGCAGTCACAGCCGGTCGCCGAACGGGGAGGCGGGGCTCCCTCGGTGGCCGTCCTCATTCCGTGCCGGGACGAGGAGGCCACGGTGGGGGCGGTGGTAGCCGGGTTCCGGGCGGTCCTTCCCGATGCCGTGGTCTACGTCTACGACAACGCATCCGCCGACGGTACGGCCCGGACAGCTTCGGAGGCGGGTGCCGTGGTGCGCTCCGAACCCGCACCGGGAAAGGGCAATGTGGTGCGGCGCATGTTCGCCGACATCGACGCCGACCTCTACGTCATGGTCGACGGTGACGGCACTTACGACCCCGGTGACGCCCCGGCGATGCTCAAGGTCCTCGCCGACCAGCGTCTCGACATGGTGGTGGGTGCCAGGCGCGGCATCGGCGAGGCGTCAGGGGCGGGCCATGCCTTCGGCAACCGTCTCTTCAACAGTCTCTACCGGCGGCTCTTCGGCCAGTCGTTCACCGACGTGTTCTCCGGTTACCGGGCCTTCACCCGTCGCTTCGTGAAGTCGTTCCCGGCGGTGTCCACCGGGTTCGAGACCGAGACCGAGATCAGCGTGCACGCCTCGCAGCTCAGGGTCCCCGCCGCCGAGGTGCCGGTGGCGTACGCCTCCCGTCCCGAGGGCTCCGCCAGCAAGCTGCGCGTCGTCGCCGACGGGGCGCGCATCCTGGCCAGCTTCGCGGTGCTCACCAAGGAGACCCGGCCGCTGCTGTTCTTCGGCTCCATCGGGACCGTCCTCGCCGTTGCCGCGGTGGTGTTGGGCATCCCGCTGGTGGTCACCTACCTGGACACCGGCCTGGTGCCCCGCATCCCCACCGCGGTCATCGTGGTCGGCATGCTGGTCGTTGCCGCACTGTCGGTGTTCGCCGGTGTGATCCTCGACTCGCTGGCCCGCTCCCGCGTCGAGCAGAAGCGGCTCCACTACCTGGGCGCAGGAACCACCCGGTAGACATCGACCACCCCTGGGGACGCCGGCACCAACCCGTCGGGGACCTCCCCGGCGAGGAGGCGCTCCATCAGCGATCCTTCGCCGAGGTAGAGCCAGTTGGCGGCGGAGTCCGGGCACACCACCACCAGGTCGACGCCTGCCGCACGCAGATCGGCGACCGTCGACGGACCTCCGAGAAGCTCGTCGGCGACGAGGATCCCTTCCACGTTGCGGTGGTAGGGGGCTGCCGGGACGGAATGGGCGGTGTGCAGCAGGATTGCCGGCCCAAGGTCGACGTGGGCCAGCACAAGTCCCGGCGGTTCCTCGCCCAGAGGGCGCAGCGCCTCGCTTCCGCCGCACGTCACCTGTTGAGCCTCGGCGGGTGGGTCTCCGATCAGGGCACCGGCCCATATGACCAGGGTGCCGGTGGCAGTGAGCAGGGCGACGATGAACCCGACCGACGCGGCCGGCGCCGGCCATCCCTGCATCCGGGCCCGCAGCCACGGCGCCAGCAGCGCCAGGGTGGGTAGGGCCAGGATGCCCGCCAGGGTGACGGCCCTCAACTGGAGGAGCACCACGGCGGTGGCGCCGCCGAGCATCCCCAGCAGCGGCAGCCAGCGGTCCTCGCCCCGGCGCACCGCGGTGGCGGCCAGCGCCAGTCCCACCACAGCCGGGAGCACGTAGCCGGCGGCGCGCAGCGGATCGTCGGCTGCCAGGGAGATCAGCGAACGTGCCTCGCTCACCATCGACAGCCAGGCGTCGACGACCTCGGGCGGCACGTCCGCAAGCGGGCCGGTCAGACATCCCGGCTCGATGGCGGCGAGGGCGCCGGCCGAGACCAGCCCGACGATACCCAGCCGGCCGAGGCGTCCCAGCGGTTGTGTGCCCGGTCGGCGCACCACCAGCAGCGACCCGGCGGCCGTCACGACCAGGGCGGCGAGGAGCGGGAGCGAGAAGACGTCACACGCCGCCGACCAGAGGCGGCCGTCGGGCGCCATCAGCAGTGTCCCTACCACGGCGGCGACGGCGGCGGCGGCGGGGACCTGTGCCAGGGCGTCGCCCCACCGGTCGGGGCGTACCACCCAGCCGATGCCGAGGGCTATGACCAGTCCCAACAGGGCGGGCAGCGCATCGAGGCCGACCGCCAGAGCCGAGCCGATGATGGCCCCCCCTGCGATCCAGCGACCCCTGAGGAGAACTACCGCGCCGGCCACCGTGAGGAGGATCTGCAATCCGTGGTGGTCGAGGCGGCCGGGGAGGAACTGTGAGGCGACCGCCGTCATCGGCACCGCCACCAACACCAGCAGCCACCGGTCGCCGGCCGCCGGCGTCCCGCCGAACCACATCACCAGCACCGCCAGCAGGGCGGCGAGCAGCAGCGCGGGCACGGCGATGGCGGCGGCGGTGCCCCCGGTGACCGGGCCCAGGGCCACCAGGAACGGCGCCACCAGGACATCGAGATGCCGGGACCAGTGCATCGCCACACCGGGCGGGTCGAGGCGGTGCTGGGTGAGGTCGGACCAGCCCTGGCCGCCGACCAGGTCGCGGGCCTGCACCAGCCGCATGGCGTCGTCGGTATCGGACAGCGTCAGAGTGCGCAGCTGGTCCATGCCGGCCCACGCGGCGACGGCGGCGACGAGACCGGCCACGATTACGGCGAGCAGTATGTCTCGCCAGTGCCGGCCCATCCCGGAAGGCTATCCGATGCCGGTCATCGAAGCACCAGGATGGTGGCGCCGACCGATGCGGCGAGGGTGAGCAGGGCAACCGTCACCGGCCCCCAGCGGGCGGTGTGGTACTCGCCCTTGTCGATGAGGGAGCGCAGCAGGCGATAGCGAGACAGGGAGTAGGCCGCGGCGACGATGCCGGCGACGATCAGCAGCAGGCCGACGACCTCGGCGAGACTGCCGTCGGTGTCCACCAGTTTGGCGAGGAGGACGCCTCCGCCGATGAGAGCCAGGGCGGTACGGATCCAGGCCAGGAACGTGCGCTCGTTGGCCAGGTGATCCCGTGCCTGTGACCCGGTGTATGGCTCCGTGGGCATCCACTCTCGGCGTCTCGTCACGACATTTTCCAGGCTGTCACCAACCCGATGCTAGGGACGGGACACGTCCTCAGGTGATGATGGTGACGACGAACGAGAAGATCGCCGTCATCGCGGTGAGCGTTGCGAACGTGGTGCCGACGAAGAATCGCTGGTGGCGGTCGAGCCGGTCCTCCATGCGGTCGAACCGTGCCTCGAGCTTGTCGAATCGTGTATCGAGCTTGTCGAACCGTGTGTCGAGCGTCGCGATGTCCGATTTCGTGGCGACAGTGTCGTGCTCGTGCCGGGGAAGGTGTGTCATCAGCGTTTCGGCATGGTCGCGGCCGAGGACCTCTTCGAGCTGAGAATAGAGGGCGTGGCGGGCGGTCTCAGCGCTGGACATGGTGTGAGTATCCCACAGGAAGGCATCCCATACAACCCGTCCATATCGTCAAGCAACGACATAGTCCGCCGGGCTCCGTTCGAAGAGTGCCTTGCAGGCGGGGCAGCAGAAGTAGACGGTCTCGCCATCGTGCTCGGTGGTGAACCGGGCGCCGGCGACATCGACGGTCATGCCGCAGACCGGGTCGACGGCCGGGGCGGGTGGTGTCGCTGTTGTCGAGGACGGCCGGGTCGCGGTGAGTTGGTGCGACGATTTCAACTGGACCAGCTCGGCGAGAATGGCGACGGCGATCTCACGGTGCTCGATGTGTCCCAGATCCAGGCCGGCGGGGGTACGCACCCGGGCCAGCTCGCCGGCGGGGACTCCCTGGTCCGCCAGGTATCCCAGCACGCTCTGGGACCGGCGTCGCGACGCCACCATCCCCACGTAGGTGGCGCCGCTCTCGAGGGCCTTCTCCAGGGCCGGCTCGTCATAGTGGCCCTGGGTGGCGACGATCACGGCGGTGGCGCCCGATGTCGCCGCGTCGAAGTCGGCCAGGGACGCGATGACTTCGGCTCCCTGGGGCATCTCGCCGGCGTCACCGTCGTCGTCGACAACGGTGACCCGCCAATCGAGCCCGAGCCCCAGCCGGGCCAGGGTGCGGACGGCGGGGGAGCGCCCGATGACGACGATGTGGGGGACGGGCAGTACGGGTTCCATGAACACCTCCAGCGCCCCCTCCGAGGCGCACGAGATCGGCACCGCGGTGACGCCCTCCCGGGTGTACCCGTCGAGCTCGTCGGCCGGGCCCAGGTAGAGAAGTCGGGGTGTGCCGTCGTTGATGGCCCGCCTTGACTCGCGGATCACCACCGGCTCGGCGCAGGCGCCGCCGATCCACCCGTGCACGGTCCCGTCGGCTTCGATGAGAGCGGTGCTGCCGCCCTTGCCCGACGAGGGCGCTCGGGACCACACCACGGTGGCCAGCACGTAGGGACGGTGCTCGCGGTGAAGCTGTGACGCCAGCGCCAGCACTTCCCCGTTCACGGTGCACCGCCGTTCGGCATCAGACGATCGGTGGTGACGGCTCGGAGCTTCAAGTCCACCTCCCCACGGTGCCGATCCTGGCCCACACGCTAGCCCGCCACAACCCTGAGGACACCGGTCCGAGGTACCAAACACCAAGTACCAAGTGCCGGCGACTGCTCTACAGCACCCGATTCGAACTCCGCTCCAACGCTGCGCGCAACGCCGGATGCATTCCAGCCAGCATCTTTTCCGTCAGTTCCATCCGGTGCTCCCCGGCGGACAAGGTCAGGGCGGCGGGGCGTTGTTCCCGGCAGCGGGGACAGCGGCCGACGGCGCCGGTGGGAAGGAAGGCGCCGCACTGGTGGCAGCGGTCCCGGACGGTGTGGCGCCGCCGCTGCGGGTTGCGGCGGTACACGGTGAGGCGGTCGCCTATCCCGGGCCACGGTGGCAGTGGCACCACGTCCACCGGAGACCAGTTGAGCGACAGTTCCCGGTGGAACCGTACCGAGCCGGTGGCCTGGTTGGCGTCGCCGACGTGGACGAGCAGGGGGCTCCGGCACGCCCGCAGGACGGCGTAGCTGGCGTCGTCGTCGCCATACGGAGGCCAGCACAGCAGCGGTACTCGGTCGGGGTGGGACTTCACGGCCTCCACCGCGGCCATCGGTGATACCGGCGCCCATGTCTGCACCGGCCCCGGGTGGTAGGTGTGGCCGGCGTCGTCGCCTGGCGGTGCCAGATCGGTGGCCACGGCATTCCCGCCGGCCGCCGTGATCTGCGCCACCCAGTATCCCGTCCCGGCTCCGCAGTCGGCGACCGGCCCCAGCGACACCATGGCTGCCACGGCATCGGAGGTCGGCACCGCCCAGGCGAGACGGGCCGCCAGCTCGCGCCGCCGCCGCTTCACGTCGAGGGCCTGGAGCAGACCTGAGGGGGCGCCATGGAAGCCACGGCGCTCGCCGTCCTCTTCGCCGGTGAGGATCACGAAGAGATCGAGGAGGGGGTTACCCCCGGCACCCGGGTCGAGGGTGCCGAGGCGGTCCCGGTAGGCGAGGAGCCGGGGGACCGCCGCCTCCCAGTCGGCCTCCCCGATCGCCGCATCCGCCATCACGTCCACCCTCACCAGAGCGGGGTACCGCTGTGACATCTCGGCGTAGCCGGTGGCCGGGTGGAGGTCGGCGAGGTCGATGTGGGGCAGCCAGTCGGCCGGGTCGCCGCCGCCGGGAACATGCTCCCAGCCGGAGTTCCCCACCGGGCGCACGTGCCTGCCGCAGCGGGCGCATACCGGCCCGCCGTCGACCATGACCGGCCGTCCCCAGGAGAAGACCGGCGTCGTATCTTCGGGCGGGTGCTCCTCGGCAAGTCGGATCACGGTGTGCAGTATCGGTGGAACGGACCCGTGCCGGCAACCACCGGATGCAGCCTCCTTGGTGCAAATGTGCTGCAGGTGTGCAATGCAGTTGTGGCGAGTGTGCAGTATTCATATACTCCGCGACCAGTTGGGCGCCGGGAGAGGGAACCGAGACGGTTCCCGGGAGCGCCCCTGTCGTGGGAGGTGCGCCGTATGCGGGGAGACAAGCCTGGAACCGGTTCCGAGTCCGGAAGCCGGGGTGGGATCACCCGGAGAGATCTGCTCAAGACCGGCGCGGCAGTGGGAGTGGCGGGCGCCGTCCTCGGGCCCGCCGGCGCCGCCGCGGCGGCGAGCAGCGCCGCCGACGTCGACCTTTCCGGCCCGCCCGATTTGATCCTGGACGGCGGCAGGATCCACACCTTCGACGGCGCCGGCACCGTGGCGTCGTCGATCGCCCTCAAGAACGGCTATATCGTCGACGTGGGCCGCGACGGCCGGGGAGGCGCCGGGACACGCCGTGTGAACCTGCGCGGCGCAACCGTGGTGCCGGGGATCATCGACAACCACAACCACATCGTGCTCATGGGCAACCGGCCCGGATACCACACCCCGCTGGAGAACGCCTACTCGGTGGCCGACATCCAGGACACCTTCGCCGCCCGGGCGGCGAGCCTCCCCGCCGGGGAGTGGATCACCACCATCGGAGGCTTCCACCGCAACCAGTTCGCCGAGGTGCGGCTACCGACGCTGGCGGAGTTGGACGCCGCCATCCCCGACCATCCCGCCTACATCTCGGAGGGGTTCTCGGGGCCGTCCACCACCAACTCGGCGGGCAAGGCGGTGTTCGAGGCCAACGGTGTCACCGTCGGCGCCAACGGCTCGATCGCGGCCGGCTTCGGCGACTCGCCCACCGGCCGCGCCACCCTCTACCTGCGCCGGACGCTGCTCACCCCCGAGACCCGGCGCCGGGGCGCCGTCGACGCCATGGAGTATGCGGTGGGCCTGGGTGTCACCACGCACCTCGACCAGGGCGCCTTCCAGAAGGACGACCTGCCGTCGGATGGGGCCGCTTCCGAGGACAACTTCACCATGCACATCCCCTTCCTCGAGGTGTTCGCCGAGGGTGGCGGGATCGTCAGGCTCCGCATCAACTTCCTCCACCGTGACGCCGGCGCCGACCTGCCCACGCTGACCCAGCGGCTCCGCAACCAGTTCCCGTTCTTCGGCAACGACATGATCAAGACCGGAGGCATCGGCGAGTTCGTCTCGCTCAACGTCGACGCCGCCTTCGTCGAGGCCTGCCGCAAGGTGGCCGAGGCGGGCTGGCGCGCCGAGGTCCACTCGCTGAGTGCGTCGGACTTCATGGGGGAGATCCAGGCATTCGAAGCGGCCAACGCCGAGTTCCCCATCACCGACTTGCGCTGGGTCGTCGCCCACGTGCCCTTCATCACCGAGGAGTACGTCAACCGGCTCAAGGCGCTGGGAGGAGGGCTCTCGCTGACGGGATGGCGCTACCTGGCCGGCTCCGCAGCCCAGAACGGCCCACCGTTCCGCATGATCGTCGACAACGGCATCAACGTCGGCCTCAGCTCGGACGGGATGCAGATCGCACCGATGAACCCGTGGCTGCACATGTACTACGCCACCACCGGGAAGAACGCCCTGGGCACCGTGATCAACGGGGCGCAGACGATCTCCCGGGAAGAGGCGCTGTCGCTGTACACCCGGCAGAACGGATGGTTCATCGGCGAGGAGGACCTGATGGGTACGCTTGAGGTCGGGAAGTTCGCCGACCTCGTCGTGCTCAACAAGGACTACTTCACCGTGCCCGACGAGGAGCTGAAAGAGATCCGGTCGGTGCTCACGGTCGTCGACGGAAAGGTGGTCCATGAGGCCTGACCATCGGGCCGGCTGACCTCCGTCACCAGCACGGACAGACAACGAGACAGGACATGGTGGGTGGTGCGGGTCCCGGCCCGTACCACCCCGACCGAGCACTTCCGGGACGTAGAGCACAAGATATATACCCGCGAGGAGGGGAGAAGACGTGAGGAGACCAGCGAGGATCCTTTTGACCTTGATGGCGCTGTTACTCCTGGTGGCCGCCTGTGGCGGCGACGAGGAGGGAGGCGCCACCACGGCGGCACCAGGGGATACGACGGCCGCACCAGCAGATACCACCGCCGCACCCGCCGATACCACGGCGGCTCCTGCGGACACCACCGCGGCTCCCGAGGAGACCACCACGACAGCGGGCGGACCCTCGGGTGACCCGATCGTCGTCGGCAGCACACTGCCGTTGACCGGACCGTTCGCGGCCACGGGCAACATCCACCGCATCGCCGGCCAGCAGTTCGTCGATCAGCTCAATGCCAGCGGCGGCCTGCTGGGCCGGCCGGTGGAGTGGAGGCTCCTCGACGACGAGTCGGTTACCGACAACGTGGCGACGCTTTACGAGCAGCTCATCAGCCAGGACGGCGTCGACCTGCTCATCGGCCCCTATGCCACACCCAACATCATGGCGGCGATGCCCATCGCCGAGCGCCACGGCTACGTGCTGCCGCAGCACACTGCGGTGCTGGCTCCCACCCTGACCTACGCCTGCCAGTTCCCGGCGTGGTCGATCGGGTACGAGCCCAACGTGTTCATCCCCAACCAGCTCGCCGACGCGATCGACTCGCTCGAAGCCGACCTGAGCACGGTGGCCCTGGTCACCAACGAGTCGGGGTCGGTGGCGTTCGTCACCGGCGGACGGCCCGACGTGGACGAGCCGGCGGCGCGGACCATCCTGCCCGAGCGCGGCTATGAGATCGTGGCCGATCTCTCCTACCCGCCGGGGACCCCGCCGGGTGACCAGGCATGGGACGCCATCGCCGCCTCGCTGCAGGCCGCCGATCCCGACGTGGTGATGCTCAACGGTCTCGGCGTCGACGCCAACGCGCTGCTGCAGGCCGGGGCCGCCCTCGACTACGCGCCGCGGATGCTGTATGTCCTGTTCCCGGCTCCCGGGCCGCTGCTGAGCCTCGAGGAAGCCGCCGAGGGCGTGCTGACGGTGGGGATCTTCGTCCCCAACGAGGAGATCCTCGCCAGCATGGATCCGGTGGTGACCGATATCGTCAACGAGTTCGCCGAGAGGGCGAGCGCCGAGGATCTGTTCCCCATATTCGAGACGCAGGCAGCGGCCTCCTGGAACGCCTGGGAGATCCTCACCCAGGGCGTGGAGACCGCCGGGTCGCTGGACAACCAGGCGATCTGCGACGCACTGCACGACACCGGGGCCAACCTGACCTTCGGTGGGGGGCCGGTCATCTTCGATCCGGCCGTGAACAACTTCTGGGACACCAACCTGGGCATCATCCAGGTCCAGGGCGGCGAGTTGGTCATGGCGTGGCCGCCGGAGCAGGCAGCCGGCGAGCTCCAGGGCCCGACGAGCTGATTCCGGCAACCATCGAACCGTAGAATCCGGGCCGCCCGCCGCGGTGGGCGGCCCGGTCTACGTCTCCGACCCATGACAGTCACACAGAAGAAGAGAAAGCCTTGCTGACTCTCCAGGCCGCGTTGACCGGTGCGCTCGCCGGCAGCATGTTCGCCGTGATGGCGCTGGGGCTCACCCTGACATGGGGATTCCTCAAGGTCATCAATCTGGCCCACTTCGGCGTGATACTGCTCGGCGGCTATCTCACGTACCACGTCGCCACCAACACCGCGCTGGGTCCCCTCACGTCGGTCCTCGTCACGGCACCGGTGATGTTCCTGCTCGGGGCGGCCATCCAGTGGGGATTCGAGCGGTTCGACGTCTCCGAGTTCAACTCGCTGCTGATCAGCTACGGCCTGCTCATCATCATCATCCAGGTCGTGCACAACATCTGGACGGCCGACTTCCGCAGCATGGACGCCTCGGTCAACCCGTACGCCACCGACTCGCTGCGGGTGGGCTCGCTGGTCTTCCCACTCCCCACCGTCATCGCTGCGATCACCGCGGTGCTACTGGTCCTGGTGGCGCACTTGGTGCTGGAGAGGACCTACGCCGGGCGGGCGCTGCGGGCCTTCAGCCAGGACCGGCAGATCGCCTCGGCGTTCGGCATCGACCATCGGCGCCTCGGTGTCACCCTCGCCGGCGTGTCAGGTGCCATGGGTGCCATCGCCGGCATGTTGTACACCCTGCGGGGGACGTTGACACCCGACGCCCCCTTCGAGTGGATCGGGCTCGTGTTCGCCATCGTGATACTCGGCGGCATCGGCAACGTCATCGGCACGCTCTACGCCGGGTTGCTGGTGGGGGCGGTGTCGGGCGCGGTGGCCATCGTCTGGGACCCGCTCGCGTCGTCCCTCGTCGTGTTCTCGCTGGTGGTGCTGGCCCTGCTGTTCCGACCCAAGGGACTCTTCCCGCAGAAGGCGGGAGGCCACTGATGCGCTTTCGCGATAGGGGCTGGATCGCCCTCGTCGCCATCGCCATCGGGCTGTTCCTGCTGCCGGTGGCGCGCGGCATCTTCGACTTCTCGGTGTTCTACCTGGTGTTCCTCTCCGGCATCCTGTTCTGGGCTGCGCAGGCGACGAGCTGGAACATCCTCTCCGGCTACAGCGGCTACTTCAGTTTCGGCCAGGGTGCGTTCTTCGGCGCCGGCGCCTACACCATGGCGGTGTTGGTGGGACGTCAGGGTCGCTCCTGGTTGCTGGCGATCGTGGTTGGCGGGGTGGTGGCGATGCTGCTCGCTCTCGCCATCGGCACCATCGCCTTCCGACTCCGCTCGCTGCGTGGCGAGATCTTCGCCCTGCTCACTCTGGCGGTTCCGTTCATCCTGTTGGCGATCGCCCGGCGCACCCCCGCCATCGACGGCGGCCAGGGGGTCATCCTGGCAGTACCCGAATACCCCAGCTTCATGGGGCAGTTCCAGGAGTTCATCTTTCTCCTCAGCGCCGCGGTGGCGGTCATCGCTCTTGCCGTCGCCTACATCATGCAGCGGACCCGGTGGGGTTGGGCGCTGTTCGCCCTCCGTGATGCCGAGGACGTCGCCGAAGGGCTGGGTGTGCCCACTTTCCGCCACAAGATGGTCGCCATCGGCGCCAACGGTCTCATCGCCGGGTTCTCCGGCGCCGTGTGGGCACTCCAGGTGGGGTTCGTCTCTGTGGAAGGCACGTTCAACCTGCGGGTGCCTCTCTTCTCGATCGTCATCGCCGTGCTCGGCGGCCGCAACTTCTGGGCGGGACCGCTGGTGGGCGCCATCTACATCGAAACCATGCGCAACCGCCTCGCCGACGGCGGCCTCGAGGGATGGAGCCTCATCATCCTCGGCACCATCCTGGTGACGCTGGTGCTGCTCGCCCCCGAGGGGCTCATGGGGCGGTTCGCCCGGCGGCCCTGGACGGTGGTCGGCGTGTTCGCCGCCGTGCTCGCCTTCCTGGGCTTCTTCGGCGACGGGATACTGGCGTTCCTTCAGGACCTTTCCCCACCGGCGATCATCGACACGTTGTCGCAGCTGGTCCTGGGCGGGCC
The DNA here is from genome assembly GCA_964579415.1 of uncultured Acidimicrobiaceae bacterium. Taxonomy (GTDB): domain Bacteria; phylum Actinomycetota; class Acidimicrobiia; order Spongiisociales; family UBA5794; genus CAZOGW01. Next base: position 3,300 of record CAZOGW010000040.1, on the reverse strand, counting down.
GGTGGGCTGGCTGGCGGGGGCGCTCGCTGCCGCCGCCATCGTGGCCTTCCTTCCCGGCGGCAAGGAACGCAGCCGACCCACCGGGGACACCGCGAGCCGCCTCGGCGAGGCGGCATTGACCGACGGAGAGGTGACGGAGCCGGCGGCCAGCAGCGTGGGCCGCCCGCTGGTGGTGGCCACCGACGTGACCAAGAGCTTCGGTGGCGTCCACGCCCTGCGCGGGGTGTCGGCCACCGTGTCCGAAGGTGAGCTGGTCGGCCTGGTCGGTCCCAACGGCTCCGGCAAGACCACCCTGGTCAACCTGCTCTCCGGGGTGTTCCCCCCCACCAGCGGGTCGATCACGCTGGACGGCATCGAGCTGGTGGGGCTGCAGCCACACAAGATCGCCCACCTCGGCATCGCCCGGACCTACCAGATCCCCAAGCCGTTCACGTCACTGACCGTCCGCGACAACGTCGCCATCGCCATCATGTTCGGTCGCGACCCCCACGGGCTCGATGCTGCCCGCCGCGCCGCCGAGGAGTACCTCACGCTGGTCGGGCTGAGCGACCTGGGTGATGCCTACCCCGGCGAGATCAACCTGCACGAGCGCCAACTCCTGGAGATGGCTCGCGCCATGGCTACCAAGCCGGCGGTGCTGCTTCTCGACGAGGCGCTGGCGGGCCTCAACCCGGTGGAGATCGACAACGCGGTGGCGGTGGTGCGGCGGATCCAAGCGTCGGGCGTCAGTATCGTGCTCGTCGAGCACCTGCTCCGGGTGGTCAACCAGCTCGCCACCCGCATCATCGTCCTCGACCAGGGCACCGAGCTCGCCTCCGGCGAACCGGCGGTCGTGATGAGCGACCCGGCCGTGATCACCGCCTATCTGGGAAGGCAGGCACATGCTGCAGGTGACTGAGATCGCCGTCTTCTACGGCGACGCCCCGGCGTTGTGGGATGTCTCGATGACCATCGGGGAGGCCGAGGTAGTCTCCGTGGTCGGCTCCAACGGTGCCGGTAAGTCCACCCTCGTCAACGCGGTGATGGGCATCCAGCCGGCCCGGTCGGGCAGTATCTTCTTCGAGGGTGTCGATCTCGCCGCCGTGCCCGGCCACCAGGTATGCCGGGCCGGGGTCGCCATCGTCCCTGAGGGGCGACGCCTCTTTCCCGCCATGACGGTGCGTGACAACCTCGACCTGGGCGCCTTCAACAAGGAGGCACGCCAGCACCATGCCGAGTCCCTGGAGTGGGTTCACACGCTGTTCCCGCGCCTTTCCGAGCGGTCCGGCCAGCTCGCCGGCAGCCTCAGCGGTGGTGAGCAGCAGATGGTTGCCATCGGCCGGGCGCTCATGGCCCGGCCCCGCCTGCTGCTGATGGACGAGCCGTCGCTGGGTCTGGCCCCGGTGATCGTCGACGAGTTGTTCGACGTCATCGAGACGGTGCGGGCAGAGGGTGTCAGCGTCCTGCTGGTGGAGCAGAACGTGCAGAGAGCGCTCGACATCTCATCCCGCGCCTACCTCATCTCCGAAGGCCGCATCGTGATGGAGGGCACCGCGAAGGAGATGTCGCAGAGCCCCGAGATCCGCAGGGCAGTATTGGGCGTTTAGAAGGTACTAGGTACTAAGTACTAGGTACTAAGTACTGGCGAGAGATCTCATCGCCGTTGGCCCGGAAGCTCCGTCGTCGCCAGCCCGTCTCCATAGCCACAAAGCTGTCACCGGCTTCTTCACCTAGTACCTAGTACCTAGTACCTAGTACCTAGTACCTGTTATCCATGCAGATCGTCGTCCAGCGGCACTCGCCCCAGGACGAACCAGATCGCGTGGACCGGCTCTTCGCCGTTGTTGGCGAGGCGGTGCGGGATCGACGAGGCCAACGAGACGGCGTCACCCGGGCGCAGCACGTGCTCCTCGAAGCCGATAGTCACGGTGAGCACGCCGCTGAGGACGTAGCCCCACTCGTGTCCCGAGTGCCGCTGGAAAGCGTCCTCCGGGCTGGAGGCGCCGCCGACCTCGTAGATGACGTGGAGGAACTCGACGCCCGGTTCTGAGGTGGTGGTGAGCCGCTCCCAGGTGACCCCGGAGGCGAGGCGGAAGCTCTTGCGGTCGTCGGCCCGCTGCACCGGGTGCCGGGGCGCCTCGAACGACGGAGCCAATGGAGCGACGGGTCCGGTGCTCGCCGGGCGGCGGTCGTTGAACAGCAACTCGTCGAGGGAGACGTCCAGTTCCGAGACGATGGCGTACAGCGTCGACACGGAGGGGTTCGACTGGCCCCGCTCGATCTGCGAGATGAGGCTGGGAGAGACGCCGAGCCTCTCGGCGAGGTTGCGCAGGCTGAGGCCCCGTTCCCTGCGACGGGTCCTCAGTTGTTCGCCGATCTCCGGGTATTCGAGTCTGACGGCTTTGGGCGTCTGTTGTGTGGTCACATGGTCCTCTGGTTCAATCCCTGGCCCGATCGGCGCGGTACATCGTAGCTTCACAAAGTGGTGCTGGCAGATCCTGAGCCGCTCGGATCTCATGGCAGGCAACGGAGCCATGTTGACCGGGCGAACAGTGTCACTGTATGGTCAGTTTTTGTAGTCGTTCCGCGAAGATCGAGGAGGAGTCATGGCGGGTGATGGCGCCGTGGTCGTTGTCGGGGGATCGTCTGGGTTGGGGCGCGCCGTCGCCGAGCACTATGCGGCGGCGGGCCGCGCCGTGGTGGTCACCAGCCGCAGCCAGGAGAGGGCCGACCAGGTGGCGGCGGAGATCGGTGGCGACACGTCCGGCGTCGCTCTCGACCTGTCACAGCCTGAGACGCTGTCCGGAGCGCTCGCCGGTGTGGGCCCGGTGGCGCACCTGGTGCTGGCCGCCATCGATCGCGACGAGAACACGGTCAAGGACCTCAACCTCACCGGCGCCACCGCCCTGGTGACCCTCAAGCTGGTGGGCTACGCCGAGGTGGTCTCGACGCTCCTCGGCAGGCTCGACCCGGACAGTTCCATCGTCATCTTCGGCGGCGTCGCCAAGGACCGCCCCTACCCGGGCTCCACCTTCGTCAGCACCGTCAACGGCGGCGTGGTGGGAATGCTGCGCAGCCTCACCGTCGAGCTGGCGCCGATCCGGGTCAACGCAATTCACCCCGGAGTCGTCGGCGACAGCCCCTACTGGAAGGACAAGCCGGAGGCAGTGCTCGACGCCCTGCGCTCCCGGACGCCCACGGGCGAGCTGGTGTCCATGGTCGACGTCGTCGACGCCGTCAGGTTCCTCCTGGAGAACCAGGGCATCAATGGGATCAACCTGGTGGTCGACGGCGGCATATTGGCGATGTAGCTGACTACGT
>CAZOGW010000039.1:0-23353 GCA_964579415.1 uncultured Acidimicrobiaceae bacterium | reverse complement strand
GGGGGAGGTGGCAGCCGGCAGCTTTGGGCCGGCTGTCGGAGGGGGTCTTCATCCGAGGTCCGTGTTGAGCTGGCCGCGATACGGCGATGGGCGCGCAGGGGGGACCCCCCTCCCCCCGTCAAAGCCCGGGGGGAGATGAAGACACCCGCCCTCCGCAACACCTGCGGGCGGCCCACCCCTCGCGAAGCCGGGGGAAACGGAGGACGACGTTCAGCCGCGCCTCTCGTAGGCGGCGACGGCGGCGGCGACGCTGACGTGGATCTTTCCCTGCGCCGTCCAGTCTTCCCAGGCGGCGAGCCGTGTCGCCTTCTCCCGGGCACGGACCGGCACGGCGGCTACCCACAACTCGGTTCCCTGCCTGGCCAGGCGGTGGTCGGTCTCCATGATGACGTCCATCACCGTCACCGAAGTGTCTGCGGTGCCCCCGACGTCGAGGACGAGCACGTCCGGCGTCTCCTCCCGGCCATCGACCTCGTCGTAGATCCGCTCCTGGATCCGGTGGATGTTCTGGGTGTACATGCCTCCCTCCACACGGAGCACCAGCAGCCCGGGAAGGATCTCGTCCCTGTCCCGCGCCGGCAGCCAGTCCGTCCCGCCATCTTGGCGCCGCAACTCGACGACCACCGGGTGGTTGAGGGTGTGCATGACGTAGTAGAGGGTGAGAACCACACCCACGACGACGCCCACCAGCAGGTTGGCGAGCAGGGCGACGAGCGCGGTAACCACGGCGATGGACAACTCCGCCTTGCTCACAACTGCGAGTCGCCGGAACTCGGCGAGGTCGATCAACCCGGCGACGGCCACCACCACAATGGCGCCGAGGGTCGCCTCGGGAAGGTCGCTGAGGACCGGTGCCAGGAACAGCGCCACCAGCACGGCCAGCGACGCGGTGACCAGTTCGCTCAACTGGGTCCTGGCACCGGCGTTGCTGTTCACCTGCGTCTGGGAGAACCCCCCCGCCGGCGGGACGGACTGGAAGAAGGCGCCGGCGACGGTGGCGATTCCGACGGCGACGTATTCCCGCTCGTTGTCCAGCGGCGGGTCGTCGGGCCGCCGTGCGATCCGGGCGGCGGTGACGCTCTCGAAGTACGCCATCAGCGCGATGGCCAGCGCGAAGGGCCACAACACGTCGAGATGTGCCAGCGGGGGCACCCCGGGGAGCGGGAGACCGGTGGGAACCTCGGGAATCAGCTCGACGCCGCGATCGGCGAGGCCGAAGAAGGCCACCAGCACGATGCCCGCCGCCAGCGCCACCAGCGGGCCGGGAACCCGCGGCACCCACTTCCGGAATGCGAACAGGCCGGCGATGGTGCAGGCGGACACGACGACGGTGACGGCGTGGGCGTCGCCGCCGGAGGACAAGGCGTTGCGGACATCGGCCACGAAACCGCCGTCGACCGGAGCGATGCCCGACAACCGGGGAAGCTGATCGGCGATGATGGTGAGGCCGACGCCGACCTTGAGCCCGGTGATGACCGCCTCGGACACAGCCTCCACGACCCACCCGAGATGGATGAGCCGGAACACGAGAAGGAAGGCGCCGACGAGCAACGTGAGGGTGGTGACCGTGGCCACCGCGTCGTCCCCGGAGACCCCTGCGGTGACCAGGGCGAGGCCGGTGAGGGCGACGATCGTCGATGTCGTGCTGAAGCTGAGCCGCCGTGACCCGCCCAGCAGGGCGTACACCACCATGGGGAAGATGCAGGTGTACAGGCCGATCTGAACGGGGAGGCCGGCCACCGTGGCATAACCCATCGCCTGCGGGATCACCACCGCGGCGGCGGTGGCGCCGGCGACGATGTCGGGGGTGAGCCAATCGCGGCGGTAGGACCCGAGCCAGGCGGCGGCGGGGACCCACCTGGCGAGCCGGCCACCATCCTGCTGCCGGGACCGCGTCATGCCGTCACCCGTGGGAGCTGTCCCGGACCGGTGCTCACGTGCGCCATCGGGGATACCCGTCAGCCGCCGCCGCTGCCCTGATCCCACGAGGCGTGCACCGCTGCGATGGCCTCGGGTATGTCACCGTAGACGGCGGGAACCTCCCCTTCGGCAGGCAGCAGGTCGCGCACCTGGCCGATGTCCCTGGCCATCACCAGCGTGACTCCGTCGTCGGCCAGCGTCGCCGCCAGCTCGGTGAGCATCTGGACGGCGGTCACGTCAACCGAGGGCATCGTCTCGGCGTCGACGATGACGGCGCGGGTTCCCGGTCGGCGGGCGAGGTCGTTGATGCGGGAGCGCACGTGCTCGGCGTTGGCGAAATAGAGGTCCCCCTCGACCCGCACCACGGCAATGCCCGGTGGCGTGACCGCATCGGCATGGCGTGTGATGTCGACGTAGACACCTCCGGGCATCTCGCCCAAGCTGGCGACGTTGGGCCGCGAGGACCGGAACACCAGCAACAGCAGCGACATGCCGATACCGATGAACAGGCCGGGGAGGGTGTCGAAGATCAGCACCCCCGCCATGGCGGCGACGGCGGCGATGAAGTCGGGACGCGCCGCGATGCCGTAGATCCTCCCCAGGCGGCGGGTATAGGTGCGGTACAACGCCACAAGGGCGTCGATGTCCACCAGTTCCACGAGGGCGGCGATCACCACCGCCGCCAGCGTCGCCTCCGGCAGGTCGGAGAACAGGCCGGTCAGGAAGAGCAGGGTGACGATGGTGAGCACCGCGACCACCAGCCCCGAGATCTGGCTGCGCGCCCCGGCGGAGCCGTTGACGGCGGTCTTGGACAGCGACCCGTTGACCACCATGCCGCCGGCCAGCCCCGCGCCAAGGTTGGCGGCGCCGAGACCTAGCAGCTCGCGATCGGGGTCGACCTCGTAGTGGTTGCGGGCCGCGTACGTCTTGGCGGCACCCAGCCCTTCGGCGAAACCGACGAGCATCACGCCAACCGCGGCGGGCGCCAGCGACAGGTAGTCGCCGAGGGCACCGTCGGGCAGGCCCAGCGGGGGCAGCCCGGAGTCGATGTCGCCCACGATGTCGACGCCGCGTGCTCCCAGATCGAACATCATCGTGGCGGCGATGCCGACGACGACCGCCACCAGCGGGCCCGGGATCCTGGGCGCGTACCGATGGATCCCGAGCACGATCCCCAGCGACACGGCACCGACGACGAGCGTCAGCCCGTGGGTGTCACCGAGATCGGAGAGCCAACCCCACAACTTCTCGAAGAAGTTGCCGTCGGCGGCGTCGATGCCGAACAGCTTGGGTACCTGTCCGATGATGATGGTGAGCGCCAGACCGATGATGAATCCCTTGAGCACCGGCTCGGAGATCAGATTGGCGACGAACCCGAGGCGGAGCAGACCGGAGACAAGGGCGATGACCCCGGTAACCACCGCCAGGATGGCGGTGAACACCACCATGTCGTCACCGGAGGCGACATCGGCCACCGCGGCCGCGGAGAGGGCGGCGGTGGCGGCCATCGGGCCTGTCACCAGGTGCCTCGAGCTGCCGAAGGCGGCGTAGAGGATGAGTGCCGGCGGCGCCGCGTAGAGGCCGATGACCGGAGAGACGCCGGCGATGGTGGCGTACGCCAGCGCCTCGGGTACCAGCACGGCCCACACGGTGAGGCCCGCCAGCACGTCCCTGGTCAGCCACGATCGCCGGTACCCGCGCAGCGAGGCGAACAGCAGCCGGGGAGCCGCCTCTCGGGTGGCGTCCGTCACGAAACCTTGTCTCCGTGCACGGCGCCGGCCACAGGTCCTGTGGCAACCGGCGATACGGCGAGCGTCATCTCGCCCCCGCCACCGGCCCCGCTCACGTCGACGCCGTTACCGCGCATGGACCCGGGGAGACGTCGCGACCCCGATCCGTCACGCGCCGGAACCGCCTCCACCGTCAGTCACGGAGGGCGATGACCCGGGTGACCGCCCAGATGACCCAGACGGCGAGGGCGATCGCCACCAACGACCAGACCGGGTAGTACGGGATGAAGAGGAAGTTGGCTATGGCCGACAGGACGGCCAGCACGATGGCGACGACACCGGCCGTCGCCGACCCGCCGAACAGGAACACCCCGGCCGCAGCGACCAGGATGCCGAGGATGAGGTGGATCCAGCCCCAGGCGGTGACGTCGATCCTGAAGGCGTAATCGCCGGTCACGACGAAGAAGTTGTCGCCGATGATTGCCGCCAGCCCCTGGAAGGCCTGAAACACCCCGGCCAGGACCATGATCGTGGCGGCGAACACGACACCACCGGCGACCCAGCCGGAAGCCCCGGATTCGTTGTCAGTCATGCGCTGCTCCTCTCCTCGACAGCCGCTTCGTTCCTCGACGGCGACCACGCCTGCCGATCACGGTCGAGTATGGCACGGTGAACCGGAGCGCCCGGCATCCCGTTCCATCACCCGGGTGATTCGAGGCCCGCCGGCGGGCGGTCACCCGGCTCAACCCTCCATCAGCGAGATGGAGAACGCCACGACGAAACCGAGCACGGTGATGAAGCCGACCAGCCGACCCGCCTTCTCGTAGGCCTCCGGCATCATCGAGGTGGCGAGCATGGTGAGGATCGCACCGGCGGCGAAGGCATAGATGAACGCCAACACCCCCGGCGGCGCCCCGTCGAGCAAGGCGTAGCCTATGGCGGCCGCCGATGCCGAGGCAACCACGATCCCGGTCCACAGCCACAGCACCGACGCCTTGCGCCACCCCTGCTCCAACAGGGTGCTGGTGGCCGCCACGCCCTCGGGGATGTTGGAGACGAAGACCGCCGCCAGCATGGCCGCTCCCACCTCGCCGGTCTGCAGGATCGTGAGCCCGAGCACCGCGGTCTCGGGCACGCCGTCGAGCAGCGCGCCGAGGACGATGGACAATCCTGACGCCTCCCCGGCAGGCTCGCCGGTGTCCCCCCGGCGGCGCCGTTCGAACCTGCCGATCAGCATGTCGCCGGCGGTGAAGACGGCGGCGCCGGCGAACAGTCCCAGGGCCACGCTGCCGGAGCCCCCGGCGATCTCCTCACCGGCTCCCACCAGCTCGAACGACACCGCGCTGAGGAGGACGCCCGACCCGAACCCCATCACCATTCCGAGAAGGCGCTTGCCCGGCGGTCGACCGAAGGCCACCAGAGCGCCCAGCAGCAGCGAGCCCGCGGCGAGAACACCCCACAGGAAGGACTCAACCAAGCGTCGCGCCCCCCGTCGGGAGGGTGCCGATCAAATGCATGCGTCGAGTTGTACCAGGCGCGAACGCCAGGGCGATGGATCCCCCGGGTGATACCGCTCGGGTGGCGACCGGAGCACGAGAAATCATCCGGGTGAAAGGTGGCGGGCACTGGCAAGCCCCCATGCACATCATGTAGGTTCCACCGTCGAGGCTCGACAGGAGGCAGGATGGGACAGGTCATCGGCGAGATCCTTCCCGAGGCGGTGGGCGTGGCCATCAGCCCGGTCCCCATCATCGCCATAGTCCTCATGCTGGGATCGGCCAAGGGAAGGAGCAACGGGTTCGCTTTCCTGGCGGGCTGGCTCGTCGGCCTCATCGTCGCCGGCACGCTCGTCCTGGTCCTCGCCGACCCCGCAGGCGCCGCCACTGACACCGGCCCGGCGACATGGGTGGGATGGGCGGTGATCGCCCTCGGCGCCCTCCTCTTCGTGATGGGGCTCAAGCAGTGGCAGGGCCGCCCCCGCAGGGGAGAGGAAGCCGAGATGCCGGGCTGGATGAAGATGATCGACCAGTTCACCCCCGGCAAGTCGTTCGGAATGGGTGTCCTCCTCGCCGCCCTCAACCCGAAGAACCTGAGCCTCACCCTGGCCGCCGCCGCCGTGATCGCCTCGGCCGGCCTCTCGGCGGGCTCGGAGTACGCGGCTCTGGGAATCTTCGTCCTCATCGGGACCCTCGGGCTCCTGATCCCCCTGGGCATCTACCTGCTGATGGGTGACCGGGCTCCCGCCCTGCTCCGGGATCTCAACGAGTGGCTCGCAGACCACAACGCGGCGATCATGACCGTCCTCCTGATCGTCATCGGCGTCAAGATGTTCGGGAGCGGCCTCGGCATCGTCCTCGCCTGACGTCGCGGTCGCAGGCGACCCGTATCACGCGGCGCGCCCGGCAATCCCCCACTGCTCTGCGGGCGGGCACCTCGTCCCGTAGAGAGCTGTCAGGGGGAGAACACCTGTGACCAGTCGTCCTTGACGCTGATCACGGTCCAGCCTTTCTCCCCGGCCCGCTCCAGGGCGTCTTCGGCACCGGCGGTGTAGTCGAACTCGCGCTCGGCGTCGTCGTGGAGCAGCAGGAGGCGCAGCGCCGGGCGCCCGTCGGCCCTTGCGAAACGCAGCATGGGGATGTCGCCGTTGGAATTGCCTCCGGCGACGACGGGACGCCTCCCGATGCGGCTCCAGATCCGCACCGGCTTGGTGGGCCCGTCGTCGAAGAACTCCATCTCCGACTTGTAGAGCACGTCGCTGCCCTCCCCCGTCTCCCGGTATTCGATTGCTTGCGAGCTGCCGATGACACGTTCCGGTGTGATCCCGTAGATGTCGCCGGCGATGGGTCGCATGAAGTCCCGGTCGCCGCCGGAGGCGATGTAGGTGGTGAACCGGTGCGCCTCCAGATAGCGGAGGAGCTCGACCATGGGCAGGAAGCCGCACTCGCGGTAGGGCCGCTTCAGCACCGGGTGCTGAGCCGTCTCGAAGAAGGCCTTCACTTCACGGTCGTAGCCCTCGACGGTGAGGTCGGCGATGGTGCGGGGCACGGCTGCCAGCAGCAGCTTCAGGTCGGAGTCGTCGCCCTGGTAGTGCTTCACCATGGCCTCCCCCATCCAGTGGAGGTCGCCTTGGTACGCCGCCTTCCAAGGCTGCTCCCCCTGCAGCGACGGGTCGGCCACGGCCATCTCCCTCATCCGGAAGACGGCGAAGTCGAGCTGGATCGGCATCGGCTTCTCCGGCCACAGGGTGCCGTCGTTGTCGAAGGTGGCGACACGGGCCTCCGGTGGGACGAAGTCGGGCCCGTCGGTGGTCACCGCTTCCACGTAGGCCTCGATCGCGGCCCGGGTGGGCGTGTCGTTCCAGGAGGCGAGGTGCCCCGAGATCATGTTCGTCTCCTCTCTGTCACCCTACGGCCCGGTCGCTTCCGTCAACGGCTTCTCCTTCTTGCGGATGGCTTGGCTTGCGGACGATGCACCGGAACCCGAGGTGAGCCATCGACGAGTCGACCGACTGCGGCTGGCGGGCGGCGGGCCGGTAGCGGAAGCAGTAGTTGGGGGCGCACAGGTGCGACCCGCCCTTCACCACCCGGCGGGGGATGTTGGCCCCGGGCTGGCCCAGGTTGTAGCTCATGTCGGGGGATGTGACGCGAGGGTTGGTGGGCACGCAGCAGGCGTGGGCGGACGGCTGGGGATGGCGGGCCACGTACCAGTCGGCGGTCCACTCCCACACGTTGCCGGCGACGTCGACGAGCCCGTAGCCGTTGGGCGGGAAGCTCCCCACCGGCGACGTGCCCTCGAACCCGTCGGTCTTGAGGTTCTGCCAGGGGAACTCGCCCTGCCAGGTGTTGGCCACGGCCTTGCCGCCGGGGAAGTGCTCATCGCCCCAGGCGAAGACGGCGCCGTCGAGCCCGCCACGGGCGGCATACTCCCATTCCGCCTCGGTGGGCAGATCCTTCCCGGCCCAGGCGGCGTAGGCGGCAGCGTCCTCGAAGGCGACGTGGACCACGGGGTGGTCGGTCCGGCCGTGGATGCTCGTCCCCTTCCCACCGGGCCGTCGCCAGTGGACGCCGGGCACGTACTCCCACCAGTTGCGGTAGTCGTTGAGGTCGACGGGTCCCTGCGTCTTGCGGAACAACAACGAACCGGGGACGAGGAGAGCGGGGTCTGCGTCCGGGTAGTCCTCGGGGTCGAGCGGCCGCTCCGCCACGGTGACGTAGCCGGTGTCGCGCACGAACCTGCGGAAATCGGCGTTGGTGACCGGGTGCTCGTCCATCCAGAACCCGTCCACCTCGACCTCGTGCACCGGGCGCTCCTCGGGGTAGAAGTCCTCGGAGCCCATCTGGAAGCGGCCGCCGGGTATCCAGCGCATTCCCGGCGGTGTGGTCGGGTCGACGGGGGTAGCCGGCTCCAGCACCTCAGCCCTCGTACCGGCCTCGATGGTGCCGCGTCGGATCGACGTACCATCCCGCCGGCGCGCCGTCACCTTCTCCAGCCACGGGAACTCCCTCGCTCATCGCTGCGGACGATACCGCACCTGCCGGGCGGTAAAGGCGTCCGGACCGAAGTCACCCGGGGTGATTCCGGCTTCGGCTACTCATGGCGCTACTTGATCGACGACTCGCCTTCCGAGTCTCGCTGGCCACGTCCGGCACTCCCATGTTTCCCCGACGACCTGGCACGGGCGGGCGACTTGCCGCACCGAGATTCGATGGCGCGAGCTCAGCACGGTGGCGAACCCGGGCGAGGAGCCGCGGACCTTCGCCAGCGGGGAGCGTTGCTGGTCATCCTGGCCGAGTGGACGTGGAGGACCCGTCAGCCCGGGTATGGCTCCGGCTCGACCTCCAACTCGGCCATACGGGAGGCATAGCTGCCATAGAGGCGCCGGGCCGTCCCGTGCCGGCCCGCCGCCAGCATGGCCTCCACCAGGCGGAGATGGGAACGCTCGTTGTACGGGTCGCGCTCCAGGATCCGCAGATGGCGGCGTGCCGCCCCGTCGTGGTCGTCGATATCGGTATCGGCGTCGGCCAGCACCGTTGCGATGCGGACGAAGACGCTCCGCGCCTCCTCCCGCAGCGGTATGGCCCACTCGTCGTAGGGATGGTCCTCGAGGAAGTCGCCCACGTACATCCCTTCCGCCGACCGCAGCACCGCCAGGGCGTGGTCGGGACCCTCGCCTATGCGGAGCATGGAGAGCCCGCGTCGGGCCGTCGCGAGGAACTCGTCCACGTCGACGGCGACGGCGCGGAGGTCGAGCGCCACCGTGTCCCGATCGGTGACGAGGCCCGACGAGCGGGCCCGGCCGGGATCGAGCACGTTGCGGATCGTGGTCAGCGCGACCGAGAGGCGATTCGCAGCCTTGGTCGGGTCGTCCTCGGGCCAGAGCCGATCCATCAGCACCTCGCGGTGGACCGCTTTGCCGCGGTTGGCCACCAGCATCGCCAGAACGTCACGGGCGACCTTGGACTGCCACGCCGAGACAGGTACCGCGGATCCATCGACCACGACGGCGAAGCCACCCAGCGTGGCGACCCTGACGCCCTCGTCGGCGCCGCTGGCCAGGTGGTCGGCCACGGCACGAGCTTCCAACGCGGGGCCTTTCGCGCCCAGTCGGGCGAGGAGCTCGGCGGCGATGGTGGCCAGTGCCGCCCCCTCGGTCCCACCCCGCGACGCGCCGATCATGGCGTCGACCCGGGCCACGTCCACCGACGCCCCGAGCTCCTTCCACACCGATCGGGCTTCTTCCAGCAGCACTATGTCGCCCCCCGTGCCGCCGGCGACCGCCTGCAACTCGAGGGCGGCCGCCAGCCCGGCGTGATCGTGGCGCAGTCGCGCCACGGCGGCCGCGTCGGCCGCGCGATCCCCCGCCCGTGCGTGCTCACCGGCAACGTGCTCAACCCAGCCCATGGTGACGAGGGCCAGGGAGCGGCCGATCACAGAGTCGACCTCGGTGGCCCGCGTCGCCAGCAACCGCGCCCGCTCGTTGTCGTCGGCGGCGAGCAGGCGGGCCAGGCCGCAAAGCGCCGGGACCAGACCCTGGAGGTCTCCGTCGTCGAGCATCTCCAGGGCCTGCTCGTAACACGAACGCGCCAGAGACCGGTCGCCCCGCGTGGCGTAGACGTCCCCCAGTTGGGCGAGGGGATAGGCCTCCAACCGCGACCCGATACGGCGGAACACCCGCCTCGCCTGTGTCAGGTCGGCGATCGCCTCTTCGAGAGAACCCATCCGGGCGACCACCTCCCCTCGGTTCGCCAGCGCCATTCCCCGCCAAAGCTCGAAGCCGGTCATGTCGGCGAGGCGCAGCGCGATCTCGATCTCGGCGAGGGCCGACGGGTAGTCACCTTCCTCGAGAAAGTGTGACCCGCGGTTGGACCGGATGCGGATGGTCTGCACCACGTCGCGGGCACGCTCGGCGTGGTCCAGGGCCCGGAGGTAGTGCGTGTCGTTGGCCGCCCGATCGCCTCGCAACGCCGCCACCATCGCCAGGACGGTGTGGGCTGCGGCCAGGGATCGCGAGGCTTCGGTCTCCTGGGCGAGATCGAGGGCCCGGGCGGCGAGTTCCGCGGCTTCCTCCAGGTCGCCGCGGAGCCAGTAAGCGCTGGCCAACCAGGCGCAGAGAGCGGCGCCGTCGGCCGGATCGGCGCCTTCGAGCCGGCCCAGCCGGTAGGTCTCGATGGCGGCCGAGACATTCCCGCGCATGTGGTGCACGAGTCCCAGCCTCCAGGCGATACGGGCAGGCATCGGCTCGCCGGGAGCGGCCAGCTTGCCGTAGGCGGCCATGGCGCCCTCCCAGTCGCCGAGGAGTTGGTGCACCTCGGCGTCGAGGAGTATGATCTCAAGGTCGGTCCCGACGTCGAGGCGTGAGATCAGCTCGGCCACCTGCCGGCCCAGGCCCCGGGCCACCATCTCCTCTCCCCTCCGTCGCAGCAGGCCGGCCCCGAGGGCGGTGTCTTCGAGGCGGAGGTGGCAGGTGAGGGCCTCGGCGAGGTACCCGCCGCGTTCGTACCAGTCCGCTGCGGCAGACACCACCTGGTCGACGCTCTCGGGAGGGATCCGGCCGGCGGCGAACGCCTGGATGACGGGCGCCACTGCCACCGCATGCGCCACGCCCGGCACCTCGTCGAGGAGGTGTCCGACGTGCCTCGCCGGGTCCAGAGCAGCCACCCTCGCGTTTCCCTCGGCCAGATGCCCCAGGAGCTCGGGAGTGAGCCAGGGCAACGGAGCCACGAGGCCCAGTGCCTCGACGAGCCCGGGATCCTCGCGGCTGACCACCTCCTCCGCCAGGTAGGCCATCAGCGCGTCACCTCGCAGCGCGAGCTCGAGGTCGATCTTTCCTCCCCGACCCATCGCCTCGGCGGCATAGATCACCGCAACCGGCCAACCCGAGGTCCGGGCATGGATCGATGAGGCCAGCTTCTCGTCCTCGTGACCGATCCGGTCGGCCAGCAGCTCTGCCACCTCCGCGGAATCGAAGGCCAGATCGCGCTCGTCGATCCGGTCCGCCTCACCGGAGACCCGCATCCGGGCTGTCGGGAACGGCAGCGGCTCACGGGAGGCGGTGACCAGGTGGAGCCGCGGTGAGGCATGGCGGGACAGCGACGCCAGGAAGCGGGCGGCTTCGGCGCCGAGCTCGTGGACCTCGTCGACGATGAGGACGATGTCGCGATCGACGTGTGACGCCAGGTCCTGTGCCAACGCGGCGGCAACCGCGTCCAGTCGCCCCGCCGATCCCGGCTCCTCGGTGCCGCCTCCGCCCTCGACCGCCACCAGGAGGTCGCCGCTCACGCCCGGGACGGCGAGACGCATCTTCTCCACCACCGCCCGCGCGAAGCCGGCGGCCGAGGAGTCGCCAGGTGTGGCGGTGTGCCAGATCGACCGGCCCTGCCCGAACACCTGGGTGAGCAGGGTGGTCTTGCCGAACCCGGGGCCGGCGATGACCATCGTCATCCGGCGCGCGGATGCCTCGGCGAGACGGGCCTCGAGCCTGGGTCTGCGGATGATCCCGGATGCATCGATGAACTTCGACATGCGCCGGTCCCCCAACCGGGTTCCCTGTCCCAGCACCCTACCGCCCAGGACTCCGAGAAGAGCCGTGAATCGTCCTCCCCCTTTGGGGGAGGTGGCAGTCCGGAGGCTTTGCGGAGGGCTGACGGAGGGGGAGCCGTGCATTCCTGGCATACCCGAAGCAGGGCGTGAACCACTGCACCGCTCCCCCCTCCCCCCTGCCTCCGCAAAGCCTCCGGCAGCGGTAGTCCCCCCCGCAGCGGGGGGAGTTGTTGTCACAGATCGATGATGTCGGTGTGTACCAGGCGGTCGGCGGGGATGGGTGGGGTGCGCAGGAACGGGTTGGCGAGGGGCGGCTTCTCGAACGGCTCGGCGCCGAGGCGCTCGAACTGCTCGACGACCAGCCTCCACATGCCGGGGATGCGGGGCCCGGGGAGCTTGACCTGGGCGCCCCACTGCCCCTGGCCGCCCACGAGGCTCGCCGACATGGGGACGGGGTTCCCCACCTGCTGCCAGCCCAGGTCGGGCCCCAGAGCCGGGTCGCGCTGTTCGACGATGACGTGAGCCGAGCCGATCTGGGTGCCGGGACCGGCCTCGACGTCGAGATGGGTGGGGCCGGTCAGTGTCACCACCATCACTTCTTCGTCGAACTGGTCGAAGACCACCGTCGCCGAGCGGTCGGGGGCGAGTTGGATGAAGTCGGCGAGCACCACCGAGGAGAGGTGGGCGTGGCTGATGGAGTGGGGCTGGTAGCGGGCCAGCGCCAGCCGGATGAACGGGGTGTAGGCCAGGCTGGGATCGACGGTGAGGTCGCAGTACCACAGGTCCCGGTCGGCGGCGTAGCCGACGGTGTGGCCGGCCACGTTGACCAGGTCGACCGGCGACGAGCGCAGCTCGGCCAGGGAGACGCCGGTGCGGGTGGCGGCGGCGTCGGGGAACGAGACGAGCCGGGGATAACGCCGCGGCAAAGGCTGCGACTCGTACACGGGGTCCTCACCCCACTGCGTCACGTAGGGCCGGCGCGGATCGCCCTCGCCGCTGCCGGAGTCGTCGAGGTCGGGCGGGTTGGCCAGTTCCGCAGGCGGCCAGGTCACCACCCCGAGCAACTCCCCGGCCCCGGAGGTCCACCAGGGGCGCTCCAGGTAGACCCGCAACCCGTTGCCGCGGCGGGTGCTGGTCTTCCCCGCCACCTGGCCGCCCTGCACCAGATCACCGGTCTCCCACCCGAAGGTGGGAAGCACGTAGACCACCTTGGGGGCGGCGGGCCGTGCCGAGCTGGGGATGTCCACCAGGCGGGGGCCGTGCTGATCGGGTCCCGTCGGCGGGTCTGCGGTCTCCCGCGTCACCGGCGGCACCAGGTAGACGACCTGGAGCTGGTCGCCGGGAGCGGTCGGCGGCGCCTGGGCGGTGAGCTCCAACACGCCCGCCGCCAGGTCGGCGGTGAAGTGGCGTCCCTCCACCAGCGCCGTGCTGGTGCCGTCGCCACGGGCGACGGTTGCCTTCACCGACCCGGGTACCAACCCGTCCGGCGGCGCGCCGGTGTCGAGCGTGACCACCGAGCCGGGCCCGGCATACGGGCCCTGGTGCCGCCGGGTGAAGAACTCCCCGAAGCGGGTGGTGGCCACCGCCCGGTAGGTGACGGCGTGGTACTTGGTGTCCCCGAACTCGTGGCGCTCGAAATACTCGAGAGAAGAGGGCGGCAGGTCGGCGTCGTGCTCGATGGTGAGTGAGAATGCGGTCTGGTCCTCGACCTCCCGGCTCCCCTGCTCGCCGACGTCGGCCGGGTCGGCCGTGCCCTGCCCGCCGTCGACCGGGTCGTCCCAGCTCGCCAGCATGTCGATCCTGCTGGTGCTCTTGCGGCTGAAGGTGAGCGGGCCACGGAGCTGGGCGAAGGTATCGCCGGTGCCCCGGCTCGGGGAGGGGTCCAGCGGCATCTCCGGGGTGAGCAAGGGCTGGCGCACCGCGTGTACCAGGGTCAGCATGCGGTAGGGCTCGAACATCCAGTGCTGCCCGGAGCGGACCAGGGCGGTCAGCGCGGAGAGCTGCCCCGGCGTGGCCACCGACTTCACCCAGTGCCACAGCCCGAACTCGTCGAGTTGGGCGGGGTCCAGGCGGGCACTGAGCCTGGCCCGGATGACGTCGGCCTTCTCCAGCGGAACGGTGAGCACGTGCCCGTTCAGCGCCGGGGCGCCGGCGCCCTCTGCGGCGACGAGCCGGATCGCCCGGAACCCGGGCCAGGCCCCGCCGTCGGCGACCAGCGGGTACAGGTCGAGGAACCCGGCGTTGGGTCCGTCGAGCAGCCGGAGGGCAAGGTGGCGCACCGCCGGCTCGGCCAGCCAGGTCACGTCGAGCGAGGCCACGTCGTAGTACCGGGTGCCCTCGGGATCGTGCGGGTCGACATCGCCGTCGGGATGGTTGAGCAGGTTGACCGCGTCCCGGGCGGCGAGCATCCCGTAGGCTGCCTTGTCGATCACCGCCCCGCCGCCGCCGGCGACGTCGAGCATGGAGTGTCGCTCCACGGTGAGCTCGTCGGTCTTGGCCGGGATCAGGTGGCGCTCGGCGGTGGCGGCGGCGGGGACGTCGTAGTTGGAGCGGACCACGATCGTCTCCATCGACTCGCCGGGCCCGCGGGGGGTGCGCAGCAGCACCGGCGGCGTCTGCGGCGGCTCGAACCGGCCGAAGGCGATCTCCTTGGTGGCGTGCGTGGAGTCGGAGGAGCCGGCGGCGACACTGTTGCCGGCGAGGTCGACGGTGCGGGCCCGGAACCGGTAGCTGAGGCCGTAGCGCAGGCTGGGCAGGGTGCCCGGGGTCACGTCGAAGTGGATACGAGCGTCGAAATGCGGGCCAGGTTGGTTGGGAGGCCGGTCGATGAGTGGCACCGGCGCCGCCGGGTCCGAGTCGAGGGTCTTGCCCGGGCGGGGCGCCGCCAGCGACCACCCGTCCCAGGCGAACAGGGCCTCGGAGACATAGAGCTCGTCGTCGGCGGGCTTGCTGCTCGCCCCCAGCCCGATGAAGGCCTCGTCCGTCACCGGGATGACGGTGCCACCGCCGTCGAGCTGGTACTCCCCGGTGCGCCACATCAACGAATGCCAGCTCGTCGACCGGGAGTCCCACACGTCGACGCGGTAACCGCGCACCAGGTCGTCGAGGTAGAGCTCCAGGGTCCCGCCGGCGAGGGCGCTCTCCCTGGCGGGTGTGGTGGCCAGCTTGTCGTGCAGCTCGGCGGCGTTGCCGAGCCGAGCCACCATGAAGCCGTCGGAGCGCAGTGTCGGCAGCGAGCTGGTTTCGGGGGTGTCGACGGTCCTGTTGAGCGTCTTGCGCTGCAGGTTGGCGGCGAAGTCGATGGCCTTGATGCCGCCGCCGGTGACCTCCACCTGGACCGGCTGGTACTCGCCGGGGTCGTCGAGGCGGAGCCACCCGGGAGCGAGGTGAGCGGTGCCCGGCCGGGGAACGGCAGCGAAGGCGCTTCCCGTCACCTGGCAGTGGGTGCGCGGCGTGTTGACGGCGGTCCCGGCAAGCCCCCCGGGGACCACGCTCACCGTCGTCGCCCCGGCCGGCGGTACCGCCACCTGGGAGAGGTCGATGTCGAGGTCGATCACCAACCCGAGGCGGCGCAACAGCGCCGGGTGCTGGTTGCAGGCGACCACGGCATCGTGGAAGTCGAGGTCGGGGAGCGGCACCGGGCTGTTCAGCACCGCCGCCACCGCCGGGTCGTCGGGGTCCACGGAGGCGAAGAAGTCGGCGAGTTGCACGAAGTCGAACGTCGCCGACGAGGGGTCCCTGGTGTCGACGGCGCCGACGTTGTCGAGGATGCGTCGCAGCGTCGCCTGGTTGTCGCGCCAGCGCTCGGCGCCGACGCGCCCGGCGTATTCGATGGCGCCGAAGCCCGAGGCGAGAAGGTCGGCGATGGCGGGGAACGTCTCCGGGGAGTCCACCGCCACCTCGCTGTAGTGGTCCTGGAGGAACTGGGCGATCTTGGTGACCGGGTAGGTGTGGATCGGGATGCCGCTGCGGTCGGGCGGCACGAACGAGCGCACCGGGCTCGACGGCGGGAACAGCAGCCCCCACGTCGCCGGGTCGCCCGTGGTGACGATGGTGCCCCGCATCGGGTTCAGCCCGGCGAAGACCACCTCGAAGGAGAGGTCAGGGGGCGGCCACGACACCAGGGCGGGGAAGTCGGCCAGGGTGCCCGCCCCGGACGGGTGGGTGAGCCGGGGGCTGACGTGCACCGACAAGTGGAGCCGGTCGCCGTCGCGGCCGTTGGGCAGTGCCGTCCAGATGATGTCGGTAGGCAAGGCTCACACTCCGATCGGGGCGAAGGCGTCGACGTAGCGGTCCCAGTCGGCGGGGGCGATGGCCTCATGGAAGACCGGGTCGTTGGAGCCGCCGAAGCGCTTCTCGTATTCGACCTCGACCGAGCCGCTGAAGATGAGCAGGTCGATCTCGACGATGATCAACGCCCGCACCAGCGCCTTCCTGGTGTCGGGGATGTAGGTGAACCCGGCTTCCATCAACAGCGACAGCGTGATCAGGCCGAGCACCTCGACCTGACCTTTGAGGCGGATGTAGCCGGAAAGCTCGCAGGCCCCGTCCGGGTTGGCCGGGGTGGCGATGCCGATGGCCAGGTAGATGCCCGCCATGATGCTGATCGACCCCGAGGCGACGCCGATGTCCATGGCGGCGGCGACGCCGAACTCGAGCGCCGCCTGGAACTCCTCGACGCCGTCGACCCCGATGCCCAGCTCGAAGAAGCCGCCGCCTCCGAAGATCCACACCGTGAGGAGGAACGGGTTGTCCTTGGTTGAGAACGAGAAGCGGAAGCGGACCGGCTGGCCGGTGAAGGGGATGGTGGTGCCGGCGCCGAAGGTGATGTTGCTCAGCGAGAACACCCCGACCGAGATGTTGGGGAGCGGGATGGCGAAGCCGGCGGCGAGGTGGGTCGGCTTCAGATCGATGGAGAACCCGTCGGAGCTGAAGGTGAGGTAGTCCTTGAGGTCGTTGACGAACTCGAGCGGACCGGCGAACACCACCTCGCGGATCTCGACGTCTACGTCGGACTTCTTGCCGGTCTCCGCCTGGAAGCGGAGCCGGTCGAAGAGCACCTTGATGAAGGTGGTGCCGGGCAGCAGCCATACCTGGAAGGTGCGCAGGTCGCCCACGACCACCGAGGTGGCCCCTCCGGGGTTGTCCTTGGGGATGGTGATGGTGGCCCGCAGGTCGAGGACGGAGCCCTGGTTGCCGATGGAGGCGATGAACAGGCCGGGAATGTCCTTCATCTCCGGCAGCCAGCGCAGCTCGGTGACGACGTTGCCGCCCACCTCCTTGGTGTCGAGCTGGATCACCTTGTCCCGCTTGGCAGGGTCGGTGAGGAAGTCGGTCCCCGACACCAGGTTTATGACGTCCTGGAGGGTGATGTCGCCGAGGAGCGTGGCGCTTCCGGGGAAGAAGGCCGTCGGGTCGAAGCTGCCCCCGTCGAATTGGGCAGGAGGACCTCCGACGGTGCCGGTCTGGCGGGACAGTGCGGTGATCCCGATGTTGGGGGTGACCACCCCGCCGGAGCGGTCGCCGGCCTGGCTGGCGCCGAAGTCGAGGCCGGCGGGGTTGCCGGTGTCCTTCAGGGCCACGAACACCTCGCCGGGCCCGTCGAACCCGTTCTGGACATAGTCGGGGTAGAGCACCACCACCGGCGCGCTCCCCACGGCGCCGCCGACCGCCACCTCGGCGGCGACCAGCCGGATCGTCGCCTCCGCCATGGTGGGGAAGAAGGCGGGCTGGTTGGCCGCCTCGAGCTGGACCTCGTTGCTCACCGTCGGCGCTTCGGTCCCCAGCGTGAAGCGGCGGATCTCGATGTCGGTGGAGCCGGGCGCATCCGGCGGGGCGACGGCCACACGTGCGCCATCGAGCTGGAAGGTCCGCTCGGGGGCGGTTTCGGCAAGGTCCTCGTTGTACCAGTCGCGCAGGTCGTCCATGTCCCCTGTCGAGTCGTGGGCCAGCTCCCTGTCGACGAACACGGCCGCCGCCTCGAAGTCGATCGACCTCCCCGCCCGGTCGGTGCCGACCATGTGGAAGAGGAAGGGCTGGTTGCCGACTTTGGGCACGAAGATCTGGTCGTTCTGACCCACCGGCGGCTGTCCCCCCGGCGGGTCGAGGTTGGGCGTGATCGAGGTGGTGATGGCAACCTCGCTGAAGGGGAACCCGCGCCCCTGGCTGGGCTGGAACGTCCCCCCATACCCCAGCCGGCGCTGGCGCACGACGATGAAGTAACGCTGGAACAGGTAGGCGATGCGCCGCCCACTCAGGCGCCCTCCGCTGATCGTACGGAACTTGCGCTCGCTGACCTTGATCAGCGAGGCGGCGTGACCGAAGGGGAAGAGGTAGCCGGCGCGGACCACCCGCACGTAGTGGTCCCGCCCCAGGGTGGCCTGGTGCCGCCACGCCTCCAGGCTCGTGCCCGACGTGGTGAAGTCCCAGGCGCCGTGGGCGTCGAGCCAGGCTCCGAGGGGGGAGAGCATGAGGCGGTTGACCTGCGCCGGCAGCGGCAGGTACGTGGATTCGGACACCTTGTGCTCGTAGTCGGACGTCGACACCACCAGGTCGAACCGGTCTGCGGGTGACAGCGGCGTGCGGAACGGCATCCCGATGGGGTGGAAGGGCACGAAGGCCTCCCCGCCGGGTGGGTCAACGCTGTCCTGGTCGTTGAGCCAGTGGGGGAAGCTGCGGTCCCGGGCCCACACCGCCCGGATGGTCATCCTGGCCCGGTCGGTCTCGTCGGTCTCCCCTGCCGGCGCCCGCCCGCCCATCCGGCTGTGCCACAGCTCGGTGGTTCCGTCGCGCGTCACCGGCCCGGTGGCGTGCAACCAACCGGTCTGCTGGTGCGGGGAGAGGACCAGCCACCACGGCAGCTCGATGGCGGTCTGGGTGAACGAGGGAGCCCGCAGCCGGGGCACGATCTCGAACGCCCCGATGGGCTGCACCGCGGCCGAGGCGCGGGCGACGGGGACCACCGACGGCACCCACTGGTCCCAGTCGAGCAGGGCATCGGCGGTGAAGGGGATGGAGGCGATCGAGTTGGGCACCTTGAAGGCGAGACGGGTGGGCCCGGCGATCCGAGCCCCGACGGGAGGCTCACTCGGTGGCTCGGCGCCGGGCGGGGCGTCGTCGTCCTCCAGATTGGGATCGGCCTCGTAGAACGCCTCCTCCTGGACGTGCTGCGGCGGGAACACCACCACCACGTGGGCATCGCCCGAGCCGGCCCGCACCAACTCGGATTGGTCTCTCCTGGTGTCGAGGCGGAGGTTCCACAGCTCGAACAGCAGGGAGAGCTGGTCGTCGCGGCGCCGCAGCATCACCGTCATCGTCGGTCCCCGGCCGACCGCCTGGGCGACGGCGGGGCCGGAGGCGGCGAGCGCAACCAGCCCGTGCTGGGATCCGACGGCAGCCGCGGCGCCGGCTGCGCCCAGCGTGATGAAACGGCGCCTGCTGATGCCCTTCTCGGAGCGCGGTTCGCCGGGGCCGCCCTTGGTGCCCCCACCCTGTCTTGCCATGCGCGGCATCCTGACACAGGGGTCTTAGGGTGTGATTAAGGGACCGCTGCTATCGGAAGGTTGATGACGTCAGCAGCCCATCGCCAGGCCCAGGGCATCACACACCTCGGCCATCCGCTGCGGTGACAGTGTGGCCATCCGCTCTGTCAGCAGGGACTGTGGAACGGTCTCGACGTTGTCGAGGCTGACCACACAGTCCTTGGCGACACCGTCGGTGGCGGCATTGAGAGGAACCTCGACCGGGATCCCGCGCACCCGGGTCGTGAGCGGGGCGACGGTGACCTTGCGGCGGACCGGGATCGCCGCATCCCGGGTGAGGACGAGCACGGGATGTGGGTCGAGGTCGGGAAGTTCGGCCCACCAGACCTCGCCGCGACTCACCATTCCAGGTCCGGGTCGCTCAGCATCCGCCGGGCACCGATGATCGCGGCGTCCATCTCGGTGTCGGCCTCCGGTATGGCCTCATAACCTTCACGGATCAGCCGAGAGACACGAGCCTCGGTCCGCTCCTTCAGGTAGTGACGTAACGCCCGCCGCATCAACTCGGATCGCGACACCCCTTCAGCCGTCGCCGCGTCAGCGAGCAAGGCACGCTCGTGTTCGCTGAGCTGGATCATCGTCGGCTGCAGTGCCATCGCGCTATCATAGCGCTATCGTATCGACGACTTGCCCGGCGTGTTGATCGATAGGACCGCCTTCCGCCTCGTCCCGCACCACGGCCAAACGTCACGTAGGCGGCCAACGTCCGCTTCGTCACGGAGCGCTCTGCTGCGGAAGGACGAGAGGGCTCAATGAGGTGGGCTCAGCCGAGGGTGGCGAACCCGGCGGCGACGAAGTCCGAGTCGTAGGCGAACGCCGACTCGATGGCATGGTCCTCCATGACGACGAAGCTGGCCACATCCACCAAGGACAGACTGCGGTTCCCGACCGCGATCCACCGGTCGACTGCACGCACGTGTGTGGCCTCTGTGATCACCAGCAGATCGGCAGCAGGCAACAACGCACGGTGGAACTGAGCGGCAGCGTCCATGCCCAGCCGGCGTTGCACCAGTGCGCTTGTCTCGATCACCACGTAGTTGTGGGTCACCGGCACATCCGCGTCCAGCAGGGAGCCCCACCGGGCGACGGCTGCGTCGTGGTGGACGTCGTCCTCGTCGAGAAGGGAATACCAGGCCGATGTGTCGACCAGGATCACCAACGAGTGCCTTCTGCGAGCGCCCGGTCGTGGTCCTCACTGGTGTGTGCGGTACCCGAGCGGAAGCCGCCGACGGCGGCCCGGGCTCGCTCGCGGACCTCGGCGCGATCTCCCTCGGCGAGCATCCGATCGAGCGCGTCCCTGATGACGGCGGCAAGTGAGATCCCGCGACGTTCGGCCTCTGCCCGAGCCTGCAGCATCTGCTCTTCCGACAACGAGATTTGCGTGCGGATCATCGCCAGATGATAACACTAGGCCACAAGTGATGTAACACGCGGGTTCGCAACCGGCCCTGCGCCGAAGTAGCGACACGCCACGTCGTGTGGCATATGACTGTCGCTGCCCGAGAAAATCAAGAAGGGCACCGAGCGCCTCCCCGTCGCTACGCCAAGCCCCGACCGGCATCGTGGCTGGGTGCGCATTGCATCTCGCTACGAAGGGAGACGACGAGCCGCCGTCCAACAGATGCTGGAACAGACTCGAAGAACGCGTCTGCTGTCAGCCCTCCATCAGCGATGCGATGACCTGCTGAGCCGAGGCGACGTGGGGCTTCTCGACGAAAACCCTGGTGATGGCGGGGTCGCCGAGGGCGGTGTTGTCGGTGACGACGGAGGCCGGGATGCCCGCTTCGTTGAGGGCCGCCCAGGCGGCGTCGGCGGCTTCAGTGGTGACGAACTCGGCGACGGACACCAGCCGCGGGCGGCGCAACCAGTCGAGCACACTCACCAGCGGGATCTCATCCGGCGCTGCCGCCGGTGAAGTTCCAGCCGGCGAGGCGCATCGACGGGGCATGCACCAGCCCGGCGCCGAACTCGGAGTCGGCGAAGCGGGCGTCGTCTCCGACACCGAGCACCCGACCCGGCTCCAGCGCCGCCACGAACGACTGCGTGAACCGCAACCCGCTCACGGCACCGGTGATCGCTCCGTTCTCGATCATGAACGTGCCGTTGCGGGTGAGGCCGGTGACCGCCATCGTCTTCGGGTCGAGCACCCGGCAGTAGTTGAACGTCGCCACGTAGACACCTCGCTCCACACCGGCGATGAGATCGTCGACCGACTCGTCGCCGCCGCCGACGAACACCGAGGTGGGGAACGGGCCCCACACCTCTGAGCCGGGCACGGCGTGGCCGGTCGAAGCGACGCCGGCCTTGCGGGCGGTGCGCCGGTCGTGGGGAAGGGCATTGGAGACGCCGTTGTACACCATGTCGAGGCGACGCTTTGGGGTTCCCTCGCTGTCGAAACCGACGCCCATCGCCCGGGGGTCGGTTACGTCGTCGAACAGGTCGACACGCTCGTCGAACTGGAGCACGCCGAGCTCGACGAACGACTGACCCTCCTGGTACGCCTTGGCGTTGAACCCGTACGACACCAGAAACACGGCGATGGTGGCGACACATTCGGGCGACAGCACCACCTGGTACTCGTCGGGTTTCAGGTCGAACGTCGACGCCGAGGCCCGGGCCCGGCCCGCGGCAAGGGAACCGACGGCGGTGGCGTCGATGTCGCCGACGCGCACCGAGGCAGCGTGGCCGGAGCCGGCGGACGTGCCTGTCTGGTGGATTCCGTCGAGGACCGCCTGGGTGCTGCGACCCCGGTGACGGGCTCCCGCCGAGTTGGCGAACACCGTCTCGGTGCCGCTGGTGGAGCAGTAGCCGGCGGCCAGCATGCCGGAGCCTGCCGCGACGAAGGCAGCCACCTGGTCCGCCCGCTCGGCCGGCGAGGCGGCCGCGGTCGCCTCGTCGTAGTGGTCGACCGCGACGGGGGCGGCCGGCTCGGAGAGGCCGGGCCAGTCCTCGTCTACCGGCTCCAGGGCCGCCCGGGCCAGCGTGTCGTCGACGAACCGGGCCAGCGCCAGGGGCTCCAGGTTGGTGGTGGCGCCGGTGCCGACGCGCCCGCCGACAGCAACCCGCAGGTGGAGGCTGTCGCCCTCCTCGCCGACGTTCTGGTGGATGAAGGAGTTGGCGAACCGGGTCAGCGACGACGACCCGCCGCTCACAGCAACCTCCGCCTCGGCGCGCTCGCCGACGAGGTCGAGGACCTGCTCGGCGATGCCCATGAGGTCGCTCATGCCCTCACCCCCACTCTCACCTTGGCGAAACGTCCCGGGGCGGCGGAGTGGCCGGTGTGGGCGGACTGCATCGGCTGGCCCTTGCCGCAGTTGGGGACGCCCCAGTGGACCCACTCCCCCTCCCCGGCGAGCCGGTCCAGGGTTCCCCAGAACTGCGGGGTGATGCCGGTGTAGGTTGGATTGCGCAGCATCCGGCCCAGGTTGCCGCCCTTGACCTCCCAGGCGATCTCACAGCCGAACTGGAAGTTGAGCCGTTTGTCGTCGATGGACCAGGAGCGGTTGGCGACCATGTACACCCCGTCGTCGGTGTCGGCGATGATGTCAGCCAGCGTGCCGGATCCAGGCACCAGCCCGACATTGGTCATGCGCACCATGGGGAGCCGGTTGAATCCGTCGCCCCGCACCATGCCGCCCGGGGGCAGGCCGGCGACGGCAGCGGAGTCACGCCCCGACAGCACCCCCACCCAGGTGCCGGCGTCGACGATGGGGACCCGCTGCGCCGGGGTGCCCTCGTCGTCGTAACCGAAGGTGCCCAGGGCGCCGGGGATGGTGGCGTCGGCGGCGATGTTCATCAGCTCCGACCCGTAGCGGTGCGCATGCAGCTTGGGGAGTTCCAGGTGCGACGTGCCGGCGAAAGCGGCCTCCCAGCCGAGGATGCGGTCGAGTTCGATGGCGTGGCCCACCGACTCGTGGATCTGCAGGGCGAGCTGGGAGCTGTCGAGGATGAGCTGCTTCTCCCCCTCCTCCATCTCCGGAGCGGTGAGAAGGGCAGCGGCCTCCTCGGCGATGCGGCCGGCGTTGCCCAGGTAGTCCCAGCGGCGCACCGTCTCGAACCCGCCGGTCTCGTACTGGCCGAACGACTGCGGGTAGGAGCGCCGCTGTGTCTCGTGCTCGCCGA
>CAZOGW010000038.1:0-23611 GCA_964579415.1 uncultured Acidimicrobiaceae bacterium | reverse complement strand
CCAACACGACCATCAGCGGCTCCATCCCCATCATCGACGTCACCGGCCCCGAGCCGGTGGAGATCCGGGGCCGGGTCCCGGCAAACTCGATCGTCGTCCCCGGATCGCGCCCCAAGGAGTTCCCCGCCGGCACCTACCACCTGCAGACCCCGCTGATCATCGGGAAGCGCAGCGCGGCGACCGACCGCAAGACGTCGCTCAACGAGGCGCTGCGCACCTTCGAGGTGGAGGTGTGAACCCGCTCCACGAGACGCTGCGCGCGCTGGTCGACACCGAATCGGTGACCGGCAACGAGGGCCGCATCTGTACCGCCATCGCCGAGCGGCTGCTGCCCCGCTGGGGGCTGGGCGGCGTGGTGCGGCTGGGCAACTCCGTGGTGGTGGGCGAGACCACCGGTCGTCCCCTGATCACCCTCTACGGCCACACCGACACCGTCCCGGTCCAGGGCAACGGCGCCGCCCGGATCGAGGGAGACCGTATGTGGGGCGTGGGCACGTCCGACATGAAGGCCGGGCTGGCGGTGATGATCCACCTCCTCGAGGACGACGACGTCGCCGCCGGGCCCTATGACGTCGTCGGTGTCTTCTACGACAAGGAGGAGGGGCCGGCACAGGAGAACGGCCTGGAGGAAGTCCTCGACCGGGTCCCCTGGCTGGAGGAGAGCGTCCTCGCCGTCGTCACCGAACCCACCGACCTGCGCCTCGAGCTGGGCTGCAACGGGTTGTTCAACGCCGACGTGGTGTTCCGCGGCACCGCCGCCCACAGCTCCCGGCCCTGGCTCGGCGAGAACGCCATCACCAAGGCGGGGGAGTGGCTCGCCGGGCTGCACCGCAGGGAGCCCGAGCCTGTCGAGGTGCGGGGGCTGCGATACGCCGAGGTCTTCTCGGTGACCAAGGCGGCAGGCGGCATCGCCACCAATGTCATCCCCTCCTCGTTCGTCGTCAACCTCAACCACCGCTTTCCCCCGATCTACGACCGCGCCGCCGCCGAGGCCCGCCTGCGCCAGGTGGCCGCCGGCGCCGACGAGATCGTCATCAAGGACTTCGCCCCTGCAGGGCTCATCCCCGAGGGCAACCCTCACCTCGATCGCCTGGAAGCGGTTCTCGGCGCCGAGGTGGACGCCAAGCAGGGGTGGACCGACGTCGCCCGGCTCACCGCCCGGGGTGTCGCCGCAGTCAACTACGGTCCCGGGGACCCTTCCGTGGCGCATCAGGCGGGCGAGTTCGTGGTGCTCGACCGGCTCGACGCCGCCTTCGCCTCCCTGAAACGCTTCCTGGTTGCGGGATCTGGCGACCCTGGGTAGGTTTCCCGGTGGGATCGAGGGCTGCCGCCCGAGGCGAACGGGCAGGCGGGCGAGGCACTTTCCGCCGGCTGAGCATCGAGGGGCGAGCCACCGATCGAGAGGGAGAAACGCCTAGGAGGAACCTGCATGTCCATTCCTGTCTTGTCGCGGCGCGGGGTATTGACCCTGGCCGCGGTCGTGGCCTTGTTCGCCACGGTGCTGTTCGCCCCGCTACCGCGGGCCGAGGCGCAGCCGCCGGTGGGCAGCGCCGAGGTCATACCCCTGCAGGTGACCGGGCCCGCCACCGACCGGCTCAACCTGATCATCATGGGCGACGGGTACACCGCCTCCGAGCGTGACCAGTTCGACAGCGACGTCGACCGCAACCTCAACGTGTTGTGGAGCGTCGAGCCGTTCCGCAGCTACCGCAACTACATCAACGTGTACGCGCTGTTCATCGTCTCCGGCGAGTCCGGGATCCGCTGTGACCCGGACGAGGCGGGAGGGCCGAAGAACAACAAGAACACGCCGCTGCGGCTGTGGTACGACGTTGGCTGTTCCGACCCGCTGGCACGCGGCATCACCTACGGTCCGGCCCCGCTGGGGAGCCCGGCGGGGACTCCCAACGGCGCCACGCAGCGCACCATGTACCTCAACAACTACGTCGCCCCGGCGCTCGGCATCCCCTCCAACTCGCAGAACCTGCAGACGCTGGCGATCGCCAACACCTTCACCTACGGCGGCATCGGTGGTGTCCACGCCACCACCTCGGGTGGCGGCCCGCAGGGCCCGCTGGTCTCGATGCACGAACTGGGCCACTCGCTGGGCACGCTCCAGGACGAGTATCCGTACTCGTTACGCCCCACGCCGGGGAACCCTCACGGCAACAACGAGCCCAGCTCGATCCACCACACCCGGATGACAGCCGAGCAGATGATCGCGGCGCAGGCCAAGTGGTGGCGGTGGCTCGGTGAGGAGAGCCTGTCCGGCGGGCTCATCGGCGCCCGTGACTACCCCGGCGCGAGCTGGGAGAGCGGCCTGTACAACTGCTGCAACGTGTGGCGAGCCAGCCAGCACTCGATGATGCGCTGGCTCGGCTTCTACTTCGACCAGGTCGGCCGCGAGCACATGGTGGGCCGTATCACCGGCCGCCGCAACGCCAACGCCATGTGGATCGGCCATACCCCGCTGGGTGAGGTCGGCCCCAACGACGTGGTGTGGGTGGAGACCATGCACCCCAAGTTCCACGAGCTCGATGTCACCTGGCGCATCAACGGCGCCGTCGTCGAGGGGACCGACAACTCCCGCGACCTGGAGTTGGCGGGGCGTGGCCTGGCGGCCGGCGCCGTGATCGCGGTCGAGGTGCGGGACGCCATCGACTGGGTGCGCGACCCGGCCCAGGGCAACGGCCCCAGGTTCGTACAGTCCCGGCAGTGGACGGTGGGCGCGCCGCTGGCGCCCGCGTCCCCGGCCCCGGCGTTCACCAACTCGACGCCGACCAACCTCATGGTGGCGGGCGACGAGGTGGTGTGGGTGCAGACCACCCATCCCACCGACCGGGTCCACAACGTCACCTGGCGGGTCAACGGTCAGACGGTGCCTGACACGGGCAACGCACGTACCCTCGACCTGGGAGCGCTCGGGCTCCCGGTCGGCAACCACACCGTCTCGGCCACGGTCACCGACCCGGCCGACCCGCAGGCTCCCGGCGAGACCCGGCAGTGGACATCCGACAACGCCCTGCCGACTGCTCCTGCCGAGCTGTCCGAGCCGGTGACCACACTGGCCACCGACCGGTCGCACAACGTCTACTTCGACGAGTTCGATATGTGGCTCGAGCCACAGGACAACAGTCCCGGGTTCGTGGTCGGTGAGTTCCGGCTCAACGGCGACGGCTGGTTCAACTACTTCGGGTTCCCCGAGCAGCCGTTCGGGTCGCCGTTCACGTTCTCGCATTCGGGCAAGGACGTGAAGGCGCTCACCTACGGCAACCTGGGATCGGGCGGCATGTCGAAGGCGACGTTCGAGCAGTCCTATCCGGACTTCGAGCCCGGCTACGGCACCCACACCGTCGACCACCACGCCATCGACGCCGCGGGCAACATCGGCCCCGCCGGCGAGTTCTCGGCGACGGTGCTGCCCGGCGGCTCGCCGGAATGTGA
Organism: uncultured Acidimicrobiaceae bacterium; assembly: GCA_964579415.1. GTDB lineage: Bacteria > Actinomycetota > Acidimicrobiia > Spongiisociales > UBA5794 > CAZOGW01. The sequence goes on along the minus strand of CAZOGW010000038.1, from coordinate 20,167 downwards.
CACCACGGTCACCGGGCGCCAGCCCGGCGCCCTGTCCGTGTCCAGCGGCGTGACCTGTGTCGTCGACGCTGTGATCGCCGGCGGGATCGTGGTCAGCGGCACCGGCTCGGTGGTGGTCACCGACAGCGAGGTGCGCGGCTCGGTCAATGCCGCCGGCGGGTCGGTGATCCACCTGTTCGGGTCGACCTTCCGCGGGGCCACCAGCATCTCCGGTGTCAGCGGTGAGGTGATCATCGCCGGCTCGGAGTTCGCCGGGGTGGTGACCATCAGCGGGAACTCGCTGTCGGGTAGCACCGCTGCCGGGTACGGCGTCGCCGTGGTGGGCAACTCCATCCGCGGTCCGCTGGCGTGCAGCGACAACGCCCCGACCGTGACCGACTTCGGAGCCCCCAACCGGACACTGTCCGGCAAGACCGGCCAGTGCGCCGACCTGTGAGAGCCTGAGGGAGAGAGCGCGGAAAGGGGCCCGGTGCGTGAGCACCGGGCCCCTCCGCTTGTCGTACCGGCTACGGGATACTGACTGCTACCCCACCTCGCCGGTGGTGTGGACGACCTTCCCGTCGACGATGGTGAGGATCGGCAGCGTACGCCGCAGGTCCGCCTCGTTGACCGTGAAGTAGTCCCTGTCGAGGACGAGCAGGTCGGCCCACTTGCCCAACTCGATCGAGCCCAGCTCGTTCTCCCGGTTCAGGTACCAGGCCGCGCCGGTCGTGTAGAGCCGCAGCGCATCGAGGCGGCTGATCTGCTGCCCGGGGTTGCTGACGTTCCCTTGCCGGTCGAGGCCGGTCACCGCATAGTGCAGGGCGAACCAGGCGTTGTGCGGTGCGATGTGCACCCCGTCCTCGTGCAGCGCCAGCTTGACGCCGCTGGCCAGCATCTGGGGGAACAGCGGCCCCACCGGGTTCCCCGAGGCGGGTGCCAGCGTCTGCCAGCGGAAGCCCGATGTCGAGATGCCGACGTTGAGTGCCTTGGCGCGCTCGAGCTGTTCGGGAGTGGCGCCGTCGGCGTGCTGGATGCCCCAGCGCAGGTCCTTGATCCCGAACTCGGCGTCACACGCTTCGTAGGCGTCGAGGACGTGCCCCACGTTGGCGGCGGCGGCCTGGGCGTTCTCGTTGCGCCACCGTGCCTGGGCCACCAGCCGCTGCGACTCGCGCCACACCGCATGCCCGTTGGCGTTGGTGGGAGCGGCGAAGGACGCCGCCCACTCGCCGATGCCGCCGGTGCGAACCCAGCGGTTGCCGAAGAAGGGGAACTGGTTCTTCAACCGCTCCCGCAGCTCGGGGAGCTGGTTGGCCAGGTCTCCCAATGCAGCGTTGTACCCCTGGCTGTGCAGGAAGTTGATCTGCAGCCGGATGTAGTTCTCGCCGGCGGCGTGAGCTGCCAGCCACCCGTCGTACATACGGAAGTGGTCCAGCGAGAACAGCGCCTGGTTGGGCATCAGTGGGCCCGGCGACGGCGGCAGCGTCTGGTCCAGCACCGTGGTGAGGCCCACCCTGGCGCTGTACTTCTGGGCGTAGATGGCGCTGCGCTTCTTGGTCTCCAGCGTGTGGCGCACCCGCAGGTGATAAAGCGCCGTCGTCGACGGGCTACCGGCGGCGATGACCCCTTCGGAGCTGACGGCGACCGGACCTGCCAGCGGTGACTGGACGGTCTCGAAGAACGCCTTGCCCAGCGAGTTGACCCGGCTCGGTCCGGTGGTCCCCTGCATCACGAAGACGGGCCGGTCGGGGATGGCGGCGTCCAGTTCCGCCAGGGTCGGCAGCCTGCCGTCCGGCCAATGGTTCGGGTTCCACCCGCCCATGGCGGTGATGAAGTCACCTTCGGGCACCTCGGGCCGGCGGGCCGCCAGGTAGGCGACGAACTCCTCGTTGGAGCGTGACAGCTCGACATCCGCCACGTGGTGGCCGACCCGGTTCGCCAGGCTGACGAAGTGGGTGTGGCTCTCGATGAGGCCGGGGATGACGGTGCGGCCCCGCAGGTCGATGACCTTGGTGTCGGGACCGCCGCGATCGCGACCGTCGATGTCGACGATCTTGCCGTCCTTGAGCGCCACCGACGACACCACGGTGTCGTTGGCGTCCAGCGTATGGATCTTCCCCCTGGTGAGGATGATGTCCGGCGGCCCCGCCGGCGGCGCCGGCTCCTGCACCACGGCCGCGGCCATGGTGGCGGGTCCGGCGACGACGCTCGCTGCGCCGGCGACGGCTCCTGCCTTGAGCAGGTTCCTCCTGGTGATGCCCCCCTTGCCTTCGTTCTTCGGATCGTTGTCCTTACCCTTGCTCATCGCACCCCTCCTCGGTCGGTGTCTCTCCTGTGGCTGCGTGCCCGTATTGGCTACTGATACGAATAATGGATACTGCTGAGTGGCGCCCCGGGCGGCCCTCAGCCAACCACCCCCATGTCGTGGACGACCTTCCCGTTGACGATGCTGAGCAGGGGCTTGGTGCGGCGCATATCGGCGTCGGAGACGCTGAAGTAGTCCCGGTCGAGCACCAGCAGGTCGGCCCACTTGCCCGGCTCGATCGACCCCAGCTCGTTCTCGCGGTTGAGGTACCAGGCGGCGCCACGGGTCATCAGGCGGAGCGCCTGCTCCCGGCTGATGTGCTGCCCGGCGTTGATCTGGATCCCGGCGATGTTGAGCCCGGTGGAGGCGTAGTAGAGGACGTACCAGGGGTTGTGCGGCGCGATGTGGACGCCGTCCTGGTGCAGCGCCAGGTTGATGCCGCTGGCCAGCATCTGCTGGAACAGCGGGCCCTGCACCCCGCCCGTGGCGGCTGATTGCCAGCGGTGCCCCGACGTCGAAATGGAGACGTTGAGGTCGCGCAGGCGCGCCAGTTGATCGGGAGTGGCCAGGTCGCAGTGCTGCAGGCCCCAGCGCAGGTCGGTGATCCCGAACTCGGCGTCCATCGCCTCGTAGGTCTCGACTGCCTGCTGGATGTTGGCCGCGTTGTTCGGCGAGTTCTCGTTGCGCCAGCGTGCCTGGGCCACCAGGCGCTGCGCTTCGTACCACACCGCATAGCCGTTGGGGTTGGCCGACGCCAGGGCGAAGGGTGCCGCCCATTCGCCGATGCCGCCGGTGCGGACCCATTCGTTGCCGAAGAACGGGAACTGGTTGCGCAGCCGCTGCCGCAGCTCGGGGAGCTGGTTGGCAAGATCGCCCAGGTCGGCGATGAACCCCTGGTTGTGCAGGAAGTTGATCTGGAGCCGGGCGAAGTTCTCCCCGGCGGCGTGAGCCGCCAGCCAGCCGTCGTACATGCGGAAGTGGTCCAGGCCCGACAGCGGCTGGGTGGGGTTGAGCGGTCCGGGGGAAGGGGGCAGGGTCTGGTCGAGGACGGTGGTGACACCCACCTTGACGCTGTACTTCTGGGCGTCGACGGCCTGGCGCTGCTTGTCCTCGTCGGTCCGGCGCACCCGCAGGTGGTAGAGCGCCGTCGTGGTGGGGAGTCCCTGGGCGATGGCTCCCTCGGGGCTGACTGCCACCGGCCCGGCCAGGGGCGATTGCACGGTCTCGAAGAACGCCTTGCCCAACGAGTTGACCACCGCCGGGCCGTTATTGCGGACCTGGATGTACACCGGGCGGTCGGGCACGGCCCCGTCGAGCTCGGCCAGCGTCGGCAGCCGGTTCTCCGCCCAGTGGTTGAGGGCCCAGCCGCCCATGGCGGTGATGAACCCACCCTCGGGCACGTCAGGGCGGCGGGCGGCGATGAACTCGAGCACCTCGGCGATGTTGCTCGCCAGCTCCAGTTCCGGCACGTGGTAACCGGGGCGGTTGGCCATGCTCACGAAGTGGGTGTGGGTCTCGATGAGCCCGGGCAGCACGGTGCGGCCCCGCAGGTCGATGACCCGGGTGTCGGCGCCGCCGCGACCGTCGCGGCCCACGGCGATGAACTTGCCGTCCTTGATGGCCACCGAGGAGACGACGCTGTTGTTGTCGTCCATGGTGTGGATCTTGCCGCGGGTGAGGATGATGTCGGGAGGGCCCGCCGGCGGCGGAGGCTCTTGGACGACGGCGGCAGCCACCGTCGCCGGCCCGGCGACCACGCCGGCGGCGCCGGCCACGGCGCCCGCCTTGAGCAGGCCCCTTCTCGTGATCCCCCTCTTGCCGCGAGAGTCGCGGTTGGCGTTGTCGGTCATGCGTGAACCTCCCATCTCGTGCCGTGACCTTCCCCGTCAGGCCCACCCGGGCAGCCGGCTCGTCTCCACTTGTCTACATCAGTTGACAGTGCCTTCGTTCATGTCGCTTCCCACTACTGAATACTGAATACCGCTGAGCGCCGCCCCGGGCGGCGCTCAGCCCAACACTCCCGTGTCGTGGACGACCTTCCCGTCGACGATGGTCATCACCGGCTTCATGCGCAGCAGTTCCTCGTCGGAGCAGGTCGTGTAGTCCTTGTCGAGCACCACCAGGTCGGCCAGTCGGCCCGGCTCGATGGTGCCAAGGCGGTCCTCCATGTTGAGGTGCCAGGCGTTCTCCTTCGTGTAGAGCCGCATCGCCTCCTGACGGGTGATCTGCTGCCCGTCGTTGATGAGGACGCCGAGCGCGTTGACCCCGGTACAGGCGTAGTAGATGGAGGGCCAGGGGCTCATCGGGGCGATGTGGACGCCGTCCATATGGATGCCGGCCTGGATCCCGTTGTCCACCACCATCCGGAACGGCGAACCGTTGTTGGCCGCGGTTCCGGAGGTGTACCGCCACGAACCGGTCTGCACGCCGACGTTCATCGCCTTGAGGCGCTCCAGCAGCCCTTCGTTGGCGACGTTGATGTGGTGGACGGTCCAGCGCAGGTCGCGGATACCGAACTCGGCGTCCACGGCCTCATACCCGGCGGTGATGTTCTCCAGCCCGGCCAAGGTGAATGTCCGGTTGGTGTTGCGCCAGCGGGCCTGGGCGATGACCCGTTGCGCTTCGGTCCAGGCCGCTCCGCTGCCATCCCCCGGAGCTCCCCACTCGCCGATGGCGCCCGTCCGCAACATGTCGTCCCCGAAGAGCGGGAACTGGTTCTTCAACCTCTCCTTGAGCTCGGGCAGGTTGACGTCGTTCTGGTTGTGGAGGAAGTTCATCTGGAGGCGGACGGTGGTGTCGCCGTCGGCGTGCACCGCCAGCCACGAGTCGTACATGCGGAAGTGGTCCAGGCCCGACAGGCTCTGGCCCGGGTTGATCGGGCCCGGCGCCGGCGGCAGCACCTGGTCGAGCAGGGCGGTGAGCCCGAGCCGGGCCGACTCCGCCATGGCGTCGCGGGTGCTGCGCTTCTTGTCCTCGAACGTCTGCTCCGAGCGCAGTATGTAAAGGGCGGTGCGGCCGGGGAGACCGGAGGCGATGAGCCCGTCGGCACCGGCGTTCACCTTTCCGGCGTCGGGGTGGGGCAGGTCGCCGGCGTCGATGGCGTCGAAGTAAGCCTTGCCCAGGCTGTTCACCACCGCCGGGCCGGAGCCGCCGCCGGAGTACAACATCACCGGCCGGTCGGGCACCGCCGCGTCGAGCTCGGCGAGGGTCGGCAGCCTCCGCTCGGCGAACATGTTGGTGTGCCACCCACCCATCGAGGTGATGAACTCGCCCTCGGGCACACCGGGCCGCCGCGACGCCAGGATCTCCTGGATGCCGGCAATGTCGGGGGCGTCCTCGATGAGGACGTGGTATCCGGGGCGGTTGGCCAGGCTCACCACGTGGATGTGGCCCTCGATGAGGCCCGGTACCACGGTGCGTCCCCGCAGGTCGATGACGCGCGATTGTGGCCCGCCACGGCCGTCGCGACCGATGGCGACGAACTTGCCGTCCTTGATCGCCACCGATGACACGATGCTGTTGCCGGCGTCGAAGGTGTGGATCTTGCCGCGGGTCAGGATGACGTCCGGCATCCCCGGCGGCGCCGGCTCCTGAACCACCGCCGCCGCCACCCCCGCCGGTCCGGCCACCACGCCGGCGGCGCCGGCGACGGCGCCGGCCTTGAGCAGGTCGCGCCGGGTGATCCCGCGCTTGCCACCTGACGCCTCTGCGCCGCTCGCCTTGTTGTCGTCGGTCATGAAGTCACTCTCCTGTTTCCACCGTGCGGTTCTTGTGCAGCATCACGGGACGGCCATCCCGCGGCGCCGGATGGGATGGGGAACGGGCGCGGCGCCTACCTGGAGGCGCCACGCCCTCGCCTCCTCAGAGAACGCCCGAGTCGTGGACGACCTTGCCGCCGATCATGGTGAGCACCGACTTGGTCGGGAGAAGCTCGTCGTCGGGGACCGTGAACCAGTCACGGTCGAGCACGACGAGGTCGGCGTGGTTGCCCGGCTCGATGGATCCGAGGTCGTCCTCGACCAGGAACCACTTGTTCGCCCGCGTCGCCAGCCAGATCGTCTCCTCCCGGGTCAGCATCTGGTCACCGAGGATGTGGGCACCCAGCAGGTTGCGTCCCGTCGTCGTGGTGAAGAAGTTCAGCCATGGGCTGATCGGGGTGATGTCGCCGCCGTCGGAGTGCCATCCCAGCGGGATACCGCTGTTGAGCAGATCCCGGTAGACCGGCCCCACGTTGGTGCCGCCCCGGGTCGGGCCCCACCCGACGAGGAGGCCGCCGCCCATGTTCTTGAACTGCTCCACCAGGGCCGGCGACGTCTGCGGGACATGTGAGATGACCCAGCGCAGGTCGGTGAGCGGGAACTCGGCATGCACGATGGCTCGGTTGTTCACCAGCGTCTGGAAGCTCGACAGGTTCAGCGAGTGGTCCTCGCCGCGCCAGCCGAGTTCTGCAATCGCACGCAGCCCGTTGACCCCCCCACCGGTGAACTCGCCGATGCCTCCCGTCTTGAACCAGTCGTCGCCGAAGAACTTGAAGCTGTTGCGCAACCGCGCCCCCAGCGTGGGCAGGTCGCTGGTGGCCGGATCCTGGTGGAGGAAGTTGATCCTCAACCGGGCTGGCAGCTCTCCGCGTGCGTGGATCGCCAGGAACGGGTTGTGCATCGTGTAGGTGTTCTCGTTGGCGATGCCGTTCGACGGCAGCTCGGAGTGGAACGCCCCGTTGTCGAGGTGTGTCGTGATGCCGATGGTGGTGTAGTACTGCAGCGTCTCCTTGGCGGTCCGCTCCCGTGACTCGGGGGTGAGCTGTTCCTCCCGGAGCCGCTGCAGCGCCGGGCCGGTGACGGCGCCGTCGGCGTTGACGGTGACACCGCGGGTGGAAAACCACTCGGCCGCCAACGAGTTGGCCCGGATGCCGCCCTGCGCTCCCTGGATGTACGCCGGCCGGTCGATCTGGTCGAGCTCCGTCCGGTTGGGCAGGCGGTTCTCGGCGAGCTGCTGGGCGGTGATGGGCCCGATACAGGTGATCCACTCGTCCTGGGGAACGTCGGGCACCCTGGCGGCGAACCGTTCCAGCACCTCGGCGACGCTGAAGGCGTCTTCGCAGTAGACCTGGTGCCCGGGGCGGTTCCCCACCAGCACGATGTGGTTGTGGGCGTCGATGATCCCCGGGATCACGGTACGCCCTCGCAGGTCGATCACCCGGCTCTGTGGCGCCCCGCGGCCGGGGCGGCCGGGGGCGACGAACTTGCCGTCCTTGATCGCCACCGAGTCGACCACGCTGTTGTTGGCGTCGAACGTATGGATCTTGCCCCGGATGAGGACGACGTCCGGCATCTCTTCGGTGGACTGTGCGCTCACACTGGCGGACGCGGCCGCAGCCGGTCCTGCTACCACTCCGGCGGCGCCGGCGACGGCACCCGCTTTCAGGAGCTGGCGGCGCGTGATACCACCCTTTCCGGAATCGTTCCCACCCAACGGGGCCTTGGGATCCTCGGTCATCTCCCTGCACCTCCCATGCATCAGGGGAGCCGGCCGCGTCCCTCTCTCTCAGCGACGCACCAGTGACCCTCTCCGCCGCGGAGTATATGAATACTGGACAAGAGAATGCAATGGGATTTAACGGGCGGGCGCGAGATCTCGCAGGAGGTGTCGGTCTCCGGGCAGGCGGGTACTTGGTACTTGGTACTTAGTGCCAGGCGTGAGACTGTTACGCATCGTAGAAAGTTGCGACGTGAAGTGATGCCGCGCAGCTACTCCGCGGGCAATCCCGGCTCGGCACGTCCGCAGCGTCGTGGAGTACGAGCCGACACCTCCGTGGCTACCAAGTACCAAGTACCAAGTACTTCCCCGCGCCGAGAGGATCTCTCTAGCTCCGGAAAGCCTCTCGCCCCACCCCCTGAACCGCGATGCCCTGGGAGGGGAGCACCTCGTTCTGGAGCGAGTACATGGCGGCGGCGGCGCGGTCGATGTTGCGGGTGAAGGCGATCGAGCCCTTCAGGATGGGGCGGAGCCGTTCGCCGTCCTGGATGCGGGCGGGTGGGTACTCGTGCTCGACTATGAGCGGCATCGTCGCCGGGTCGACGTCGAGCAACTCGCGGACGGCGAGCTGATGATCGAGCCAGTCCACCGTGCGGTTCTGCAGGTATGCCAGCGGGTCGTGGCGGGCCGTTCCCGGCAGCTCGTGCTCACACAGCACGGTCTGGATCTTCCACGCATTCACCAGGTCGGCCGGGTTGGTGGACACCTCGCCGTCGACCCAGTCGCCGCGCTGGACCGTCTGGCCTCCGTAGCCCCAGGCGGCCACGCCGCGGGAGTCGATGACCTGGCCCTTGACGTGCAGCCCGGCGATGAGGAAGGCGTAGCCCTCGTCCTTGAGGTACTGGAACATCGACCTGGTGTCCTGCCCCATCAGGATGGAATGGGACGGGTCGTAGTGGATGCGGAACTGGTCGCCGACGCCGTGCTTCTCGGCGATGCGGTGCAGCGCTATCCACATGGCGGGGGTGTAGGCGATGTTGTTGTGGAAGTTGTCGTTGGGCTGCCAGCCGGGCATGGGGCACTGCTCGACCCGGTACTGCAATCCGCGTGCCTTGGCCTCCCGGAGCAGGGGAACGAACGAGTCCTCGAACTCGTAGAGGTTCTGCTCCATCGACTTCGACTGGTCCCTGCCGACGAACCCGGTGACCGCCTCGACGCCGAGAAGGGCGGCGGTGTCCATCACCCGCAGCATGAAGGCGTGCTTCTTGGCGCGGATGTCCGGCTTCTCGTGGAGCATGTCGTCGAAGTAGGCGACGTCGGCGATCTTGACGCCGGTGTCGTCGACCGAGGCCAGCACCCGTTGCGCCCGGCTCTCGTCGAATGGCCGGCGTAGGTCGAGCGTGTTGGCCACCGGGTCCAGCATCGCCTCGGGTGGCACGTCGGCCTCGTCGGGATGCAGGGCGGAGGACAGCTCGATGCAATCCACCTCCAGGCTCCTGGCGTAGTCCAGCCATTCCTCGATGGCCAGGTCCGGATCAGGGTCGCGCTGTTCCCGAGGTGTCAGCTCCTGCAGCGCTGCAGTGAGCACTCCAACGGGCATGAAGGTCGGGTCGAAGTCTCTCGTTGTCATTGAACGTCTCCTTTCTGCGGGGAGGTACTTGGTACTTGGTACTTGGTATGGCGGCTACCAAGTACCAAGTACCAAGTACCCGTCCTCCCCGAGCACATCTCAGACATCCGATATGTCCACCGGCGCCCTGTTCCTCGCCGAGGCCAGCGCCGCGTGCAGCACCGTCTCCGTCTTGAGCGCGTCGGCGAAGTCGGCGAGCGGCACCACCGGGGTACCTCCACCGATGGCGGTGAGGATGTCAGCGGCCTGGTTGACGAAGGTGTTCTCGTAGCCGAGCCCGTGGCTGTCCGGCCACCAGGCGTCGGCGTAGGGGTGTCCGTCGCCGCCTCGGGTGACGTCGATCGTGGTCCACCCGTGGGTCGCTCCCTCGCCGGTGGCGTCGAAGTAGCCCAGCTCGTTCATCCGCTCGAAGTTGTAGCGCAAGGCACCCCGCTCGCCGTGGATCTCGATGCGGTTCGAGTTGAAGTAGCCGGTGGCGAGGCGGGTCGCCTCGAAGCTGGCCAATCCGCCCCCGGACAGCCGGGACAGGAACATCACGGCGTCGTCGACGGTGCTCCTCCCGGTCCCGGCGGTGGCGGCGCCGGTGCCGGCGATCTCGCCGCCGGCGTCCCCGGCGATCACGGCCCGCTCGGTGATGAAGGTGTGCTCGATGGCGCCTTCGACGGTGACGATCTCTTCCCCGGTGATGAAGCGCACCGCGTCCACGATGTGGGCGTTGAGGTCGCCGTGGGCGCCGGATCCGGCGACGTCGCCCTGGAACCTCCATAGCAGGGGGGTGGAAGGCCCGCCCCAGCTCTGCAGGTAGGCGGCGCGCACGTGGTAGATACGGCCCAGCGCACCGGCGGCCACCAGGCGGTGCGCCAGGGCGACGGCGGGGACCCGCCGGTAGTTGTACCAGACGAAGGTGCTGCCGTCGGAGGCTTCGGCGGCTGCGGCCAGGGCGCGGGCGTTGTCCAGGGTGTCGGCCAGGGGCTTCTCGCACGCCACGTGTTTGCCCGCCTCGAGGGCGGCGATGGCCTGCTCGGCATGGATGTTGTTGGGGGTGGCCACGTCGACGAGGTCGACATCGGGATCGGTGACGGCGCTGCGCCAGTCGGTGGTCCAGTTGGACCACCCCCACTGCTTGGCGAAGGCGGCCAGCTCTTCCTCGTTGCGTGCCGCCACCGTGTGGAGATGGGCGGAGCCTGCATCGGGGAAGAACTTGCCGACCGACATCCACGCGTTGGAGTGGGCGCGGCCCATGAACTTCGAGCCCAGCAGCGCGACATTGATGTTCGTCATTCAGTTCCTCGGTTTCTGGTTCTCTCTCTTGGCCTGATCGTCAGGCGTCGACTCCGAGATAGCGTCTCTGCAGCTCCGGACTGGCCGAGAGCTCTTCGGCGGTCATCTCGGCTTCGATCCGGCCCGCCACCATGGCGAGTTGGCGGCTCGCCATCGCGGTCGCCGCGTACAGATTCTGCTCTACGACGAGGACGGCGACTCCCTCGGCGACGAGGTGGTGGACGGCGTCGATGAGCACGTCGACGATGGAGGGCGCCAGCCCTTCGGACGGCTCGTCCATCAGTAGCAGTCGGCTGTTGAGCAGCAACGCCCGGCCCACGGCCAGCATCTGCTGCTCACCACCCGACAGCGCCGCCCCGCTGTTGCTCTTGCGTTCGGCCAGCCGGGGGAACAGCTCGTACACCGCGTCGGGCGTCCAGCGCTTCCCTCTGGTCCCCCTGGCCAGCATCCGCAGGTGTTCGTCCACGGTCAGCGACGGGAACAGCCGCCGTCCCTGCGGCACGTAGCCGATGCCGGCCTGGGCCACCTTCTCCGGGGCGATCCCGTCGATGCGGCGACCGTCGAGGGAGATGGTGCCCGCTGCCGGCCTGATCAGGCCCATGATCGTGTTGCACAGGGTGGTCTTGCCCATCCCGTTGCGCCCCACGATCGACACCGCCTCGACACCCATCGACAAGCTGAGACCCTCCAGCACCACCGCCCTGCCGTAGCCTGCGGTGAGCCCGTCGACGGCGAGCAACTCCCCGGTCATTCCCCACCTCCGCGGCCCAGGTAGATCTCGTGCACGGTGACGTCGTGCTTGATCTCCTCCGGAGTGCCCCCGGCGACGACCTGCCCGTCGGCCATGACCACGATACGGCCCGCCGCGTTGAGGGCGACGTCCATGTCGTGCTCGATCAGCACCAGCGTCACGTCGGTGGGTAAGCCGAGGAGCAGCTCGGTGAGCCGCTCCCGCTCCCCCCGCGACAGTCCGGAGGCGGGCTCGTCGAGGAGCAGGATGGCCGGGTCGGTGACCATCGCCATCCCTACCTCGAGCTGGCGGCGCTCTCCATGCGAGAGGTCGTCAACCCGGGTGCCGACGTGCCGGCCCAGCCACACCTGCCCGGCTGCCTGGTGCGCATTGTCACGTAACTCGCCGTCGAGCCTGGTGCGACGCAGGGCGCGATGCCGACCGAGCTTTCCGGTCTGCGCCAGGTAGAGGTTGTCCTCCACGGAGAGCCCGCCGAAGAGGCGGGTCCGCTGGTAGGTGCGCGCCAACCCCAGGCCGGTGCGGTGACGCGCCGGGAGATGAGTGCACTCGACGCCCTGGATCTCGACGGTACCTTCGGTCGGGTGCAGGTCGCCGGCGATGACGTTGAACAGCGTCGTCTTGCCGGCGCCGTTGGGCCCGAGCAGCCCGAGGCGCTCGCCGCGGGCGACCTCGAGGTCGACGCCGTCCACGGCGCGCAGCCCACCGAAGGCCATGGTTATGGCGCGCGCCCGGAGCACGACGTCTGTCGTGCCCCGGGCGGCGCTGTGGTCGATGTCGGTCATGCGGCCTTGCTCTCGCTCAGCGCTCTCGCTCAACCGTCCTGGATGACTCCGTCGACCACCGGGATGGCGTTACCCACCCAGGGCAGCTCCCGCGGCTCGCACTCGGGGAAGTCCCTCGAGGGGGCCGGAGTGTCCGGGCTGAACGTGCCGCCGAAGCTCTGGTCCACCTGCGGGATCAGGGCCACCGTCTTGGACACGACCTCGTCGCCTTCCAGCACCAGCTGGGAGAGGCCGACGTCGACGATGCCGTGACGGTTCTCGTCCAGACTCACCTGGCCGTAGGGCAGGTCGAGCACCAGGGCGGCGAGCGACGCACGCAGAGCGGCGTGGTTGTCCGACAGATCGCCGCCGACCTCGTTGAGCGCCTCGACGAGGGCCACGCCGGCGGAGTAGTAGCCGTAGGCGAACCCGAAGGTCAGCGCGATGCTCGGCTCGCCGGGCTCGTTGCCGGTGTTGGCGCCGGCCAGCGTCTCCCATGTCGAGTTGGCGGCGTCGATGTACTCCTGGATCGCCGGGGTCATGATGTCGCCGGGCAGCGTGGCGAACCCGCCGACGTAGGCGCCGGCGATGTCCGGGCCCAGAGCCGACGCCAGGTTCGGGCTGAAGAACAGGTTGCCGGCGTGCTGGTCACCCGTCAGGTCGCCCTTGGCGTTGACGAAGGCCTCCAGCGACGCGTTGGTGCCGGTTCCGCCCACCACCCAGAAGTATCCGTCCACCTCGTCCGGGTCGGGGAGCTGGGCCACGAATGACGAGTAGTCGGTGGTGCCCAGCGGCGGGAACACCCGCGACACCACCTCGCCACCGACGGCGCAGAAGTCGGCGATGAACCCGGCCGCCGACGTCCAGCCGAAGCTGTAGTCGTCGGCGATGACGGCCACGGTGTCCCAGCCCTGCTGGTTGTGCAGGATGTCGCCGAGGCCGGCGTTCCACTGGGCGCCGTCGCCGTGGAACCGGAAGTAGTTGGGCGCCTGCACGTGCAGGGTCGTCTCCTGTGCGCCGGCGATGCCGTCGATGAATGTCACCTCGGGGTGGTCCTTGGCATAGTTGGCGATGGCGATCGACTCGTCGCCCGACAGCGGGCCGATGACGACGTTGGCGCCGTCCTGCTCCACCAGGGTCTGGATCTCGGTGATGGCCCGGTCGGCGGTGTCGTCACCGCAGCCGATGCCGACCAGCTCGATGGGCACGCCACCGGCGGTGGCGCCGCTGAAGCCCTCCAGGGCGGTGGTCGTCGAGTTGCTGGTCGCTCCGGCGAACCGGACCAGGGCAAGCACGACACCGGCGACGACATCCTCGTTGAAGGCGCCGAAGGCACCCTCACACTCGGCCATGATGCCGAGCCGGACGCCCTCGCCGTCTCCGCCCGGGGCCGCCGTGGTGTCTCCAGGGGCCGCGGTGGTGTCACCCGGCGCGTCGGTGCCCGGGGCTTGGGTGGTGTCATCGCTCCCGTCGCCGCCACAGGCGGCGGCGAGAAGCGCCAGGACGAGGACGATGCCGAGGAGTCCCCGGAATCGTCCCTGTGTTATGTCTCTCATTGGCTCCTCTGCTCCTCTCCTTCGGGAGGCGTCCTCAGACCCCTCCCTGGCGTCTCCCGTAGCGCCGCGGCGCTCGGGTGTTCTCGGCGCGGCGTGTGGCTCATTCGGCCTCCACCGTCTCGGCGATGCTCCCGGCTTGCGCCCTGCCGGAATCGGTAGGTCCCCTCCTGGTGCGGGAGCGGATGTTGGCGATCACCCCGGTGAGCCCCTCCGGCGAGAGCACCATGATCAGGAGCACCAGGAGCCCGACCACGGTGTTGAAACGTTCCGGCGGGAGCCCGATCTCGGCGGCGAGGGGAAGATTGCGCATGTAGATGTTGGCGATGACGAAGACGAAGGCTCCCAGCCAGGCGCCCTCCAGGTAGGAGATGCCGCCGATCACGGCGATGATGAGCAGGTCGAGGCTGGGCCCGATGGCGATCGAGTTGGGGTCGATCTGCCCCCGCCACCAGATGTTGAGGATCCCGGCGACACCGGCGACGAAACCGGCCAGGGTGAACGCCAGCGTCCGGTGCAGCGGGACGTTGAACCCCAGGGACGCCATACGCACGTCGTCGTCGCGGGTGCCTTGCAGTGCCAGCCCGAACGGGGTGCGCGACAGCGCCTTGAACCCGACGTAGGCGACGACGGCCAGGACCAGGGTGATGTAGTAGAGCCGGGTGGGTTGCTGGGCGACCAGCGAAGGCGGGGTGATGCCGGTGATGCCGCCGAAGCCGGAGAAGGTGGTCACCTGTCCGAAGAAGTAGTAGCCGATAACGGCGTACACCAGCGTCAGCATGAGGAAGTAGATGCCCTTGGCGCGGCTCGCCAGGGCCCCGAGCAGCATCGAGACCAGTACCACGGTGCCCAGGGCGAACACCACTGCCACCCACGGGTCCCAGCCCAGCTTGAGTCCCTTGGACCCGGCCTCTCCCACCGCGTTCCCCACCATGAACCCGGCGATGCCGAACATGAGCCACTGTGCCAGCGACGTCATCCCGCCGTAGGCGTGGAGGAAGACGAGCGAGGCGGCGGCGATGCCCAGCATGAGTACCCGGGTCATCACCGAGTTGGTGAAGTAGTCGGTGGCGAACTGGGGGAGCACCGCCAGGACCACGACGAGCCCGGCGAGGATGCCGTTGCGGCGCAGTAGGGCGCTCACCGGGTCACTCCGCCTTCCCGTACAGGCCGCTGGGTCGCACCGCGAGCACGATCGCCAGCAGTGCGAAGGTGACGATGATGCTGTAGAAGGTGTACTGCGCCGGCAGGTAGGCGGGGGCGAATGAGGTGGCCATGCCGTACAGCAGCGCCCCGGCGGCGGCGCCCTTGATCGACCCCAGGCCGCCGATGATGACCACCACCAGCGAGTGCAGCAGCCAGTTCCCGTCCGATCCCGGGGCCACCCCGGCGAATGAGGCACCCATCACGCCGCCGATGCCGGCGAGGAAAGCCCCGACGAAGAAGGCGACGGTGAAGACCGCCATGATGTTGATCCCCAGCGCCCGCACCATCTGTTCGTCGTCGACGCCGGCGCGGATGACGATCCCCATCCGGGTCTTGTTGAGCCACAGCCACAGCAGCGCCCCCACCAGCAGAGCCACGCCGAGCATGAACACCCTCGAAGAGGCGTAGCGGGAGCCGAGGATGTCCCAGAAGTGGACCACCGGTTCGGGCCACACCATGGTCTGAGCCAGACCGCCGAACCGGGCCAGCATCTGGTCGGCGAGGATCACCGAGATGGCCAGCGTGATCAGCGCCTGGCGTAGCTCCTGACCCTGGTTCCAGCGCAGGAACACCTGCTGCACCACCACGCCCACTACGGCGACGATGGTCGCCGCCACCAGCAGGGGCACAACCCACGCCAGCATGCTGACGTCGGCGGGGGCGATGTTGCGGGTCTTGCCCACCATGTCCTGCTGCATCCGGATGGCGATATAGGCCGCCAGCAGGAAGAACGAGCCGTGGGCCATGTTCACGGTGCGCATCAGCCCGAAGATGAGAGTGAAGCCGGATGCGACCACGAACAGCAGCCCGGCGAAGGTGAGCCCGTCGAGGACCGTGACCAGGAACCGGCCCGGTGCGCTCACCAGCGGCCCGGCGGAGGTGCCCCGGGCGAGGAACAGTACCCAGATGGCGATGAAGGCGCCGGGAATCAGGACCGCGGCCAGTCCCAGCCCCCGGGTGAAACGCCGCCGGCGCTCCAGGCGCTGGTTGGCGGCCGTCGCTGGGGTCGTCTGCATCCGTCGCTTCCTCCGAGCCCCGACCTTAAGTCGTGCAACTCTACAGCGAAAGGGTCGAGGACGTAAGGAGTACCTGGGCCCCTCGCGAACAGCGGGGAGACGATGTCGACGCCGCCACGCTCGACGAAGTGGCCGCCGCCGACGGCACTAGTCTCCTTCCTCTCATGCCTGTGGACATCGACATCGCCAAGGTGGCGCGCCTCGCCCGCCTCGCCCTCTCCGACGACGACCTCGCCCTCTACGGGGCCCAACTGGGGGACATCCTCGATCACGCCGCCGCGGTGCAGGCGATCGACACCGAGGGCGTCCCACCGACGGCGCACCCCTTCCCCACGGTGAACGCCTTCCGTCCCGACGAGGTGGAGCCTCCGCTGGACCGGGACGAGGTGCTGGCACGGGCTCCCGACGGCGTCGACGGGCTCTTCCGGGTGCCCCGCATCCTGGAGGGTGGTTGAGATGGGCGATCCCGCCGACCTCACCATCGCCGACGCCGGGGCGCGGTTGCGTTCCGGTGCGCTGTCCGCCGTCGACCTGCTCGACGCGGTGATGCGGCGCGCTTCGGTCACCGAGGCCGAGCTCCACGCCTACCTGACCATCGACCGGGCCGGGGCCGCCGAGGCCGCCGCCAGCGCCGACCGCGAGCTGGCGGAGGGAACCGACCGCGGGCCGCTCCACGGCATCCCTGTCGCACTCAAGGACAACCTGGTCACCCGGGGTGTCGAGACCACCTGCGCCTCGCAGATCCTGGCCGGGTGGGTGCCGCCCTACGACGCCACCGTGGTGGGCCGGCTCCGCCGGGGCGGCGCCGTCATCGTGGGCAAGACCAACCTCGACGAGTTCGCCATGGGCTCGTCGACGGAGAACTCCGGCTTCGGCCCCACCCGCAACCCGTGGGACACCGACCGTGTCCCCGGCGGCTCCTCGGGGGGTTCGGCGGCCGTGGTCGCCGCCGGCTCCGCCCTGGGCGCCTACGGCTCGGACACCGGCGGCTCGGTGCGCCAACCGGCGGCGCTGTGCGGGGTGGTGGGGACCAAGCCCACGTACGGGATGGTGAGCCGCTACGGGCTCATCGCCTTTGCCTCCTCGCTCGACCAGATCGGGCCCTTCTCGCGGACCGTCGCCGACAACGCCGCTCTCCTTGAGGCCGTCTCCGGGTGGGACCCCTACGACGCCACCTCGATCCGCCACGACGTGCCCGCCATCTCGAGGTCCCTGGAGGCGGGCGTCGCCGGGGTGCGCATCGGCATCGTCTCCGACTTCATGGGCGAGGGCACCGATCCCGAGGTGGCGGCGGCGGTGCGCCGCGTCGCCGACCAGCTCTCCGACGCCGGGGCCGACGTCCGTGAGGTCTCCGTCCCCACGGTGGAGATGGCCATCTCGGTGTACTACCTCATCGCCCCCGCCGAGGCGTCGGCGAACCTGGCCCGGTTTGACGGGGTGCGCTACGGCCTCCGGGTCGACCCGGGTGGCACTGTGGAGGACATGATGGCGGCCACCCGGGGACAGGGTTTCGGTCCCGAGGTGATCCGGCGCATCCTCCTCGGCACCTACGCCCTCAGCGCCGGCTACTACGACGCCTTCTACGGGCAGGCGCAACGGGTGCGCACGCTGATGCGCCGCGAGTTCGCCGCCGCCTACGAGGGCGTCGACGCGCTGCTCTCGCCGACGTCGCCGACGACGGCCTTCCCGCTGGGGGAGAGGACGGCAGATCCGCTCACCATGTACCTCTCCGACGTGTGCACCATCCCCGCCGACCTCACCGGCGACCCGGCGCTGTCGCTCCCCGTCGCTCTCGACTCGGCCGGTCTCCCCATCGGCGCCCAGGTGATGGCTCCGGCGCTGGGGGAGGAGATGATGTTCCGGGTCGCCGCCGAGATCGAGCGCCTCGCCGGCTTCGACGCCCGGCCGGAGATGGCCACCTCGCAGGTGGTGTCTCCGTGAGCGGGTGGGAGGCCGTCATCGGCATCGAGACCCACGTGGAGCTGCGCACCGCGTCGAAGATGTTCTGCCGCTGCGCCGTCTCCTTCGGGGAGGTGCCCAACACCAACGTGTGCCCGGTGTGCCTGGGCCTGCCCGGGGCGCTGCCGGTGCCCAACGAGAAGGCCATCGAGTGGATCCTCCGCATCGGCGCCGCCCTCGACTGCGAGCTGGCGGAGCACTCGGTGTTCCACCGCAAGAACTACTTCTACCCGGACCTGCCGAAGAACTACCAGATCTCCCAGTACGACCTGCCGCTGTGCGTCGGCGGGCATCTCGACGTCGAGACCGAGGCCGGCCCGGCCCGCATCGGGATCACCCGGGTCCACATGGAGGAGGACACCGGCAAGAGCCTCCATGCCGGCGAGGGCGGCCGCATCCACGACGCCGCCGGGTCGCTGCTCGACTTCAACCGGGCGGGGACGCCGCTGGTGGAGATCGTGACCGAGCCGGACATCCGCACCCCTGAGCAGGCCCGGGCCTACGGCGCCGAGCTGCAGCGCATCGTGCGGACGCTCGGCGTGTCCGACGCCCGGCTCGAGGAGGGTTCGATGCGGTTCGACGCCAACGTCTCCATCCGTGCCGCCGGCAGCGACGTGCTGGGGACCCGGGCCGAGGTGAAGAACATGAACTCGCTGCGCTCCCTGCAGCGGGCGGTGGCCCACGAGATCGAGCGCCAGATCGCGGTGGTCGAGTCCGGTGGCACGGTGGTGTTGGAGACGCGGCACTGGAACGAGGAGAGCGGCGCCACTTCGTCGATGCGGTCCAAGGAGGAGTCGGAGGACTACCGCTACTTCCAGGAGCCCGACCTGGTGCCGCTTCACGTTGACGCGGCGTGGCAGCAGCGGGTGCGGGCGGCGCTCCCCGAGCTGCCGGCGGCCCGCCGGGCCCGTTACGCCGCCGCCGGCGTGGATGCCGTCAACGCCTCGCTGCTGGTGGACGACGCCGAGCTGGGGTCGCTCTTCGAGGACGCCCTGGCCGGGGGCGCCGAGGGCCGCACTGCGGCCAACTGGCTCACCGGCGAGGTGGTGGCGTACGTGCGCCGTGAGGGTGTGGCCCTGGGCGACACCGGGCTCAGCGGCGCCGACCTGGTGGAACTCCACGGCCTGGTCGAGTCGGGCACGGTCTCGGCGAGCGCCGCCAAGGAGGTCCTGCGCGGCGTGCTCGCCGGGGAGGGCCGGCCCGGCGAGGTGGCAGAGGCGCGAGACGTGGTGCAGGTCTCCGACGCCGGGGCCATCGAGGCCGAGGTCGAGGCGGTGCTGGCCGCCAACCCCGACGCCAGGGAGAAGCTCACCGCCGGCGACATGAAGCCCATCGGGTTCCTCGTCGGCCAGGTGATGAAGGCCACCGGCGGCAAGGCCGACCCCCGCCTCGTCTCCGAATTGCTGCGCAACCGGGCCTCGTCGTAGCCGGCGTGGCGGGCATCGTCTTCGACTGTGACGGCGTGCTGGTCGACAGCGAGCCGCTCTCCGACCGGGCCTGGACCGACGTGCTGGCTCCCTACGGCTACGTGCCCGGCGAGGCCGACATCGCCCATACCAAGGGCCGTTCCGACGTCGACACCCTGGCGCACTACCGGTCGGTAGCCGCCATCCCTTCCGGCGTCGATGTACAGGCGGCATACGTGGCGCGCCGCGATGCCCTGTTCGCCACCGAACTGGAGGCGTTCCCCGACGCCGTCGACGCGGTCCGTGCCCTGGCCGCCGAGGGCATCCCTCTCGCCTGCGCCTCGTCGAGCCGGGGCGGCGACCTGCGCTTCAAGCTGGAGCGCTTCGACCTGCTCCGCTACTTCGAGTCCGTCGTCTCCTTCGACGACGTGACACACGCCAAGCCCGCCCCCGACCTCTACCTCGCCGCCGCCGCCGGCCTCGGCATCGACCCCCGCCACTGCGTGGCCATAGAGGACACCGAGGTAGGCGCCGACGCCGCGGTTGCCGCCGGCATGAGGGTGGTCATAGTCGCCCGCCACCCCGTAGCCTCCGACCGCCACAGCATCGTGTCGGCCGTGGACGCCGGGCTCATCCGGATGATGCTGAGCTGACCGCGGCTCTTCGTCCTCCCCGCCGCTTCGTCGGTAGGTCTTCATCCTCCCCCGCCGCTTTGTGGGTAGGTTTTCATCCTCCCCCGCCGCTTTGTGGGTAGGTTTTCATCCTCCCCCGCCGCTTCGGTGGGGGAGGCGTCCGATCGGCTCGCCTGGCGCAGTGATGCCTGATCGCGTGGCGCAGTCTCGTCG